>JACPFG010000080.1 GCA_016183125.1 Deltaproteobacteria bacterium
CGCGCGGAGGCCGTAGCCACATCCCGGCGCGACGCCGCCGGTTGACCACAAGAGGAGGAACCACGTCGCACAAGGGCTATTATGTTATCCGCGAATTACACAAACTTTGTTACACTACCGGACCTTTTCGGTCATTGACATTGTCATGCTATTAGGTATTATTTAGGTATGAAGAAATCGGCCGCGGTAAAGTCCTCATTTTCCCTCCCGCCGCAGGAGGTGTCGCTGGTGAATCGCCTAAAGAAACGGCTGCACGTTCACACGAATACCGCCGTAGTCCGCCTCGCGCTGCTCGATCTGCAAAAGAAAGTCGAAAGGGAGGAATTACGGAAACAATTCCTGGAGGCCTCGCAAATCGTCCGAACCGCGAACCGCCAGGAGATGGTATCCCTGGATCGGCTCGCTGGCGAGGGCCTGGGTGAAGATTAAGCGCGGCCATCTGTACCTCGCTGACTTGGAGGGTCATACCCTGCACGACACAATTGACCCTTTTCAATATTCTTCGTGTTCGGCTCCCCGCGGGCGCGAGCGGCAACACGAAAGACTGTGATGTCATGGTGGATCAATCCCGGGCCATTGATAACCATCGTTTTCGGAGGCACCTGGGGGCCTTGCCAAAACTCCTGCTGGAAGAGGTCGAAGAAAAACTGCACCAGGTCGGCGGATTCTAGGTCACTCCGGTGCGGCATCAATCGCTTGCGCAGCATTAATCCATTGGAGGATCCGACCTTTCTCGCTTAAAGTAAGCCCCGATCCCCAGTTGAGCAATCGGTAGCGCATGAGCGGCATCGAATTATTCTGGACGACTTTTTTGATCACCTCCAGCTGCTCCATCGGCGGGTGATGACCGCTGAAGGGAAAATCGCTCGTCATGTCAATATGCTTCCGTCCCTCCCGGATGTCCCGATCAATGATCTGCTTGGCAATCGGGAGGGGGTAATACCACGGATATTTCGTCTGGGCGCTGTGACAATCGAAACACTTGGCCCGAAAGATCGGTTTGATCGTCCGCAGGTATTCGGTATTGATTTTATGCACACGCTCTTGCTCGCCTCGTTCCTGCATATCCCCTCGCCCCTCGCGATGGGCTTCGTGGGCATAGAGCAGGGGCGCGAGGAGAAGCAATGGTAGCAGGAGGCAAAGGCGCATTTACAATACCTCCATCACCTCAAGGACCGCCTCGTAGGAGCCAAACGGCGGGAAGATGTAGGCGCCCTGGATGCGGGGGAGTTTGCGCGCGGCGGCGAGGGCCTCCTGGGCGATTCGGATCCCCTCTTTGCGCTGCGCCTCTTTCGTCGAGGCCGTCCGCATCCGCTCCATGATCGGCTGGGGGATCTGCATCCCGGGGACTTCGTTGTGCAGAAACTCGGCGTTTTTGAGTGACGCGAGCGGCAGGACGCCAACGAAAAACGGAATGACGGGTACATCGGCGGTGCGTTGAACGAACGCCTCAAGCATTTCCGGATCGTAGACCGGTTGGGAGAAGACAAACTCGGCGCCCGCAGCGACCTTTTTTCGATACCGTTCGACCTCGAGATCGAGATTGATCGCCCCTGGATTGCACCCGCAACCGAGCAACAGCGACGCCACTTCTCCCATCGGGCGCCCGCCCAAGTCATGGCCGTGGTTCAGCATCCGCGCAAAGTGTAGCAGCCCGATCGCGTCGACATCAAAGACACCGGTGGCATGCGGGAAGTTCCCCATCTTCGGCGGATCTCCGGTGATGATGAGGATATTGCGCAGGCCCAAGGCATTCGCCCCGATCAGGTCCATCTGCATCCCGAGGAGGTTCCGATCGCGGCAGCAGTAATGAATGACCGTCTCGATCCCGACATCATCTTTTATGAGCTTCGCCAAGGCCATCGGGCTCATACGCGCAACTGCTCTGGCTCCATCGGCAATGTTGACGGCGTCCACGCCATGCTCGTGGAGGAACCGCGCCCCCGCGATCGTCTTTTGCGGATCGAATCCGCGCGGTGGTTCGATCTCGACACTCACCTGAAATTTTTTGCCGAGGTTCGCTCCGAAGGCGCTCTTCCTGTCGATCGGAATTGGCGCAATCTCCGACGGCGGCGGCGCCGTCACCTCCACCTGGACACGTGGACTTGGGCTAACCGCCCGGAGAAACTTTCGCATCTCGGCGATCTCTGCCGGGTTCGTCCCGCAGCACCCGCCGACAATATTGGCCCCGCCCTGCACCAGACGCCGCGCGTACTCTCCCATGTATTCCGGCGTCGCCATGTAAAGCGTGCGGCCTTCAACCACTTGCGGCAGCCCGGCGTTCGGCATCGCGCATAGTTTGACGTCGCTAACCGCGCGCATCGCTTGGATAACGCGCAGTGTGGCCTCGGGGCCTTGTACGCAGTTCGTGCCGACGATCTCCGCGCCCCACCCGGCGATCCGCCGAGCGGCCTCCGCCGGAGAGACGCCGATCACCTCGCCTTCATTGTCGAGACGAAACGCTACCGACGCGATAATAGGCACGTCTGTTACGGAACGGGCGGCCCCGTACGCAATTTCCAATTCGTCTAATGAAAGAAAGGTCTCCAAGATAAGACAATCCACTCCCGCTGTCACAAGGCCGGCGATCTGCTCGGCAAAGGCCGCCTTCGCCTCATCGCGAGCCAAACGGCCCAGAGGTTCGATCGTAACACCCAGTGGCCCAACCGATCCGGCCACATATACCTCGTCTCCGGCCGCAGCACGCGCGAGTCTGGCCCCAGCTTCGTTGATAGCGCGAACCTTTCCCTCCAACCCATATGCCGCCAGCGCAATCCGATTTGCCCGAAACGTGTTCGTCTCGATCAAGTCTGCCCCGGCGTTTATGTAATCGGCGTGGATCTGTCGGATCAGCTCCGGCATGGCGAGATTCAGTTCGTCGAAATTGCGGTTGATAAAAACACCCCGCTCATAGATCTGCGTCCCCATCGCCCCGTCGGCGAGCAAAATCCGTTCCTTGATGGCCTCGCGAAATGGTCGCCTCATCGCCTAAGAAACTCCCCTACGGTCCGACATTGCATATAAGGATTGCGTTTCACCTGTTCGCCGATCGTCGTAGTCGGCTCCCGTCCATAGTTATGACCTGAATATACCACCGTCCCCGGAGGGAGATGGCTTAAGCGCTTGAGTGAGGAAAACATCTGTTCCGGATCGGATCCGGGCAGATCGGTACGCCCTATTGAATCAACAAAGAGGGTGTCCCCTGTAAAGACAAATCCCTCGCCGACAAAACACTGTCCACCTGGCGTATGTCCCGGCGTATGAAGACACTGGACACCTACGGTGCCGACTTGCAAGGGATCTCCGTCACGCGTGCAACGCACTAGGTCCTTTAAGTGGGCGAATGTGCATGCCTCCAATTCATGGACCAGTAGCGGAACATCGACCTTTTCTAGTAGCGGTTCTACCGCCCCGATATGGTCAAAGTGCGTATGGGTTAGCCAGATCGCTTCGATGTTATAGCCGTTATCGGTCCCTACCTGCAAAATTCGCTCGCCCTCCCATCCCGGATCGATGACGACACACCCCTTGTCCGCAGAATCGCCCAGTAAATACGCAAAGTTAGCCATAGGGCCCACTGGGAGTTGTTTGATCCATGCCGTCACAGTGTCGTGATAGGCATAACGATCACCCAAATGCAATGGCTTGACGCCTGCATCGAAGTGGCCTAACACTATCGCATCCCTCGCCGTCTGGCGGGGGCTCTGTTTATGAACCTAACTCATTCCATTCCGATGACTCCGACCGGTCATCGGAGACTGCAAGAGCAACTCAAACAGCTCAAAACCGCGGCGCTTCCGGCGGCGATTCAGGCGCTGGCAACAGCACGCGCCCACGGCGATCTTTCTGAAAACGCCGAGTATGATGCCGCCAAGTCTCACCATGAGCAACTGCTCAAACAGATAAGCGATCTTGAACGCAAACTAACGCAGGCACATATCATCGATCCCTCGTCAATCGTACACGAACGAATCGTCTTTGGCGCCACTGTTCAACTCCGCGATGCCGATAACGGCGACGAGCTCACATATCAACTTGTAGGAACCGATGAGTCTGATTTGAAACAGGGGAAGATCTCCGTCGAATCCCCGATAGGACGTGCGCTGATCGGCAAGGGAGAAGGGGACGAGGTCACTGTGAAGACCCCAAAAGGGGAACGTGCGTTCGAAATCCTTAAAATCAACTACTGTTAAACTCGTCGGGTTTATTTTGACCTATTAGCAGCCTAAAAGTGGTGGGTTTTCACCCGGAGCCTCTTCGTCTCTTTTGGGCCCTCCCCCCATTGACGGGCGTAATTATTCCCAACAATTCATGATTATTTTCTTTCGACACCCCCTCTGCATGGCACGGCGCTTGCTTCTCATCCCTGTGGAGAGAGATGATGGTTCGAGTCATTGGCAAGCTGATCTGGGTGGCGCTCCTGCTAGGACTTATGGGAACCGGCGGCGCTGTCGAGGCACGGCCACAGGCAATCGCTGCCCCGCTTAAATCATACATCTCCGATCGGTCCTTACTGGTGACCTATTACCGCGCTTTTCTAGCAAATTATGGGCGCAAATATTCTACCGCAGGTGCGGCCTTCGGCGATTTTTGCCGGCGCTTGCGCACCAGCGATCTATTGGCCGACCGCTTTAACATGATGGACATTTCGATCCGCGACGTTCACACGGTCCTGGAAGAACTAGAGCAGGCCCATTTCAATCCCAGCGATCGACATCAAATCCGGCAGAGACTCCTGACGATCGATTATATCCTGGAAACGATCGAAGGGGCGATCATCCCGAACCACCGCGCGGAATTCCGCCGAGAAGTATTAGCCGACATTCCCCCAGTTGTCTCTGCAGGTTGACATTTCCTCCCCATCTCCCGGACAATACGCCATTATGCCGACTATCTGTTTCGTATGCGACTATAATGCCTGCCGCAGTCAGATGGGGGAGGCGCTGGGCCGGGTACTCTTGCCAGAACAATTCGCCGTCTGCAGCGCCGGCCTCTACCCGGGCACCGTGAACACCCTGACTACCGAGGTGATGCAGGAAATCGGTGTTGACCTCTCCTCGCAGACCTCCAAGACCTTGGAGGCGGTCCCGATGGATCGAATGGATTGTGTGGTCGTGCTGGCGGAACCGGCCCTGGAACCTTGCAAGGCGCACGGGGCAAAGCAGATCGTCTACTGGCCCTTTTCCGATCCCTTGCGGGCTCCCGGCGATGATGCGGCAGTCAAAGATGCGGTTCGGCAAGTCCGCGACACACTGCATGAGCGGATTCTGACGCTTCCGACATTGATGGAACCTTAAGAGTGAGCGAATATGCGCTACGGATTGATCGGGAATTGCAAAACGTGCGCGCTCATTCATGAGACGGGGGCCATCGATTGGTGTTGTCTGCCTAATTTCGACAGCCCCTCGGCGTTTGCCCGGCTACTAGATCCGGCGGGCGGAACCTTTCAGATTACGCTGGCCGGCTCATGCCAGTTGCGTCAGTCGTATCTTCCCTCGACGAACATCCTACAAACCGAATTCGATGACGGCGAAAACGCCTTCGTGCTGATCGATTTTATGCCCCGCTATCGCGAAGGGGAAGCGCACTGTCGTCCAGTAGAGATTCATCGGTTGCTCCGCCCGCTTCGCGGGCATCCGGTGGTGCGTATCACCTATCAACCACGTTTAAACTATGCGCGCGGGGAGACGGTCGTAAAAGTCCGTGAAGGCGTGATAGTCGCCATGAACGCCTTGGAAGATATCTTCCTCTATTCCGATCTCCCGCTAGAGGGGATCCTGGCTGACCAACCGGTGCCGCTAACCATGGACCATTACTGCATCCTGACATACCACGAAAAGCTCTCTATGCCGACGATTGGGTATGCCCTCGACATGTTGGATAAAACCAAGACCTATTGGGATGCATGGGCTAATTACTGCCGGTTACCGGCCTTTGGCCAAGATGCCGCGCTTCGCTCCGCACTTACACTTAAATTGATGACCTTCGAGGATACGGGCGCGATAATAGCTGCGCCGACGACCTCGCTGCCAGAAGCGTTGAACGAGGGACGCAACTGGGATTACCGATTCTGCTGGCTCCGGGACGCTTCTCTCCTGCTAGAGGCCCTCAAACGAATCGGCCATTTCGGCGAGGCCAAGGCCTTCATCCATTTCCTCCTTAGGCTCTTCGAGAGCAAACAAACCAAGACGCAAATAGTCTACTCGATCGATGCCCGCAGCAATCTCGAAGAGGAGATCCTGCCGCATCTGAAGGGCTATCGCGACTCCGGCCCTGTGCGCATAGGCAACAACGCGTGGCACACAAAACAGAACGACATCTTCGGCGAGATCCTCCATACCCTCTACCTTTTCTATGTGACTTACCAGTTCGAACCGATGAACGACGAGGTGTGGGCGCTGGTCCGCTTCCTGGTTAACACCATCGCCCGGGAATGGGCGACAGAGGACGCAGGGATATGGGAGTTGCGTCGCCAAACTGCACACTTCACCTTCTCCAAGGTCCTCTCGTGGGTGGCTCTCGACCGCGGGATTAAGATAGCGGAAAAACTCGGCAAGACATATGCGGCGGAGAGCTGGCGACCGATCGCAGCCGCGATTCATCAAGATATCGAGGCAAAGGGATGGAACGCCGATGTCGGAGCTTTTACTCAGGCCTACGGCTCCTCACATTTCGACGCCAGCCTGCTGTTACTAGAACGATACGGTTTTCTAAAGCGCCATGATCCGCGATGGATTGCAACTGTGCGCCTCTCTGAAACGGCGCTCGCCTGTAACGGATTTACCTTTCGCTACACCAATCCGGACGATTTTGGGCGTCCCAAGAATGCATTTATAGTGGCCTCCTTTTGGCTGGCCAAGGCGCTTGCCTCGATCGGGGAGGACGCCCGAGCCCGGACCATCTTTGAACGGGTTGTGGCTCATGCCAATCCGGTCGGCCTCCTTTCGGAGGGGGTCGATCCGGTTACCGGTGAGCTATTCGGTAATTTTCCGCAAGCCTATTCCCATATGGCCCTGATTAATACCGCTATGGTTCTAGGGGCCGAAAAGGGGTAGGATGGCCTTACACTTTTGGCAAGGTAAAGGAGGTTGCCATGAAACTTCCTTCAAGATTTCAATATGTTACAGAGTCCATCCTCAAACCATTGACCGCCCGTCTTCGGTCAGTAAAAGAGACGATCACGGAGACCACGGAGCCTAGGCCTGTACATGACCTCTGGACAGCGGAGCGGCTTAAGGCCTTTGCCGCCGCGCATTTCCAAAATCGCCGGCTGATAGTTGTCTCCAACCGGGAGCCATACACGCATACGAAGGAGCGCGGCGCCCGCAGGGTTTCGACGCCCCCCAGTGGGCTTGTCACCGCGCTCGATCCTATCTTAAGGGCAACTAGCGGCCTCTGGGTCGCGCACGGCTCCGGCAACGCCGACCGGGAGACCGCTGATGCCGAGGGGAAGCTTATGGTGCCGCCGGAGCACCATTGCTATACGCTCAAACGGGTCTGGCTTACCAAGGAAGAAGAGGCTGGGTATTACTACGGATTTTCTAATGAAACACTCTGGCCACTTTGCCACTTGACACACAATCGTCCGTTTTTCCTGGAACGCGACTGGCTGGCCTATCAACAGGTAAATCGAAAGTTCGCCGATGCGATAGTTGCCGAATGTGGGGAAGATCGTCCGCTCGTCCTGGTGCAAGATTATCACTTTACCTTATTACCACAGATGATTCGCGAGCAGCGGCCTGATGCGGTTATCGGCCTCTTCTGGCACATCCCCTGGCCCACCGTGGAGATCTTTCAGATCTGCCCCTGGAAGGAGGCGATACTGCTCGGCATGCTCGGCGCCGATTTCCTAGGGTTCCATCTGCAATCTTACGCCAATAATTTTCTGACGACTGTAAACCAAATGCTGCCTGTCCGAATCGACTGGGATCGCTCGGCCACCCTGCACGAACACGGCACTACGCTGGCCAAACCATTTCCGATTAGCATCCAGCCGTGGTCGGAACGCGGCGTCCCTTCAGAGACCGAACTGCAAGAACGTGCGCTGGCTTACCGGAAAGAGCTGGAGTTGGGGGAAGAACGGCTCGTTGTGAGCGTAGATCGGCTCGACTATACCAAGGGGATTCCGGAGCGCCTGCAGGCCATCGATCGCTTCCTGGAAAAGTATCCGCACTATGTCGGAAAAGTCCGTTTCATTCAGTTGGGCGCGCCATCGCGGATCCATATTCCACGTTACAGGGACCTGGTGATGCAGATCGAGCGATTGACCGACGAGGTGAACTGGAAACACGGGACGGCCGACTGGAAACCTGTCCTCTTACTTAAGGCCCAGCATGATCCGATGGCCGTCTATGGGTTCTTGCACATGGCGGATGTCTGCATAGTCAGCCCACTTCATGACGGGATGAATCTCGTCGCGAAGGAATATGTTGCCGCGCGGGAGAGTAACGAGGGGGCGCTGATCCTCTCCGCCTTTACAGGTGTAGCACGCGAATTTCAGGAGGCACTGCTGATTAACCCCTATGACAGCCAAGGGTTTGCCGAGGCCATCCGGCAGGCCCTTGAGATGCCGCCGGAAGAGCAGCAGCGTCGCCTGGCACGGATGAAGGCGCACGTGGCCGAATACAATGTCTATCGCTGGGCAGCCGATCTCTTAAACGAGATTGCCCGCGCGGCCGAGGCCATTCACCAAGCACCGGCGGCAGCCACATCGTAGCAAATCTAGCGGGACGCCCACCTAACGAAATCGGCGGTTGACATGATACCATATAGGGGTATAGTGTATATACCATCTAGGAGGGACGACATGTTAGATGCCAAAACGCAGGGGGAGGCGCTGGCGCGCCTGAAAAAGATAGAGGGACAAATTCGTGGGGTTGCTCGGATGGTGGAGGAGACTAAGTATTGCATTGAGATCGTTAACCAGATCACGGCTGCCCGCAGGGCACTGGAGAAGGTGGCCCTACTGGTGATGCAACAACATATGGCCACATGCCTCACCGAGGCGGTGACCCAACAGCAAGGAACGCCCAAGATCAAGGAGCTGGTAAGGACGCTTGATCAATTCTTGCGATAGGGGATCGTATGCAATGGCAAGCACATTGGCGCCTGTATCGGCGGCCTCTGATTGCAATGGGGACCATCATTGTGTTGGCCACCGGCATAGCAATAGCGCGACGACATTTTGTTGACTCCTCCTCACATCTCCCCTCTACCACAGGGGAGAGGGAGAATGCCGAATATACATGTTCCATGCATCCGCAGGTGCGCAGCGACAAGCCGGGCGACTGTCCTATCTGCGGGATGCGGCTGGTCCGCCGAGGCCCTATATCTTCTTCCCAGGTCTACATTGAACCCGATCGTCAGCGATTGATCGGAATGAAAACTGCCGTGGTTGAAAAGCGGGAAGCCGTTAAGGAAATCAGGACTGTCGGGCGAGTGGCCTTCGATCCCGAACTTCTGGTTGCCCAGAGGGAATATGTCACAGCGCTTAGGTTAAAGGATCGCACACTTGAGACGGCCGCAGAGATGCATCTGCGCCACATGGGGATAAGCGACGTGGAACTGGCTCGCCTTCGCACAACGCGTGCAGTTCCGCATAATTTATATCTTCCACAGCACGGCGAGGCGGTCTGGATCTATGCGCCGCTTTATGAGCATGAGCTGCCGTTCGTCAGTCCAGGGGCCACCGCAAAAATCACTCTCCCTACAGGTGACGCAGCCTTTACCGGAACGATCCGTTCGATCAATCCGATCGTAGATCCCAAAACCCGCAGCGCTCACGCGCGGATAGAGGTGCCTAGCGCCGGTGGAACACTCCGTCCGGAGGCTTATGTTAATGCCGCCATCCATGTGGCCCTCGGCGAGCAGATCGTAATTCCGATCTCTGCCGTGATCGACAGCGGCGACCGAAAGATCGTGGTGGTGGCCGCGGACAACGGCTATTTTGCGCCGCGGGAGATCCAAGCCGGACCGTCGTTAGGAGACGCTGTAGTAGTAAAACAAGGGCTGATCGCTGGAGAACGCGTTGTTACGCAGGCCGCCTTCCTTGTCGACTCAGAGAGTCGTCTGAAAAGCGGATTGCAAGGGGAAGGTTCGCCTGCAAGCGAACATGAAGGGCACCAACATCCATGATTAACCGGCTGATCGCCTATTGTGCGACCCACCGATTGCTCGTTTTTATATGTACGGCCGGGCTCACGCTGCTCGGCTTGCAGGCAATCGGTCGCATCCCTCTCGATGCCATCCCCGACCTTTC
>JACPFG010000014.1 GCA_016183125.1 Deltaproteobacteria bacterium
ACTTCTCCTGCTTGACGAGCCGACCCTGGGGCTTGACCCGCAGGCACGGCACTTGTTGTGGGATAGAATCCGGCGGATTCGTGCCGGCGGCACGACCATCCTCCTGGCTACCCATTATATGGAAGAGGCCGAGCAACTCTGCGATTCGCTCCTAATCATGGATCACGGCCGCATCATAGCTCGAGGCACAACAGAGGAATTGATCCACCAGCATCTCTTGCCTCGACTGGCCAATCAGGAACCGGTGTCGCTGGAAGACGTCTTCTTGCACCTAACCGGTCGCGAGGTGCGGGAATGAGCGGTGAGGGGATACGGTGGCGGTCGATTACGGCAGTATGGTGGAGAAATTTTCATTTCTATCGCCACTCCTGGTATCTCAACGTCCTGCCCAATTTCTTTGAGCCGCTTCTCTATCTCTTGGCGCTAGGTCTTGGGCTCGGCTGGTATGTCCGAGAGATCCATGGCATTGCCTATGTGGTTTATCTTACCCCTGCCCTCATCATGATGGCCACTATCAACGGGGCGAGCTTCGAGGCCACGTGGAATATTTATGTTCGGATGAATCGCGACCGCCGCTACGATGCGATCCTTACCACACCGGTGAATGAACATGAGATCGTATGCGGCGAACTCCTCTGGGCAATCACCCGTGCCACACTATATGGTCTGGCCTTTCTGATCGTTGCTGCGCTCTTTGGCTTAGTAACGAGCTTAACCGTGTTGTGGTTGCTCCCACTGATTCCGCTGACCGGCTACCTGCTGGCAACAATAGGGATGAGCTATGCAATGTGGATCCCTACCATGGACCTGTTCGGTTTCTACTGGACCTGTTTCATGACGCCGATGTTTTTGTTAAGCGACACCTTCTTCCCCATAGCCGATCGTCTCCCCTCCTGGGCCGTAGCGATTGCGCAAGTCACCCCGATCCTCCACTGTGTGCAGCTTGCTCGCGCCGCCTCCCTTGGGACATGGCACCCCAAGCTGATCGGTGACATTGCCTATATCCTCCTGGCGATCCCACTGTTGCACTGGCTAGCGGCGCGCCTCTTCGTCCGACGGCTGCACCGCCCTGCTAGATAGTCGAGATTCGAAAAACACCACGGCCCACGCGCGCAGCCTTTACGGCACGCACATGGGCCGCTCGTCGTGACTTTAGGATGCTGTCGACAAACTGCCGCAGCGAAGGCCCGAGTGAATCGGGCCTTCGCACAACGCCCTCCGCCTGCGGCGGACGGTCCCGCCCGGCACCTTATGGTGCCGGGCCCGATAACCGGTGGTTTGTCAACAGCCTGTTAGCTCCCCAGGACCTGTGTCGCCTTCTGGCAGTTGTCGCAGGAGAAATAGACCTTCGATGTCGACCCCACGCCGCTGGAAAAATACCAGTGGTCGATGTTGAGGCCGGCACCGGCAAGCCTATTCGCCGCATCAAATGCGGTTCCCGGTCGGTCGTCGAGTTCCACGCAGCAGACGTCCCGTTCCTCTACTTTGAGCCCCGCCTTGGTGAGCACCTCCCTTGCCTTCGTGTTATCCGAGGTCACGAACCAAAAATAGGCATCCGATCCCTGACCGATCGCCGCCATCCCTGTGATGTTGACTCGAGCCTCCGAGATCGGTCCGGTCACCTTCGCCAGTTGCCCCTTCTGATTGGTTGTCCTGACCTCTAGTTCCTTGCCTAGTGTCGTACGCGCCATTTTTCTTCACCCCCTCTCCGCTTGGCTATTTTTTATAACTTTTCAAACTATACTCGTTTACCTAGGTGTGTCTATCGAAATCGTTCCAAGCGACAAAAATGTCAAAAACCCATTTGCAATCAGTATGTTCTATGATATCTACGGCTAATATGAAGGCGGTTCTCTTCGATCACCATGGCAGTGCCGAGGGCCTGCAGTATCGCGATGTCCCGATACCTCGCCCAAGCACAGGTGAGGTCCTCGTCAAGATAGATGCCTGCGGCGTTAACCATTTAGACATATGGACACGTGAAGGCCTCGGTGTTCCGATCCCGATGCCGCACATCTTGGGCTGCGAACCGGTTGGGAAAATTGCGGAGGTCGGAGTAGGTGTCACAAATGTGAGGACAGGTGATTTTGTCCTCTGTGCGCCCGGTAGCAGTTGCGGCAATTGCCCCGCCTGCCTTTCCGGTAACGATAGCTTGTGCCCCGATTATCAGGTGATGGGGTTTCAACGGCAGGGGGGATACGCGGAATACTGTGTCTGCAAGGGAACCGATGCGATACCCGTCAGTTCAAGATTCCAGGCGGAAGAGTGGGCGGCGATCCCGCTCGTCTTTTTGACGGCGTGGCACATGCTGATCACACGTGCGGGGCTGCGCGCTGGGGAGACGGTGCTTGTGCACGGTGCGGGGAGCGGTATCGGCAGCGCGGCGATCCAGATTGCCAAGCTGATCGGTTGCATGGTGATCACGACGGCCGGATCGGCTGCCAAACTTGAAAAGGCCAAGGCATTAGGCGCTGACTATGGGATCAACTACACTGCAAACAAGGAATTCCATCGCGAGGTGAAAAAGGCGACCTCCGGTCGTGGAGTGGATGTCGTCTTCGAACATATCGGTCAGGCCACATGGACGGAGAGCCTGGCCTCCATGGCCCCAGGCGGACGGCTGGTTTTTTGCGGCACGACCACAGGCCCCACTGTCACGATGGATCTCCGCTTCGTATTCGTTCGTCAGTTCTCGCTTCTGGGTTCATACATGGGGGCAAAACAGGAGCTGCTAAAGGTGCTTGCCCTCGTTGAGCAGGGAAAACTCAAACCTGTGGTTGACACGGTCTTTCCCTTAGCCCAGGCCCGCGCAGCCCATGAGCGGATGGCCTCGCGCAACTTCTTCGGAAAACTCGTCCTTCGGTGCTGTTAACGCCATCTCGAAACCGCTCGCGGCGGCATAAGTGACGCAAACTCCGTAGGATGAAGCAGTCCTGCAAGGACATAGAGGCTCTCGACAATCCGTGGTCCCGGACGATTCATGTAAGTATTGCCGTCGATCACCCAGACCTGATTGCGGATAACTGCGCGCATGTCGGCCCATCCGGCCAATGTTTCGAGATCGGCGCGGTTTTCAAGCGTCTGCGCAATTTTAAACCCGCATGGCATCAATAGAATGACCTCCGGATCGAAGGCTGCAACCTCGTCCCATTGCGCGACCTTCGTATGATCCCCCTTCTTCGTAATCCCATTCACTCCGCCTGCCATCTCCACCATCTCCGGAATCCAGTTGCCAGCTACCATCAGGGGATTTAGCCACTCAAGACAGACGACGCGCGGCTTAGGGATAAGCGCCTGCGCATGAACGGCCACACGCGCGATCTCCCGACGCAGATCTGTCGTAAGCGCCTCTCCTCGCTCGGCTATGCCTAGCGCCGCAGCTACGCTGCGAATGTCCGCGAAGATATCGTCCAGCGTGTCGGGATGGAGATTCACGATCTGCGCGTCGGTGCCAAGGCACGCGTGTGTTGCCCGAACGACATCGTCATACGATACCGCGCAAACCTGGCACTGATCCTGCGTGATGATGTGCGTCGGATTAGCGGTCCTCAGAGCGGCAAGGTCAATTTCATAGACGGAGAGTCCCCTTGTAACGATCGCCTCGACATCCCGATGGATATCGAGACTCGCGCGTGTCACATCCAGTTTCGCCCTCGTCAGTACCGGCCGCCCCTGCACCGCCTCCGGCGGCCAGTCACACTCGTGCGAGATGCCGACAATCCGGTCGGCAAGTCCCAACGCCGCCACCATCTCCGTGGCCGACGCAATAAGCGAGACAATGCGTGTCTCCATAGAGGACGTTCCACCCTACTGCAACATCTTGGAATCCCTAATGTTCTATACCAATGTTTCGAAACAGGCAAATTCCAAAATCAGACAAGACTTGCGCTGGCCTGGGGCCCTGATTAGGGTGTCCCCAATGACGACGGCTGCTTGGATCACCACCGAATTTATCCGCGCGATTCCGAAGTCGGATCTCCATGTGCATCTGGATGGCTCGCTGCGAATAGGCACGTTAATCGAGCTGGCGCGCTCCCAAAAGATCGCCCTCCCCTCTTGGAGTGAGGCGGGGCTACGCGAAATGGTGTTCAAGGCGCGATATGAGGACCTCGCCGATTATCTGCGCGGTTTTCAATATACCTGCGCCGTTCTTCGGACCCCAGAGGCGCTGGAGCGGGTGGCTTACGAGTTGGCGATCGACAACTTTACCGAGGGAGTGCGCTACATCGAACCGCGATTCGCGCCGCAACTAAATGCCGGGGCTCGCCTCGCTGTGGAGGAGGTCTTGCTGGCGGTTAACGCCGGGCTCGACCGCGCCAAGGGAGAGATAAATCGGCGGGTGGAGATCCGTTCGTCGAAGGCGCCGCCGTTTGACTACGGGATCATCGGCTGCGCCATGCGCAAATTCGACGACCAGTACTCACCGTATTACGCCAACTTCGTTAGCTGTCATCGCTATTCCCCGGCACCTGATCTCTACCCGCTGGCTTCGCTCGATCTTGTCCAAGCGCTCGTGGACATCCGAGACCGGAAGGGCATTCCGATTGTCGGCTTCGATCTGGCCGGCGAAGAAAAAGGCTTTCCGGCAGAGGCCCATCGGGAGACCTTCGATTTTGCCCATCGGCATTTCTTGAAAAAAACCGTTCATGCCGGCGAGGCATACGGCCCTCCTTCCATCTTCCAGGCAATCACCGATTGCCATGCGGACCGGATAGGCCATGGCACGCACCTTTTCGCCAGCGATCTGGTCGAACATATCACCGACCCGAAGGAGCGCGAGGACTACACAAAGGCCCTCGTGCAATATATTGCCGACGGCAGGATTACGATCGAGGTCTGCCTGACCAGCAATCTCCAAACCACGCCGTCGATCGGGGCTATCAACAACCATCCGCTTAGGCGAATGCTTTCGGCGCAACTCCCCTTCTCCTTTTGTACGGACAACCGTCTCGTGTCGAACACAACCGTATGCGATGAGATCGCCAAGGCAGTGACCGCCTTCCCGATCGATCCCGGTCAATTCAAAGACATCATCATCTACGGATTCAAACGGAGCTTCTCCCCCCTGCCATACGTGGAGAAGCGTGAATATGTTCGGCGGGTGATCGATTACTATGAGGCGATTGAAGCGCGATTCCGCAAGGACAATCGATAGTTTTACACTTGCCAAGCGTTCTCCAACACATTGAACCGAAGTAAAAACAACGGGTTAGGCTTTTTCGACGGCGTGGCGCCATTTTTGGAGATGGTCCGTTCGGCGCTTGGCCGCCAGACTTGGCTGAAATCGCCGATCCTCTTGCCAATGGTGGGCGATGTCGCCTTCGGATTTCCAGACGCCGGTGGCGAGGCCGGCGAGAAAGGCGGCGCCAAGGACGGTGGTTTCGAGTTGTTTGGGTCGGACGATCTCTACACCTAAGAGATCGGCTTGGATCTGCATGAGCAAGTTATTCGCCGCCGCGCCGCCATCGACTTTCAATGCGGAGAGTTTGATCCCGCTATCCTCCTGCATCGCTGCCAGGATATCGTACTGCTGAAACGCGATTCCTTCCAGGGTTGCGCGCGCGAGATGCGCCGCCGTCGTCCCCCGCGTTATCCCGCTTATGACACCGCGGGCATCGGCGCGCCAGTGCGGAGCGCCCAAGCCGACAAGGGCCGGGACGAAGATTACGCCACCGCTGTCGGGAACAGAGGCCGCCAACGCCTCGATCTCTGCAGCAGATTCGATGATCTTGAGCCCATCGCGAAGCCATTGCACCGCCGCGCCGGCGATAAAACTCGATCCCTCCAGGGCATACGCCGTCTTGCCGTTCAATCGCCACGCCACGGTCGTGAGCATCCGATTGCGCGAATGGATGGGCTTTGCTCCTGTGTTCATCAGCAGGAACGACCCGGTGCCATATGTGCACTTGGCATCTCCAGGCGCAGAACAACACTGGCCAAAGAGCGCCGCCTGCTGATCGCCCGCCATTCCCGCCACAGGAATCCCGTCCGGCAAACCATCTACACTGTGTGTTTTGCCGACCACTTCCGATGAGGCAACGATCTTCGGCATCAGTGCGCGCTCGATCTGCAGCAGATCCAACAGCTCGTTGTCCCAGTCGCATGTCGTGAGATTCATGGCGAGTGTGCGCGAGGCGTTCGAGACATCGGTGACATGCGTGGCGCCTCCCGTCAGTCGCCATGTCAAGAACGTGTCGATCGTCCCGAAGGCGAGTTCCCCAGCCTGCGCACGGCACCGCGCACCCGGCACGTTGTCGAGCAACCAGGCAATCTTCGTTCCGGAAAAGTATGGATCTAGCACCAGTCCCGCCTTCTGCATGAAGAGCGATTCTTTCCCCGTTCGCTTCAGTGCCTCACAGCAATCTGCCGTTCGCCGATCTTGCCAGACGATCGCATTGTGGATCGGCTGCCCCGTTGTCCGATCCCAGATAATCGTCGTCTCCCGCTGATTCGTGATACCGATCCCGGCAATCTGTTTCGAGTCAATCTTGGCCTTCGCTACGGCTTCCCGCACGACATTCGCAACCGAGGTCCAGATCTCTTCCGGATCATGCTCCACCCACCCCGGCTGCGGATACTGTTGTCGGAACTCGGCCTGTGCCGTGCCGATCACCCGCAAATCGGCATCAATGACAAATGCCCTGCTGGAGGTCGTCCCCTGGTCAATCGCAAGGACGTATCGGGCCATAGGCGCCCCCTACCATGATGAAGGGATCTTTTCAACCGAGCCCCGCTATGCTATACGGCCACGGCACATGGATCTGCGCTTCGATGATCTTCTTGGGGGGACGGTTGTCGGTTTTTTTGCCGGCATCGCCTTCTTCTTCAATGGGTTTCGCACACTGAAACGAAAACATCTGATCGAAAACACACCCACCTCAAAGGTCCGCTCGCTCGCAATGGGGCAGGTAGAGGTGAGCGGTGCCGCCGCTCCATGGAAGGAAACGCTCGCGGCGCCCTTCACCGAGCACGCGTGTCTCTACTATTCTTACACGATTGAAGAGTATCGCCGAAGCGGCAAAAGCAGTCGTTGGGTCACGGTCGATAAAGAAAACAGAGGAGTGCCATTCCTTCTGCGGGATGAGACGGGGGCTGTATTGGTCGACCCCGCGTGGGCTGATGTCGATATCCCCGAGGATTACCAAGAAGTTTCTGGCATGGGAAATGACCCCTCCACCAAGGTCCAGGGTTTCGTGCGGCAAAAGGGGATCTCTTTCGAGGGATTCCTCGGGGTCAATAAAAAGATGCGGTTCACCGAATATCATATCGCACCGCAAGACCGCGTCTTTATCCTCGGCACCGCTGCGGACAATCCCTATGTGAAAGAGGCAACGGCGATCGAAGGGATTGCCGATGTGATGATCCAGAAGGGTCCGAAGGGTTCCTGCTATTACATTGCCGACAAGTCGGAGAAGGAGTGTCTCCGATCTCATGCCTGGGGAACGGCCGCACAAGTTTACGGCGGAGCGGCATTGACGGTTGCCTGTCTCGTGTATATTCTGGCGCAGATGCATTTATTCTAACGAACGAAAGGGGCGCATTATGGTCGGCATAGCGATCGTACTTGTGGCAGCGGCCGGGCTACTCTTTATAGGACTGCTCATTTATGGGATCGGGATCTACAATGGATTGATCCAAGTCAAAAACAACATCAAGAAATCGTGGGCAAATATCGATGTACTGCTCAAGCAGCGCACGGACGAGCTGCCGAAGCTGATCGAGTCGGTAAAGGGGTACATGGCCCACGAGCGGGGAGTCCTAGAAAAGGTGACCGAAGCTCGTACGCAATTTTTGAGCGCGACAACTGTGGCTGAAAAGGCTCAGGCCGACAACGTCATGACACAGGCTATTAAATCTCTTTTTGCCGTGGCGGAAAATTATCCTAACCTGAAGGCGAATGAAAACTTCCTGCAGCTGCAAGGCCGGATCAGCGGGATTGAGAATGAGATCGCCGATCGCCGCGAGTTCTATAACGATAGCGTGAACACTTATAATATCCGGATCGCCTCGATCCCCGACCTCTTCGTCGCCCGCATGATGGGGCTTCAGCCCGAAGAGATGTTTAAAACAACCGAGGCCGATCGGCAGGATGTCCAAGTGAAATTTGCGTGAGGGCATATGCCGATTCAGACGACCAATCCTTCGACGGAAGCGGTGTTGGCCACGTATGAGTGGCAGACCCCGGCCCAGGTGCGGGAAAAACTTGCGGCGGCACAGGTAGCATTTCGGGCGTGGGCGGCAACACCCATCGCCGAACGAGCACGACACCTGCACCGGTGTGCTTGCTTATTGCGGGAGCGCCTTAAGAACCTTGCGACGTTGATGACCGCTGAGATGGGGAAACCGATCACCCAATCCTATGTGGAGATCGAGAAGTGTGCATTGACGTGCGAATATTTTGCCGAGCATTCCGCGCGCTTCCTGGAACCCGAGCGCGCTACGACGGAGGCGAGCGAAAGCTATGTCACGTTTGAGCCGCTCGGAGGCATCCTGGCAATCATGCCGTGGAACTTCCCATTTTGGCAGTGTTTTCGGTTCGCGGCCCCAGCCCTCATGGCGGGCAATGTGGTCCTGCTAAAACCAGCGCCAAATACGGTTGGAACGGGCCTGGTTATCGAACAATTATTTGCCGATGCGGGATTTCCCAAGGGCATATTGCAGACCTTGCTGATAGAGGTACAGACCATCCCGGAAGTGATCGCAAGCAACGCCATCCAAGCGGTGACGTTTACCGGCAGCGACCGGGTTGGAGCAGTGGTGTCCGAGACCGCGGGACGGGCGCTGAAAAAAGTGGTGCTGGAGCTTGGCGGAAGCGACCCCTTCCTTGTCCTGGACGACGCCGACGTTGACGCCGCGGCCAAAGCGGCATGCACCGCGCGCATGCTGAATAGCGGCCAGAGTTGCATCGCCGCTAAACGATTTTTCGTACCGCACGGCAGCGCGGATCGCTTCGTTGCGGCGTTTCGGGCCCACATGTCTGCCCTCGTGGTGGATGATCCGAGCAAGGAAACAACACAGGTGGGTCCACTGGCGAGGGCTGATCTTCGAGCCAACCTGCACCGTCAAGTCAGGGAATCTATTGCTGCCGGGGCAGAATGCGTGCTCGGTGGCGCGCCCTTGGAACGGAAGGGCTTCTTTTACGGCCCGACAGTCCTCGATCGTGTCACGCCAACAATGCCCGTTTTCCAGGAAGAGAGTTTTGGGCCGGTTGCCGCCGTGATCCGTGTCGCGGATGAAACCGAGGCGGTGCACCTCGCCAATCAGTCTCAGTACGGCCTCGCAGCCAGCGTCTGGTGTAAAGATGTGGGCCGCGCCAAGCGGCTGATACCCCAGCTGGAGGTGGGGGTCGTCTTCGTGAACGAAATCGTAAAGTCAGATCCGCGCCTCCCATTCGGCGGAATCAAACGCTCCGGTTTCGGTCGCGAACTGGCCCACTACGGACTTAGGGAATTCGTGAATATCAAGACCGTGTGGATACGGTAATTGGTTGGCGCTCGAGATCGAGCAGTTGGCGAAACTCCAAGCCAACTCCAAAGCCGCCGTGGTCCGACAGCTCTTAGTCGAAGCGATCGAGGCCCGCGCCAAGGCGGCGTAACTTGTTTCCTTACACTTGACATCACACATTCGGATGTGTGAAAATCTCCCTTGGAGGTGGTGACATGCCAACGAACCTTGCCATTGATGATCGGTTAATCCAGGCTGCCGTAAAAATTGGGCGGCATAAGACCAAAAAGGAGGCCGTCACCGTGGCCCTCCAAGAGTATGTCAGGCGGCGGAAACAACTGCGCATCCTGGACCTCATGGGAAAGATCGAGTTTGATCCCGCTTATGATTACAAGGCCTTGCGGCGAAGGAACCGGCATTGACCGTTCTCATTGATACGCCGATCTGGTCGCTGGCCCTCCGCCGGAATCCGAAACACCTGAATCCCGAGGAGGAGCGCCTCGTCCACGAATGGGCGGGTCTCGTGCGTACTGGGCAAGCGTCTCTCATCGGCGCGATCCGCCAGGAGTTGCTTTCCGGGGTGCGCCATCGCGCCGATTTTGTGCGCCTGCAGGATCATCTCACGACCTTCGAAGATCTTCCGCTGTTGACCTCCGACTACGAACAGGCAGCGATGTTCTTCAACCGATGCCAAGCGAAGGGGGTGACCGGTACGCCAATTGACCTGCAAATCTGTGCCGTCGCTTCCCGACTCGCTCTCGGCATCTTCACGACGGATGATGATTTCGAGGATTACGCAAGGTGCCTCCCCATTCGCCGACATCTCATGCCCGTCGAAAACAGGTAAGCGGGCCTACATTGGTGAAAATTCTTGAGAAATAGACAATACATTTTGACCTCCGTGGTGGAAAATTGCGTGCCGCTTTGTGGGGTACTCTTTTTTGACTGGTCCGCGATTGCGCTCCTGATGTCCTACTGGCTGGAAAATGTGGTGATCGGCTTTTTTCATGTGCTGACGATGCGGCGGGCGACGACGAACTATCCCGTGGACGCCCACAACCGCCTCGTGCCCGGCCCCCTGCGGCCGGTGAAGCCCGCTGAGCGGGCATTTGCCATCGGCTTTTTCTGCGTGCACTATGGCATTTTTCTTGCGGTCCATTTTGCCTTCCTCGTGTTTCTTGCCGACTTCCTCAAAGAATCGCACCCGTTGAGTCCCCTTGTCCTCGCCTCCGCCATCCCCTTTTGCATTACACACGCGCGCGCCTATCGCCGGAGTGCGGCCACCGATGCCGTCGACCGCATCCCCCTCGGCAAACTCCTTTTTGCACCCTATCCGCGCCTTGCCATCCTCCATGTCACCCTTGCGCTAGGGGCTATCCCCATCATTGCCGCAGCGGCCCTTTCACGCAAGCTGACCGTTCTCTTGATCGCTCTCTACATTGTGCTAGAAGTGTGGATCGAGGCGCGCGCCTCCCGGCTGTGGAGGCAGATGGAGAACGAAATGGCACAGCCAACGAACCGGGGGTAACGGCATGTTGAGAGACATTCAACGGGCATTGTTTCTATTGGCCCTTCTTTTGGTGTTCGGTTGCACGCGCCACCCGGGGCCTGGACAACCTTCCCCCCTGCCTTCCCCGGTGCCCGATGTAGCGAACGCGGTCGGCACGCCGGACGCCTGGCTCGCCGACTCAAGTACGCAATTCGGACTTTCCCTGTTTTCCCGACTTCACGGTGGCGCCGACCGAGAGAACGTCTTTATCTCGCCAGCGAGCGTCTTCCTGGCCCTGGCAATGACATACAATGGGGCGGAAGGGGCAACGAAGACTGCGATGGCCAAGGTCTTGGGGTTGGAAGGACGAAACATCGCGGAGATTCACACCGGCGTTGCCGCACTCCATCAACTATTGAAAAGGCCCGACCCAAAAATCGAGGTTGCCATTGCCAACGGCCTCTGGGGAAAACCGGGTGTGGATTTCCACCCCACCTTTCTTCAGCAAGCAAAGCAGGTCTATAAGGCAGCGGTCGCCCCGTTACAATCGAGCGATGCGATCAATACGTGGGTCAGCAAGGCGACACGAGGAAAAATCACCTCCATCATCGATGAACTGTCTTCGGAGGCCATCCTCGTCCTGGTCAACGCGATCTATTTTAAGGGAAAGTGGGGGGAGCCGTTCGACAGGGAGGCCACGCAGGAGCGGCCCTTCACGCTTCCGAATAGCGCGCAAAAACACCTCCCCATGATGACGCAATCCGACGAGTATTGGTACAGCAGCAATAAGGAGATGCAAGCGATCAAACTCCCCTATGGGGCAGGCCGGATCCAGATGTATATCGTCTTGCCAGCCATCGCATCGAACCTTCCAACGCTCCTTCAGGGCCTGGACGCAAAGCGCTGGGAGACATGGATGCGACAATTTACATGGCGCGAGGGCACATTGGTCCTTCCACGATTCCGCCTCGAATATCGCGCGCAATTGAACGAGGCCCTGACTGCGCTTGGCATGGCGAATGCGTTTACCGACCAGGCCGAGTTCGGCGGCATTGCCACCGTTCCGCCGGGATGGTGGATTCGGATTGATCAGGTGCTCCACAAGACCTTTGTGGAGGTGAACGAAGAGGGAACGGAGGCCGCGGCGGCGACCGAGATTACAATGAAATCGGCCGCAGCAGAGCCTGGGACCAAACCACCACCGCCGTTTCAGATGATCGTGGACCGCCCCTTCCTCTGCGCAATCCGCGACGAGCAGACCGGCCTCCTCCTCTTTCTGGGCGCCGTTGTTGAGCCGTAATCGACTTCAAACCCAGAAGCCAAAATATTTTTCCCCGTTGGTGAGGTGATCACTCACTACGATACACCCCTTTTTCGGTGCTGACGTAGAGGGCCTGCTCAGTAGCGTAGAGTGTGTAGGGGAAATGGGCGTCGGCGATCGGGACGGATTCCCATCGGCCGTTCGCAAGTAGGCGATAGACGCCACGCACCCAGAGCACGACATATGGTGTGTCATGCAAGACCGCCAGGCCGGTGATCATCCCCATTGGGAGTCCTTTCATGACCGGCTCCCATGTCGCTTGACCGTTGTTGAGTCGGTAGAGTTGGGGGATCTTCTCACGGAGGTGTTCATGTAAAAAAGATTGTCGGCCAAATGTGTGTGTTGCAGCAGTGGGCAGCGCACGGGTCAGGTCTATTGCGAACCACGGAGAACTTATGCCGGTGACTGCATACACGGCGGTGGAGGTGTGCGCCAGTTGCGTAACCGGTGCATTCAGTGAGTCGCCGATCGGTTGCCAATCGTTATTTTCGAATCGAAAAACCCCTGATCGCGTACCCGCCAACACGGTATCGTTCATCGTATGAAACACAAACGTCGGCTCGCCGGCGAGCCGTTTGCCCCAGGATGACGGCGGTGCCGACGCTGGCCGCGAGAAAAGGGTTGGCAGCGCACGCAGCGGACCAAGATCGGTGCCGGCAAAAAAGTGGGCGCCGTGTTCATGGACGGCAAAGACGCGCGCATTGGCAACGGACGCTGTGCCCATGATGGCGGCGAAGAGCGCGGCGGCCGATGTCGATTCAAACATCGTTCTGTATTCGGTCCGTCTCTGCCGTGCAGCAAGGAGTTGTGCGGAATCGATCGAGGCATCATGCCGCATCGTGACACACGCGCCATATAAGGGAGAAAAGAGTGTCCATCCGCGTTGCCGCGTGAAGCGGAATGTGGCGCACGGAATCGTTGATGGATCGTCCACGGGGCGGAGGCCGTTTGCGTAGAGCGCCGACTCCGTGCCCCAAAATTGCAAGATCGGTCCGGTGGGAAAACCGTCGTTCATCGGTTGCCACTCGCGATCCGCCAGTTGATACACGCCAGTCGGTGTTGCGGCCAATACCCGGGATTGGTAGCGTTGGAGCTGTGTAATCGCTTTCGGATCGTCTGGAATGCCGGTTTCCACGTGGCGGACAACGGGCGTAAGCGTATCGATCGGTGGAATCGGTTGCGTGGAAGTAGCCCGTCGCCACGCGGCGCCGGTCCATTGAAAGCGATTTTGTCCGTCCGTGACGAAAAGTTCCATCCCTTCGGAGAATAATCGTCGACCGTGTTGGGCGCGTGGCAATGTCTCATCCTCTAACACCCAGTGGTTCTCGGCAAATCGGACGATCCTCCCATCGTTCGTGGCTAAAAAGGGTGTGCCGTCGTGCCAAACAACTTGCGTGAGTGGTGTGGAGACAATGAATACGTCTCCTAATTGTACCCATTGTTCGGCGTTCGGAGCGAGTTCCCACGCGCGATATCCCCAGCCGACGATTTTATCGTTGCGGAGCTCATGGCCTTCTATTTCGATAATCCAGAGATCGCCTGGTTTGCGGCCATCGAACCCGCCGAATTCCACCACCCGCGAGCTCCCTTCAGCCTCTTGCGCGGGCTTGGTCTCCTCCCCTGACGGAAGTTTTGGTTTTTGGATCCAGTGGTGTGTTTGGCCGTCATAAATCGCAGTTTTTCCATCTTTATCGACATAGAGAATGGCGGAAGGTGATGTTCGACGGGCAAATATCGGATTCCCGTGCGCCAGAACCTGTGTCGCCTGTGGCAGAGGGAGCTGTTTCCATCGTCCCTTCTCGAGCATTTGTAGCGCAAATATATTCCCCTCGGATGATTGTATTGTCTTCGGGTTGAATGTGCCCCCCGTGCGACCGCTAACAATAACCCTGGGCTGCGTCGTCCCGACCGCTACCATGTGTTCAACATAAAAATTCGGCGGCAGCGGCGCGAGGATTTCCCATCTCTGTTCCGTGTCATGCCATTCCCAGACATGGCCATAGGTGCGAAGAAGGAGTGGTGTGGATGTCGCGCCGAATTGCGGAGCCTCATTGAGGATACTGGGACCATGTGTGAACTGCCACTGGCCCCATGCCGGCGTGATATTGAAAAGCAATGCCGACAACCCCATGGTGACGAATCGCAATCGCAATGTGATGATCCTCAAGGAATAGTGTCGATAAACCCCGGATCAAGTCAAGAAAATTGCTCGCGAATGCACTTCATTCCTTATATTGGACACCTGATATTTCAACCAGCTGGACTGTCGAGCCTTTTGATGACGAAGAAAAAAACTGCCGGCGATCCTGCGATGTTAACGCAGGAGCCGGTAGAGCATCGCGGCCACCGGTGTCAGGTAAGAACCGACGAGGATCATCCATTCTTTTTTATCGCCGTACCATTCCTCGATGAGATAGGAGGACCGGAGCGGAAGGTAAAAGATAAGGAAAAGAACCGGCGCGCAAAGGAGCGCCTCGATCACTGCACTTGCGGTGTCCGGTTTTTGCACGCTGTTGACCATCAATTGCCATGTTGCCGTAAAGGCCACCAGCGAGGAGAGGAAGAGACCAATATCCCCCATCCACTCGCGGCCGCGCGGCGTGACGGCGTTGGGCATCGTGAATGGGACAAGGAGCACTAACTCCTTGATCACAACAAGAAATATACAGACACTGAAAATGATCTCGTCGCGCACGGATGCGGACGACGACACATTAATGCCAGCGGCCAGGAGGGCAAAACAACAGATCATGACATAGACGAGCAGATGGAATATCCAGAGATAAAATATGGGAAGCGGCGGCTTCCATCCGGGCCTCCACATGCCAATCCGCTGGCAGACTGCCGGCATCTTGATCCAGTATCCCACGGCATCGCAGATCGTGACGAGGAGCAACACAGCCATCAAGATGGCGCGGGCCGGCGTTGAGGCGTCTCCGCCGTGAACTTGCCCGAGGGTCCGCAAGACGAGCGGCTCCAGGAAGGCGATATACAGCCCGAAGGCCACATTGAACACGACCCCGGTGATAGAAAATATATCTCTCATGAACCCGCCGATCGCCTCATGCCTTTATCTCTATCAATTTCCTTCGGCCGGTGGCCCCATGCACGATCAGAACAGACGATTTCGGCACGCGGAAGTGCTGCGCGAGGAGGGCGACCACGGCCTCGTTCGCCCGCCCCTCGGTCGCGGGGGCCTTGACCGCGACCCGGAGCGAGCCATCGGACAGAACGGTCACGACTTCATGCCGCGCATTCGGTTTGACCGTTATGGTAATGCGCATCAGTGAATGACTTCTATGACAGCACGTCTGTGGGCGCAAGCCCTGCCGCAATGCCATTACAGTTTAGAAAAATGGCATCGGGGAATTCGTGAACGTCAAGACCGTGTGGATCATGCATTGACAATGCTCGATATTAGGCGTACGTTTATTGAGTATGTTCAATAGACTTATTAACATACCTAAAAATAACAGCTTTTTTCTCTTTGGCGCCAGGGGGACCGGCAAATCTACATGGCTCAAACATCTTTTTTCACAAACAGAACACCTTTACTTTGACCTGCTGAATCCTGACACGGAAGAACAACTCCAGAAGCACCCAAACGATCTGTTGGTAAAAATTGCGGCCCTGCGCGACAAAAAAACGTGGGTATTTATTGACGAGATCCAGAAAATTCCGAAGCTTCTGGATCTCGTTCACCTCTGCATCGAAGAACATAAGACGCTCTTCGCCCTCACCGGTTCCTCGGCGCGGAAACTGCGCCGCGGCACAGCCAATCTTCTGGCGGGGAGGGCATTTGTGTTGCGCCTGTTTCCCCTGACGCACATTGAATTGGCGCGGGATTTTGATGTGACCCACGCACTGCATTGGGGAACACTTCCGGCAATTTTTAACCAGTCGGATCCGCAAACAAAGACGCGCTATCTCAGAACGTATGCACAAACCTATTTGAAAGAGGAGATCGTCGCGGAGCAAATTGTTCGCCGACTTGATCCTTTCCGCCAGTTTCTTGAAATTGCGGCGCAGCAGAATGGTGAAATCATCAATTTTTCGAATATTGCGCGTGATGTCGGAGTGGACACGGTGACCGTACAATCGTATTTCCAAATTCTGGAAGACACGCTCGTTGGCTATTTCTTGCCACCGTACCATCGATCCGTCCGGAAACGTCAGCGTGCGAACCCCAAATTCTATTTTTTTGACCTGGGGGTAAAGCGAAGCCTCGAGAATACGCTCTCCGTGGAGTTGCCGGAAAATACGTCCGCTTTCGGAAAGGCCTTTGAGCATTTTCTGATTACAGAAATTGTCCGGCTGAATGATTACTATGAAAAGGATTATAAATTGAGTTACCTGCGGACCAAAGATAACGCGGAGATTGATCTCATTATCGAGCGCCCGGGCCGACCCTGCATCCTCATCGAAATAAAATCCAAACGACGAGTGGATGACAGAGACACCAAGGCATTAGAGCGTTTTCTCCCGGACTTTCCCAAGGCGGAGGCCTATCTGTTGTCCAGGCAGCGTCCTTGTCCTCCCCTGGGCCGAGGGGGTTCAAGAGATCGGGCTTGGAAGGCCGTAGGCGCCGCCGCATACGATCTTTATCAAGGGGCTTGGTGGTGTAGGAATTCCACGATTCGCGCGGCGATTGCGTCCCGTTCATAATCGAGCGTGGCGACATGAGATGACCGCTCGCACCACATCTGCTCCACAACGCTGCTCCGGACGCCGCGGGCGATCATCGATACGGCCTCTGGTGGCGCGGTGAGGTCCTGACGGGCGTGGATCAGAAGCAGCGGGGTCGTCACCTTGTGGAGGTCACGGCGGACGGCCGATTGTAACCGCCGAACTTCTCGCACTGCCGACAACGGGAATTGGGCATAGCTCGACCGCCGGTAGACTTCTCGGCCTTCTGGATCGGCCACTGCCTTATCGTAGTCCTTTGGCCAGGCGCGAATTATCCAGCGAAGCGGTGTATACGTGAGCAACGGATGAATGATATTCATCCATGGAAACATCGTGAGTGGCGGCCCGATGCAAACGAGACCCTTGAGCCAATCGGGATGATCGATCGCGAGTTTCAGGCCTAAAAGCGCTCCGAACGACATCCCGACATAAAAGAGTTGCCGATCTCTTAGGGGATACACGGTTCGTAATTGCTCCGCCGTCACCAGCACATCGTGATACCAATCCTCCCACTGGAGGCCGATGAGATCCTCTACCTTGGTGCCATGGCCGGATAAGAGGGGGGCCTCGACCGGGCAACCGACCACCTCTAGGACCTTCCGTACCGGATCGAGTTGCGTTGGGCTTGCGGTCAGGCCATGGACAAGGAGGCAAGGGGAACGGTACGCGTCACTCATGAGTCTCCCTGTACCAACCGCAAATCCCTTTGACAAGCAACGCTTCCCCAACTAATCCCCTGAAGAAGTTGACAGCCGCACGTGCGGCGGTGAGGGGGAGGCTCCGGCGGCTTTGCCGCCGGAGGGGGCGACGTGAGCCCCTGTAATAGGGGGAATTCATGCAACTGGAAAAGATCTGTTTGCCGGTGCAGGCCCAACTGGCGGCAGCTGAAACCGTCATTCGCGAAGGGACGACGTCCACAGTTCCCATTATCACCCAAGTCGTCCAGTACATCATCCAAAATGGGGGGAAGCGCGTCTCCGTCCTGCGCTTGCCCTGCTTTCGGCCCGGATCTGCGGTTACACAGGCGAGGCTGCTCCCCGGATAGGCGCAGCAATGGAGATGATACACACCGCCTCCCTCATGCACGATGACGTGGTGGACAATGCCCCGACGCGCCGGGGGAAGCCTTCCGCCAATGCCAAGTGGGGGAATGCCCTGAGCGTCTTGGTGGGCGATTACTTCTGGTGCAAGGCATGCGAAATAATAGTACAGCATGGGGATTTCCGGCTACTCAAGGTGGTTACCGATACTATTACCGGGACAACCGAAGGAGAGGTCCTCGAGCTCACGCAGAGCAACGACGTCGGGATTAATGAAGAGGAATACCTCAAAATAGTGCGACACAAAACTGCCGTGCTTCTCTCCGCCTGTTGCCATGCTGGCGCGGTCTTGGGGAAAGTCTCCGAGATGCTCGAAACGGCGCTTAGGCGGTTCGGCTTGGATCTGGGGATAGCGTTTCAACTGTCCGACGACGTCCTCGACTATGTCTCCGAGGAGGAGCGTTTTGGGAAGACGCGCGGTAGCGATCTGCGTGAGGGGAAACTTACCCTGCCGCTGATCGTCGCCCTCAAACGGTGCACCGATCCCGAGAGGGCCATTATCAAAGACGCCCTCCTCTCTACCGAGCTAAGCGAAGTGCAGCTAGGGAAAATTATCGAACTTCTCGATAAATACGAGGGGATTGATTACACGCGCAAGCTCGCACGCGACTACGCCGAGCGCGCTAAGTCACACCTGAAACCATTCAAGCCCTCCATTGAAAAAGATGCCCTTTTGGCCTTGGCAGACTACGTCACGAGCCGGGAGGAGTAGACGCGTTCAAGAAAACTGCATCATTTTCGTCCGGTCCGCAGCGTTTTCAATCACCCAAAAAATCAAACAAGTCGTAACATATTGATTTCATAGCCGTTCCTCTTGGCATGCGGCTTGCTCTCTAAAAGATCGTACGGCGCGCCGAGAAGTGAATCTGTCAGACTAATGAAAGGAGCGGTATGGAAGAACGACGCACGGTAAAAGGTGTGTACCAGATTATAGAGAGGGAAGGGGCGGAGGCCCTCTGGAAACAGGTCGGGATCGGATTTCTCAACAAGGATGACTCGATCAATGTCCGACTCGATTCCTTCCCATTGGACGGTCGCTTGCAGATCCGCGACCTGCGATCCCAATCAACTAGAAAGGAGAAATAAGATGCGAGTGGCACTCCTGGTCATGGCAACACTTGCAACACTAGGGCTAACGATAGCAGCACAGGCCGGAACTAAGGCGCCGTTTTCCGGCCAGGTCAATATAAACACGGCTAGCCGTGAGGAGTTGATGCAACTGCCCGGCATCGGACCGGCTAAGGCAGATGCGATCTTAAGTTACCGACAGCAGCAACCGTTTACCACTTCACAAGATCTCTTGAAGGTAAAAGGGATCGGCGAGGCAATGCTGGCCCGTCTCCAATCCTTCCTTACTATCGAGGGGCCAACCGCTCTTTCCCACCAAACCTCTCCTTCTCCCGCGGCAGGCGCGCAGTAATTCGCCAGCTGCAATGCGGGCCCGGTGCTCCCCCCGGCGCCGGGCCCGTTTTCTTTCCGCTTGCGTGTGGCTTGCTCCCTTGTTAGGCCATCGATCAATGAACGGAACCGAGGCATATCGAGTCGCTGCGGACGGCCTGACCGATGCGGTCGCTCTGCTCTGGACGCAATCGCGGATGGGAGAAGGGTTGCCGCAACTGCAGGAGACGGTGCGTGATATCCGCGCGCGGCTGGCCCAGTTGCTTCACGATGCCGTGGCTATCGCCACACCGGAGGCACTGCTCGCTTTCCGTGCAGATCTGCGCGCGGGGCTGGAACGCCACGGCACGACCTGCCTTAATGGCGCAGAACCATCGCTCAAAGAGCATTTCGATTACTGTCTACGGGAGATCCTGGTTTGTCTGGAACTGGCCGGCCAGATCTGTGCCCAACACCCCGCCACCGAAACGCGTCGGCGCCTGCTGGCCGACCTGCCTATCCTTCGTCCCTTCGAGTACCCGCCCGGCGCACTTAATTACGCTGACGACGCCTCGGCGGAATCAACGGCGACGGTCACGATATCTTCGTAGACCTCTGCGTGCCCCTCACCTACCGTCAATCGCGTCGTCGTACCCTGGGATTCGTATTGCATCTCTCCTGCCTTAAGCAAACTCAATAGATATGTGTGTCCGGGTAGGACCTGGAACTCCCCCTCCTCCCCTGGCAGGGTAACGGCATCCACATCGCCTTCGAACACCTGGACCTGCGGTGTCAGCAGTTTCAATTTCATGCGGCCGCCGCCAATTTCTCCGCCTTGGCCACGGCCTCTTCGATTGTGCCGACCATATAAAAGGCCTGCTCCGGCAGATGATCGTATTCGCCGTTCACGATAGCCTTAAAACTTTTGATCGTGTCGGCCACCTTAACATATTTTCCTTCTAACCCCGTAAATTGCGCTGCCACGAAGAAGGGCTGTGAAAGGAACCGCTGGATCTTGCGTGCACGGGCCACCGCCAACTTGTCCTCCTCGGAGAGCTCGTCCATCCCTAAGATCGCAATGATATCTTGTAAATCCTTGTACCGTTGCAAGACCTTCTGAATATCGCGCGCTACTTGGTAATGCTCCTCCCCCACCACTTCGGCGGTCAAGATCCGCGAGGTGGAATCGAGCGGGTCAACTGCCGGATAGATCCCCAGCTCCGCGATCTGTCGTGAGAGTACGGTGGTTGCATCCAGGTGAGAAAAGGCCGTGGCCGGCGCTGGATCGGTCAGGTCGTCGGCCGGCACGTAGATTGCCTGCACCGACGTGATCGACCCGTTGCGCGTCGTCGTGATCCGCTCCTGCAGCTCGCCCATTTCGGTGCCCAATGTGGGTTGATATCCGACCGCCGATGGGATGCGGCCTAGCAGTGTGGAAACTTCGGAGCCTGCCTGGGTGAACCGAAAGATATTATCGATGAAAAGGAGCACATCCTGTTTCTCCTCGTCGCGAAAATATTCAGCGACTGTAAGGGCGGAGAGGCCAACGCGCGCCCGTGCGCCGGGCGGCTCGTTCATCTGCCCGTACACCAGGGCAGCCTTTGCGATTACGCCGGACTCTTTCATCTCGAGCCACAGGTCGTTCCCCTCTCTGGTTCGCTCGCCCACACCTCCGAAGACCGAATAGCCCCCCACCGAAGAGGCCGATCTTGCCGCCGCGAGGATATGGGGCAAGCAGATCGATTACTTTGATCCCCGTCTCGAACATCTGGACCTCGGTCGATTGCTCTTCGAAAGTAGGAGGTCGCCGATGTATAGGGTAGTACTTCTTGGCAGTGACAGCGCCCTGTTCGTCAACCGGCTGGCCGACGACGTTCAGGATGCGACCCAGCACCTCCTTGCCAACTGGCATCATGATCGGCTGTCCTGTGCTCATCACATCTGTACCGCGCACCAAGCCGTCGCTGGAATCCATCGCCACCGCGCGCACCGTGTTTTCTCCAAGGTGCTGCGCGACTTCGAGGACGAGATTCCACGGCTCCGGACCGACCGACGGGTTTGTCACCTTAAGCGCCGTGTAGATCTCCGGCAGCTCCCCTTCTGGAAACTGCACGTCGACCACCGGGCCGATAATCTGGATGATCTTCCCCAATTGCGCCGCTTCTCCGTTACCTTTCCCCATACATCCTCCTGAGCAATTATTTCTTGAGGCTCTCCGCACCGTTAACGATATCCATCAATTCCTTGGTGATTGCAGCCTGGCGAGCACGGTTAAACTGCATCGTAAGCACTTGGATCATGTCGGCCGCATTTTTCGTGGCATTGTCCATCGCAGTCATCCGGGCGGCAAGCTCGCTGGCCACCGACTCCAGAAGCGCCTGATAGATCCGCGCCCCCAGCGCCCTGGTAAGTAATCGATCTACCACCGCGGCACGCGACGGTTCGTAGATATAATCGACCTTCAACGCGGTCGTCAGCGGCGGCACAACCATGGGTAGAAGTTCTTCGATGATAATGTCTTGCGCGATCGCCGACCGAAACCGATTGTAGATCAAGACCGCGCGCCTGCTGGTCCCATCCAAAAAACGGGCGGCTAGACCCTCCGCCACCGGGAGCACCGTTGCCATAGAGAGCCCCTCGTAAAAACCGACCAGATGCTCCCTGGCTGTGAGTCCTTTGGCACGGAAATAATCCCGCCCCTTTCGCCCAATGACGGTCGCTGTTTGAGCCGCGTCGCTGCCAGTGGCCTGCTTCCACTCATCGGCGAACTTTCTCAGCAGGTTTTCATTAAACCCGCCGCAGAGCCCTCGATCCGATGTGATAACAAGATACTCGGTCTCTTGCCCCCGACCAACCCGCAAAAAAGGGTGGCCTTCCGGTCCTGACCGCTCAGCCAGGCGCAACGCCATTGCCTTCACATGTGCCGCGTAGGCGCGCGCCCCTAGGGCCGCCATCTGGGCCTTCCGTAGGCGCGCGGCCGCGATCATCTGCATCGCCTTGGTAACCTTCTGCGTGCTCTTGACCGAGACGATTCGCTTTCGAATGGCTTTCAATGAGGCCATAGCTTATGCCGAAAACTGTTCCTTGAATGCCTGCAAGGCCGCGTCGATCTTTTTCTTTAGCGGTTCATCCAACACCTGTTTCTCTCGGATCTCTTTTAAAATTTCTGCGTGCCGTGCGGTGAAAAACCTCTCCGATTCCTGCAAGAAATTGCGCACCTTGAGCGCGGGGAGGTCATCCAACCAGCCCCCCGTGCCGGCGTATACCTGCACGACCTGCATCTCGACCGGCATCGGTAGAAATTGCCCCTGTTTGAGAAGCTCCACCAGCCGCTCTCCCCTGCCCAGCTGTTTGCGCGTGGCAGCATCGAGATCGGAGCCGAACTGGGCGAAGGCTGCCAGCTCTCTATACTGAGCCAGTTCCAGCCGCAAGGTCCCTGCTACCTGTTTCATCGCCTTGATCTGCGCCGCCCCACCCACGCGGGAGACGGAGAGGCCTACGTTGATCGCCGGTCGGATGCCGGCATAAAATAGGTCCGCCTCGAGATATATCTGGCCGTCAGTAATGGAGATGACGTTAGTAGGAACATATGCGGTCACGTCGCCTGCCTGTGTCTCGATAATAGGCAGCGCCGTGAGCGATCCCCCACCGCCGGCGTCGTTGCGCTTGGCCGCGCGTTCCAACAACCGAGAGTGGAGGTAAAAGACGTCGCCGGGATAGGCCTCCCGTCCGGGCGGCCGTCGCAACAGGAGGGAGAGCTGGCGATACGCCACGGCGTGTTTCGACAGGTCGTCGTAGATGACCAGGGCATGGCGGCCGCTGTCCCTGAAATACTCTGCCATGGCGCAACCGCTGTAGGGCGCCAGAAATTGGAGTGGGGCCGGATCGGAAGCGTTTGCCACGACTACTGTGGTATACTCCATTGCCCCATGGGCCTTTAGTTTGTCGACGACACGGGCCACTGTTGAGGCCTTCTGTCCGACAGCCACGTAAAAACAGTAAACCTCTTGGCCCTTTTGATTAATGATCGTATCGACAGCTATGGCCGTCTTCCCTGTCTGGCGATCGCCGATGATAAGCTCGCGCTGGCCGCGTCCGATCGG
>JACPFG010000083.1 GCA_016183125.1 Deltaproteobacteria bacterium
CAGTGCGGGCAGATAGGTTCGCCTTGGGTGTGCTGCCCGCAATTGGGGCAACGATTATCGTCTCGACGATCCGCGTAGTAGGACATAAGGTCCCCCTTTTGTCAGGCCCGCTAATTGCCATGCCCTACCCTGAAATTATCTCAAGACGCAACCAAGAAAAATGAGTATAACAACATTACATGGCACGGCGCAGCGGCATTCTTACGGTTCATCCAGACGGCTACGGGTTCGTGTTGGCCGATCAACCCGGCATGCCCGATGTCTTCATACCGTCGCGAGCGATACGTCCAGCATTGCATACGGACCGGGTCGAGGTTGAATGCCGAAAGGACGCGCGCGGCAGGTGGGAAGGACGCGTTGTCTCTATCCTCTCCCGCGGACTCACGCAGCTCGTCGGCCGGATCGAACGTGTAGGAAGGACGGTTCAGGTCGTCCCGGACGATCCCCGCATCGGGCAACGCGTCGGCATTCCCGGAGGCGCAGAGGGTGGTGCGCGATCGGGGGATACCGTCGTAGTGCGGATCTTGAGCTATCCGGACGGCGGTCAACGATTCACCGGCAAGGTCGAGCGTGTGCTGGGCGATCGTGGGGAATTGACCACCGAAGTGGAGGTGGTTATTGCCAGGCATATTCTGCCCACGGCGTTTCCTCCAGCTCTCCTGGCTGCCGCCGAACGGGTCCATCGGCGCGGCATACCGGCCGGCGAGATCGCCAATCGCCGCGACCTGCGCGGCATTTCGCTCGTCACGATCGACGGCGAGACAGCCCGCGATTTCGACGATGCCATTGCGGCCGCACCGGCCGCAGATGGGCGTATTCGGATCTGGGTCGCGATCGCCGATGTCGGTTTCTACGTTGAGCCTGGATCTCTGCTCGACAAAGAGGCCCTCGCGCGGGGGACATCGGTCTATTTCCCAGCCAGATGCCTGCCGATGTTTCCGCCGACGCTGTCCGACGATCTGTGCAGTCTGCGGCCAAACGAGGACCGACTTGCGGTGGTGGCCGAATTTATTGTGGACCGGTCCGGAACGGTCTCGGAACGGCAATTTTATAGGGCCGTTATCCGGAGCCGTGCTCGGCTTACTTATACCGTTGTGCGTCGGATGATCGTGGACAGCGATCCGGCAGCGCGCCGCGACCATGTGTCTATTTTTCCGACGATCGAGGCCGCGGCGGAGGCCTGCCGTAGGTTGCAGTCGAAACGGCAGGCCCGAGGGAGTATCGATTTCGATCTGCCGGAGCCGGAGATCGTGCTCGATATGCAAGGAGGCCCAGAGGCGATCGTGCGATCGGAACGGAATTTTGCCCATCAGATGATCGAAGAGCTGATGATTGCGGCCAATGAAGCGGTGGCCCAGTACCTGGCGCGGCATAAGCGGCCATGCGTCTACCGTATCCACGAACCGCCCTCTCCTGATCGGATGCTGGAATTCGGCGAGCTGTGCAAACATCTGGGGCTCGCCGTGCGGTTTACCCAGCCACCGAGACCGGGCGAGCTGGCGCACATCGTCGCCGCCGTGCGCGGGCGTCCCGAGGAGAGGTGGATCAATCATCACCTGCTCCGCTCTATGGCCCAGGCGGTGTACGATACGAAAAATATAGGGCACTTCGGCTTGGCCTCGAAATGCTATTGCCATTTCACTTCGCCGATCCGGCGATATCCGGACCTTATGGTTCATCGGTTGCTCGTGCAAGGTCTGGAAGGGGAGGGCCATCCTCCGAAGCTTGGGTCCCTGCAGTCCATGGCGGAACAGTGTTCCAGGCGTGAACGGATAGCCATGGAGGCGGAGCGGGAGATGGCCAAGGTCTACGCCGCATATTTTTTGCGGGATCGGATAGGGCAGATCTATGCCGGCGTGATTGCCCACGTCACGAAGGCGGGATTTTATGTCGAATTGGCGGACTATTTCGTAGAGGGCTTCGTTCCGATTGCAACCATGCGAAGCGACCGCTATTGTTTCGATCCGCAGCGCCTGCAATTCGTCGGTCGGCGGCAGGGGACTACGTTTGCCGTAGGCGACCGGGTTAGAGTTCGGATAGAGGAGGTGAAAGTAGAATCACGGGAAGTCCGCTTTGTGCTTGATTTATCATAAGAAATACGCCTATAGTGTTACCTTAAGTTTTGTCACCCTCGGCAGACATGAAGAGAACTATAGAAGTTAACATCATGGGGCAGAAGTTTCTCGTGCGGAGCGATTCGGACGAGGGCTATGTCAATCGCGTAGCGCAATATGTAAACGAAAAAGTAGAGGAGATCGCGAGAAAGACCCAGTCGGTCCCATCGCTTAATGTGGCGATCCTGGCTGCAATGAACATTGCCGATGAATTCATGCGGTTGCGCGAGAAAAAAACCCAGACATTCCAAGCGGTTGAAAAAAGGATCCGCCAGCTCATAGAATTAATTGATTTGCATCTGTGAGTTGATATAGTAGAAACGTAAATAGTTCTTTGATTGCTTTTGGACATGCTCCTGCCGTGTTCGTGATTGGGGTAGACACGTCTTGAACCGACTACGATGACACGGGAGCTCCCACTGCTTCGCGGTGTGCAGGCCTGTTCGCCGCCGGCGAACGGGAAGCCTAAAGCAAGTATCGGGGCGCCCACCTAGTGCAAACTAGGTTCATAAGACGGAGCTTCCACACGGCAATGGCGGGGCATCTTTTTTTTGACCTGCCGGGTGTGCTCGGCAGGTTAGATAAAAGGATGAGGAGTGGAGCAGTCAGATGGGTATAAGAGGGCTTTGAATCCGGTGGATGTCATATGATCGTAACGGTAATTTTTATTAAGTATCTAAACGACCAGATCATGATTAGACGACCTACGGGTTGATTGTCCCTTCCATCCCCTTCCGACTGCTCCCATCGTGATTATTATGGTGGAAGCGGCAATGCGAGTGACAAAACAGGCGATACGTTCGACCCTGCTGGAGTTGCGGAGGTCTATATCTGCGTGCGATCGCAGTCGTTGGTCCGCGATCATAGTTGAACAAGCGCTCTCTCTCCCGGAATTCAAGGCAGCCTCGGGCCTAGCGATCTATTCGGCCGCTGCGGATGAGGTGGCGACCGAGGCCCTCGGTGCCGCTGCCATCGCGGCCGGCAAGATCGTCTGTTACCCGCGGGTAAACCAGGTTGCAAATGTCCTCTCAGCATATCGAGTCGGCGACATGGCCGATCTGCAACCGGGCTATCGAGGAATCCTCGAACCTATCGGTGACACCCCGCTCGATCCGGCCGCGCTCGATCTCGTCATCGTCCCTGGGGTAGGTTTCGATCCGACCGGACGTCGCCTGGGCCGTGGCGGGGGGCATTATGATGTCTGGCTCGACCGTGTTCGGAGATGTCGAGTCGGTTTGGCATTCGAGCTGCAGATCGTTACCGAGTTGCCATGGGAGGATCATGACCAACATGTTGACCTTATTGTGACGGAGCAGCGGGTGATTCGTTCCACGTCGAGTGTAAGGAGGCCGGTATGAACGGCAATGAGCTTGTTGTGATCGGTGTGGGGTGCCTGGCGCTAATCGTCGGCGCTGTTGTCGGCTACTGGCTGCGCGTGCGGGTAGGACGGCAGCAATTGAAGTCGGCCGATGCGCAAGCGCGCCTCACCATCAGCCAGGCCGAGAATCAGGCTCGGCAGATGAAGCGCGAGGCGGAACTGGAAATTAAAGACCGCGAGTTGAAGGCTCGCGCGGCGTTAGAGCGCGAGATGCAGGAGAAACAGCGCGAGCAGGGGCAAGTAGAGAAGCGTCTGGTTGCGCGGGAAGAGGGGCTTGAAAAACGGTTCGACATGTTGGAGGCAAAGGAGGCCGATCTCCGACGCCGCGAGCAGGGCCTGAACGATCGGCGCGCAAATGTGGAGGGGTTGGAGAAGAAGTGGCAGGAGCAGACCCAAGAGGTCTGCCGCCTGTTGGAGAAGGCGGCAGGGATGACAGTCGAAGAGGCCAAGCGCCAGCTGATCGAATCGGTAACGGAAGAGGCGCGGCTAGAGGCGGCGAAGCTGATGCGTAAGATAGACGAAGAGACGCGAACCGAGGCCGACCAGAAGGCGCGCCATGTCATTGCCACCGCGATCGAGCGACTGGCAAGCGACTACGTAGCCGAGCGGGCCATTACCACGGTGGCGTTGCCCAACGACGAGATGAAGGGGAGGATCATTGGGCGGGAAGGGCGAAACATACGAGCCTTCGAGGCCGCGACCGGTGTCGAGGTGGTAGTAGACGACACACCGGACGTGGTAACCATTTCCTGTTTCAATCCGATTAGGCGCGAGATTGCCCGTCGCACACTCGCGCAGCTTATCCAGGACGGCCGCATCCATCCGGCGCGCGTAGAGGAGACTGTGGGCAAGATGACCAAGGAGGTGGAGGCGAGCATCAAGGAGGCCGGCGAGCAGGCCTTGATGGAATTGGGGATCCACGGGATGCATGCGGAGTTGGTCAGGTTAGTCGGCGCCCTGAAGTATAGGTACAGCTATGCGCAAAATGTGTTGCAGCATTCCGTAGATGTCGGATTTCTCTGCGGGATGATGGCTGCTGAGCTGGGACTTAGCGAAAAGAAGGCCAGGAGGGCAGGCCTCCTGCACGATGTGGGCAAGGCAGTCACGCACGAGGTTGAGGGTTCGCACGCCCTTATAGGAATGGAGCTGGCCAAGAAATACCGTGAGGACTTCGATGTCTGTCACGCTATCGGCGCCCACCACGAAGATATCGCACAGGAATACCCGCTCGATTGTCTGGTCGACGCGGCCGATGCCCTATCAGGCGCCCGCCCCGGCGCTAGGCGCGAGGTGCTGGAAACATATATGAAACGTCTGGAGGACTTGGAGAAGGTCTCCACCTCCTTCAAGGGTGTGGACAAGGCCTTTGCAATCCAGGCGGGCCGCGAGATTAGGGTGATGGTCAATCCGACCGAGGTGAGCGATGCGCAGGCGACCCTCCTCTCCAAGGACATCGCGCGCAAGATCGAGCACGAACTGACCTATCCCGGGCAGATTCGAGTCACGGTGATCCGGGAGATGCGGGCCGTGGAGACGGCAAAATAGATGAATATCCTCTGTGTCGCCGATATCTTCGGCCGACCCGGTCGGCAGGCCGCCAAGGCCTGGCTGCCTGGTCTGATCAGGGAGCACGCGGTAGAATTCACGATAGTTAACTGGGAAAATGCGGCCGGCGGGCGGGGCGTTACCCCGGAGGTGGCCGATGAACTCTTCGAGCTTCCGGCCGAGGTCTTTACCTCCGGCAATCACATCTGGCAGCATCAATCGCTTGGGCCATATCTGGATCGGCCCCGTGTCCTGCGGCCCCACAATGCTCCTGTCGGGCGTCCGGGCCGCGGATTCGGGATATACCGCACGCGGTCAGGCATTCCGGTAGGCGTTATGAACCTGCAGGGGCGAACGTTCATGTATGAGGAGAAATTACTCGCGAATCCATTTCCACTTGCCAAGGCTAAGGTGGAAGAGATGCGCGCCACGACCCCGATCATCCTGCTAGATTTTCACGCCGAGGTGACCTCCGAAAAACGCGCAATGGGATGGTGGCTGGACGGGTTGGCCAGTGCTGTTGTCGGTACGCACACGCATATTCAGACGGCAGACGAGGAGATCCTCCCCGGTGGCACCGCGTATATCACCGATCTAGGCATGACAGGACCGCATGCCTCCGTGCTCGGGATGCGCGCGCAGGACGCTATCAAACGGTTTCTCACCAACGGGGCAGAGAGGCGCTGGAAGCCTGCGGAGGATGGGGTGCGTTTGGAGGGTCTGCTCATCACGGTAGACAACTCCACCGGCAGGGCGCAGGCAGTCAGGCGGATTAAACATTCCGCATCGAATGTTTGACAGCGCGCGAGTTTTCATTTAGAGCCGCCTTCCTATTGTGAGATCTCACATGAAAGGAGAGATGTTATGCGACTAGCAACATGGTGTGCCTTAGCAGTAGCCGGCGCCATGATGGCGGCGACGGGGAGTGCCCTGGCGGCGGAGACACAGCCGCACAAGGGGTTCTTTGCAGG
>JACPFG010000084.1 GCA_016183125.1 Deltaproteobacteria bacterium
ACGCTCCGTCGCCGAGCGTTACGGATTTGTGGAGATTCGCACACCGATCGTCGAAAAGACCGCCCTCTTCACGCGGACGATCGGCGCGGCCACCGCGATCGTCGAAAAGGAGATGTATACCTTCGCGGACCAAAGCGAGGAATCTCTAACACTTCGCCCTGAAGGGACGGCGCCGGTGGTTCGAGCTTATGTGGAATCGGAAGCGGCACAGCATGACCCAATCGCAAAATATTACTATCTTGGCCCGATGTTTCGGCGCGAACGCCCGCAAAAGGGCCGCTACCGGCAGTTTCATCAATTTGGCGTCGAGTCGCTGGGGGCGTTGCATCCATATGCAGACGTGGAGGCGATAGCGCTGCTCCTCTCTTTTTTAGGCGATGTCGGCCTTACACGGCTCCGGCTGGAGATAAATTCTCTTGGGTGCACGACATGCCGGCCCGGCTACCTACAGATGCTTTCGCGTATGGTCGCTAAGGTTGGCGCGGAACTCTGTGCGGATTGCCGGCGGCGCGCAACGCAAAACCCGCTGCGCCTCTTCGATTGCAAGAATCCTGACTGTCAAAAGGTCCTGGCCGAACTACCGACGATTACTGAGTATCTATGCAATCCTTGCCGAAACCATTTTGCGGCGGTCACGCATGGATTGGATTCCGTGGCGATAAGCTATGTCCATAATCCGCGTATCGCGCGGGGACTGGATTACTACGTTCGCACCGCTTTTGAAGTTATCGCCGAGGGACTCGGGGCGCAAAATGCTATCGGTGGCGGCGGCCGTTACGATGGATTGGTCAAGCATCTGGGCGGTCCGGACGTGCCCGGTATCGGGTTTGCCGTGGGGCTCGAACGTGTCATGCTGCTCTGCCAGGAACGGGCGGCGGCTATGAAAAAAACTCGGACCTTCGTGGCAGCGATCGGAGAGGCGGCACGCGCACAAGTCCTCACATGGATCGAACGTTGGCGGCGGGGTGGATGTGCCGTCGAGTGGGATATCGACGGCCGATCTCTCAAGAGCCAGATGCGCCGCGCGGACAAGATCGGGGCTGCCAAGGTGATCATCATAGGCGACGAGGAGTTAAAGACAGGAAAGGCCATTGTGCGTGATATGCTGACAAAGACACAACATGCGGTCCCGTTCGACGACCTGCCGTCCACGGTGCAATCATGAAACGGACCCATCATTGCAACGCGTTGCGAGAGACGGACATCGGGCAGACAGTGACGCTCATGGGATGGGTTGCCACGCGACGCGACCTTGGCGGGCTCCTCTTCATCGACCTGCGCGACCGGGAGGGGATCACGCAGGTGGTGATAAATCCTGATACCGATCCGATCCTTGGCGCTATCGGTCACCAGATTCGGAGCGAATACGTCGTCGCCGTTACGGGGGTGGTCGAGCAGAGACCGAAGGGGAATGACAATCCGCAACTGGCTACCGGCGCGATCGAGGTCCTGGTCCGGCGCTGCGAGATCCTTAATGCCTCCAAGACGCCCCCTTTCGCTATTGCCGACGAGGCGAATGCCTCAGAAGAGACGCGTCTTAAATATCGGTTTCTCGACCTGCGCCGGCCGGTGCTGCAGAGGGTCTTGCGGCAGCGACACGAGGCGGCGCAATGCGTGCGGCATTATCTTTCTAACCATGAGTTTCTAGAGGTGGAAACACCGGTCTTGACGAAGAGCACACCCGAAGGTGCGCGCGATTATCTCGTCCCATCGCGGATCTATCCGGGCAGGTTCTTCGCCCTCCCACAATCGCCGCAGCTATTCAAGCAGCTGCTGATGGTGGCAGGGTGCGACCGCTATTTTCAGATCGTGAAGTGCTATAGGGATGAGGATCTGAGAGCTGACCGGCAGCCTGAGTTCACACAGATCGATATCGAACTCTCTTTCACGCCACGGGACGAGTTTCTGCCTATCGTCGAGGGACTGGTCACGGCGCTTTGGAAAACGGTGCGAGGTGTCGACCTTGTCACTCCATTCCCCCGGCTCACATACGCAGAGGCGATGGCCAGCTATGGCACGGACATGCCCGACCGCCGAATCCCGTGGGAGATCGTCGACTGCACCGAATTGTTTCGCGGCACCGAGTTTCGCGCGATCGCCGAGGTGCTGGCCGCCAAGGGGGTGGTCAAGGCCTTCAACGCGCGCGGACAGGCCGCCGCCTGTTCCCGAAAGGTGACCGACCAACTGGCCGAGCTAGTGAAGCCATTTGGGGCAAAAGGGGTGCTCACGACAAGACTGGATGATGCTGGATTGCAAGGCGTACTTGCCAAGCATTTGACGGGTGATCGCCGGGCGGAGTTCATTCGCGCATTGGATCTGAAGTCGGGGGACATCGCCATGGTAATAGCCGACTCGCTGCCGGTGGCGACGGCGGCTATAGGGGCACTGCGCGTGCAGTTCGGTAGGCAACAACTTGCGCCGGCAGCGGATGTTTTTTCATTCTGCTGGGTGCTCGATTTTCCGCTGCTGCAGTGGGACCCGACAACAAACCGGCACGTCTCCGTCCACCATCCCTTTACAGCGCCGCATCCAGACGACTTGCATCTGCTAGGCGCCGATCCGGCACGGTGCCGCTCGCTGGCGTATGATCTCGTGCTGAACGCGAGCGAGATCGCCGGCGGATCTATCCGAATTCACTCGGCCGAAATTCAGCAACAGGTCTTCGCGGCCCTGCAGATCACGCCTGAGGCAGCTAAGGAAAAATTCGGCTTCCTTTTGGAAGCACTGGCTTACGGAGCCCCTCCACATGGAGGGATCGCGTTCGGTTTCGACAGGCTGATGATGTTGCTTGCCGGAGCGGAGTCGATTAGGGACGTGATCGCCTTTCCGAAGACGGCAAAGGCCTACGATCTTATGGTAGACGCCCCGAACACCGTATCACCCGAACAGCTGGCGGAGCTGGGAATCAAGATACTTAAACAATAGCGCGCAGCGCGCGCAGGATATCTTGCTGGATGATCCGGTAAGTCTCCGTGGCAAGTCGGCCATTGGAACACCAGCGTGCCAGTTGCCCTTCCCCGCAGGCACCCGCTAGATTGATCGTCTCGGCTATTTCCAGCCGATCTCTATGCCCCGGATCGCCTTGCCACTGTTCGCCATCGCCGATGACGTCGTAGAGATGCACGGTGACCCCATGAATAACTACTGTTCCGACTAATTGGCGGGCCACGGTGGCCCGATCCGGCATCGGACTCACTCGTTCACCGTCTATCACCAGGTGATCGATCGTCCCCTCTAGCGCAATCGGCCTGCTATGCATCGGCATCCGGCGACGGCGGCATTCCCGCATGGAATATTCCGGCCCTATCAGAAGTCGGTAGCGCCCGTAATTTGCGGTCACCTCTACCACGCGACCTTGATGCGGGGGTAACCGTCGCATCGATGGGGAGGCCCGACGCAACCTGGATAGGAATGAGCTACGGTGGGCCATGATCTTATCTAAGAAGCAAGCCGCGTGCCAAACTGCTCCGGCCCTACATTTTTTAACTGATTGTAATGGCGATGTATTTTCGATAGAAGGGGTGCGAGCAGACCTGTGACAATCGCCACGAACGTCAAAATCCTGTCGGCTGCCGTCAAAAAATCGATGAAGACCTTTGTGGTCGTCAACCCAAGTGCCGCCGGCGGAGAGGGACTGCGCCTCTGGCCCGCATTGGCCGACGATCTCCACCGGGCTATCGGCCCTTTCGATTACGAATTTACAAATGCGGCCGGAGCGGCCACACTCCTCGCCGGTCAAGCGGTGACGCAAGGCTATTGCCGAATCGTTGCCGTGGGAGGCGACGGGACCCTTAACGAGGTGATCAACGGATTTTTTACGTCTGATGGAGTGCCGATCAACCCCGATGTAGTGCTTGGCTGCCTGCCGGCCGGTTCCGGAACGGATTTCTGGAAAACCCTGGGTATTCGCGATGCGCTAAAACCAGCACTGCGAATTCTACAAGGCGATCGGACCAGGTGCTGCGATCTGCTCCGAGTGGAACTTGTAGGCCACGACGGGCGACAGATGGTCCGGTTCGGTTGTAATGTCGCAGACGTAGGCCTTGGCGGCGAGGTGGTCAGTAGGGCCAAACGGCTTCCCGCCTGGGGGAGCGGGTTTTTCAATTACCTGGTAGCTTCCGCGATGGCATTCTGGCAGTGGGAACCGACGACGATGCGGATAGTAGTAGATGGAGAGGAAATGACCCCTGAACCGCTGATCATTGCGATAGTAGCCAACGGGCAATATTGCGGCGGCGGGATGTGGATCGCCCCTGAAGCCGAACTTGACGACGGCCTTATAAATCTTTGTGCCATCCGCCCGATGGCCAAACGCCAATTCCTGGCTCTACTGCCGCGATTATATGGCGGGAAATTGGGGGATCATCCTGCGTTTTTTCGACGCACCGGCCGACAAATAGAAGTCGCCGCTTCTACACCGCTTAAAGTCACAGTCGACGGCGAGGTCCCCGGTATCGTGCCGGCGACATTTACGATCTTACCGAAGGCTATCCGGATCTTTTGCTGATGAAACCTCTCTCTCTCATAGCGGCCTGCACACTATTGCTGACCAACTGCGCGTGGGGCCTCTACGAATTGGCCAAGGAGATTGAGGAAGCGATTGAAGAAGACGAGCCCGAGCAGCTACCTAGCACGGCCCCCACCATCGAGGCTACCGCACTTTACCGGATCGCACTCGGCGGGGTCGCCCCCGGGCGGGACGAACTGATCATAACGGCGGCGGATGGGGCGCTGCGCAATCTGGCGGAACAGACATTGGCCTTCACGATCGAGGATCCAAAGGTTGTCGGCCTGCTGCCGCGCCCGACTTTCTCCGCATTTGCCGATGGGAGTGGGGCATTGATCGTCCCCCAGAGGGCGGGCACTACGGCGATCCGATATGCGCTGGACGGTGTCGAACAGTCGGATACCTTCGGCGTAACGATTCCACCTCAATCCCTTATCCAGATACTTATCGGAGAGGCCCGCGGCCAGTTGAAAAAAGAGGCAACAGTTACCGACGGGGCAGTGCAACTCTCCGGTATCAGTCCCACAGGCGATGCAGTCGCTGCAGTCATCCGCAATAGGGTAGCCATGATCAACGCCGATCACGATCCGTCTCTATTTGCCGCCGATCCACTGAACTACTATCTCGATCCACCCGCCTCCTCATTCACCGAGGTCATCGAAGCGACGCAGAATGGGACCTACCAGTTCTCGCCGGTAGACCCGACCGATGCAAGCCACGCGGTATATACGGATGCCGAGGCGCGCAGTTTCCTGGCGACCACCCATCAATTTGCCTATGATCAGGCGGTGCTGACAGCCGCGTCTATTTTCGACGGACGCACAACAGATCCGACCGGCGGGGCGTTTGCCTTTCGCTCCCCCACTGCCGACCAGTGGAGCTGTCTTGCACAGGCATTGCAAAACCGACCGGCAGACATTCCACCCGCCTGCGGTCCAGGAGATTCAAACTTCCCCGCGCTTGCTCCCGTCCAGATCCTGATCCATCCGAACGTGGCGAAATATTCCGACGGCCGCCCGACATTCGTCTTCTACCGACAGCGCCCACCAGGCACCTCGCCCGTGACGAACAGTCCATAATACAACTTCATTAAATTACTCGTGCAGGCCAAGATCGCTTGCCACATTTTGGATGATGTCGACGTCGATGGCTGGGGCCTTTCGGATATAGCCTTCGAAAAGGGCATTATCGCAAACTACATTAATCACCCTTGGAACTCCCTTTGCTACTGCGTGGACGGTATCGAGCGCCGCAGCGGTGAAGATCGGCGCATCGCGCCCGGCAAGGCTTAAACGATGGTCGATATAGTCGGCTGTCGTGGCCGTGGCAAACGGCTCCAATTGATGGCGGACGGCGATCCGCTGGGCCAGCGGGGCATCCTTCTGCAGCACGGCATCAAGCTCCGGCAACCCAAAGAGGACAAAAGAGAGCAGTTTCTGTTCGGGGAGTTCGAGATTTAGCAGGCCTCTAAGCGTCTCCATCAGTAGCGGCTGGCGGAGCATCTGCGCCTCGTCAATAATCACCACCGCCTTGCGCCCTTGCTCATTGATCTCCGCCAGGCGCGCGAATAGTTGTGTCAGCGCAGCCGAGCGATCGGCCGGAGGATCGGGCACACCTAACTGGCCCATAATCCTCCGCACGAACCAGTCGGCATCGACATCGGAGTGGATGATAACCAACAGGGAGGCCTCGTACTCGTCTTCAGGCAGGCTATCCAGCAACCGTCTCGCTAGAGTCGTCTTTCCCGTCCCGACGTCGCCCACCAAGACCGCCAATCCCTTCATTGCCGACACGGCAAACTGTAATTTGGCAAGCGCGCGATCGTGCTGCTCGCTGTGATAATAAAACTTCGTAAGCGGCATCACCGAAAACGGTTCCTGCCGCAGGTCGTAAAAAGCCAGATAGTCCATAGTCTACACGAACGAAATCCGCTTCTTTGGCGACTTACCACCGGGACCGGCCGGCTTAGTCGGTGTCGACGCCGGTTTTGACGGCGGCGCAGACGCCGGCGAATCCCTCGGTGCCGATGGCTCCTCAGGTGTCGGCATCGCCGTCGGTATTGTCACCCGCATTTCTAACCGATGCACACGCTCTACCAACTCCGGTCCTCCGGCACCCGCTACGAGGACCCGTCGATACGACTCCAAGACCTTGGCCCATTCAGCCTCGGCCTCGTCTGCCAGTCCCATCTGCTCGTACATCTTGGCCAACTCCTCACTGGCCCTCCCCTTGCGAAGCAATGCCTCGGTCGATGCCTCCGATGACTGCTGCCGCAATGGACCGGCCGTAGCACGCGGCGCCTGCGACAATGTCGGTTGCTTCGCGGGCGTTTCAGGCACCTTGGCAATCTGCGCCGCCGCCCGTTTGCGGGCGTACTCCACCTGCTCGGCCTCCGCTTCTGCCTTGACCTGTTGAGCGCGCCGCTGAGCCGCTCGCTGCGTGATCGCCTCTAGCGCCCCTGGCCGAATTGCCTCCACCATTTCAGCAATCGTCTCCGCCGCCTCAGGCGCCGCGATCAGGATGTTTTCGCACGCCGCCAGGGCCTGATCCGGCTCGCCGCGACGCCGATACAGCTCGGCCACTTCCTGCCACTTCCCCTTGGCCGATTCCAGCTGATTTTGTCGCCAATACATCTCTGCCTGCATCGTGAGCAATTCAGGATCGGTAGCCGCTACGGCGGCACTCGCCTCAATCCTACGCAGGGCCTTTTTGTATTCCCCCTGCCGATAATAGAGGCGGCAAACGCGCTGCAAGAACTCATGGTGATCTGGGCGCCTGGCCAAGACCTTCTCGTAGAGGTCGATCAATTGGGTCGCCTCCCCACTCTCCTTCAATTGCTCTGCTAGCGCCTCGTACTCCTGAAGGCTTGCATGGTCCTGTCCTTCCACTTGGTAAGACTCCGCCAGGCGGATGCGGTTGGTGATATTGGCAGGATCCAAGGCCACGATCCGGCGGCGGACATCGAGCACCCCCTTGTGGTCCCCCTTCTGCTCCGACACGCTGACCAAGATCTGATATTGATTGATCGCGTCTTGCGCGAGCCCCATCTTCTCGTAAAGATCGGCCAACTTCGCGTTAACTTCCCTCAGCGATGGATTGAGTCGCAAGATATTCTTATATACGGTGACCGCCTTTAGATAAAAACCCTCGTCGGCGTAGGCTGCGGCAACGTCTTGATACACATGCACTGCTTTCGGGATCTGCTTTAGCCGGACGTAAAGTTCGGCGATCCGCAACCTCACGCGGTAATCGCGCGGATCCGCAGCCACGATCCGTTGGTATTCCTGAATAGCGCGGTCGATCCGGCCCTCGTCAAGCGACCGCTTGGCCTGCTGCAGCAACTGCTCCTTATTGATCGTTTCGGTCACCGTGCCCCCTGTATCAGATTCGCCACACCCCGCAGGGCAAGCGCATAACCGACGGTCCCGAACCCGACAATTATACCATGAACAGCCGGGGCCAAAAAAGAATGCCGGCGAAAGGATTCCCGCGCATAGATGTTGGTCACATGGACCTCGATTGCCGGAATGGCAAGCGCGGCCACGGCATCTCTAATGGCCACGCTAGTATGCGTCCAGGCGCCCGGATTGCAGATCACCGCCCGGGCCTCCCTATTGGCCGCCCCAAGCCAAGCGACAAAGCGCGCCTCGACATCGGTTTGGCGACACCGCACCGCTAGACCAAGCTCCCGTCCGAGCCTAATAAGTTCCTTATCAATGGCGGCCAATGACCGCGCGCCGTAGTGCTGCGGCTCACGAGCGCCTAACAGTCGAAGATTGACACCATGCAGGACATCGACGCGGGGAACGGTCTTCATTCGTTCTCTTATGAGTCTTCCGGAAAGACGCGGTCCTTATCCGAGAGTTTAAGCCCGAGGGCAAGGAGGATCTTCCTCTTGGTATCCATCCGGCAGGGCATCCCATGTTCCACCCGGTCGATGGTTAGGGCCGATAGACCGGCCTTCCTTGCAAGCTCTGCCTTGCTCATCAGGAGTTCCTCGCGAAACTTCATGACATTATTAACTTTTATCGCTTTTTGCTCATTGGCCATAACAGGTCGAGTATCTCCAAAAGGGGAAAAATCGTCAAGTATTTATCATAATATTATTAATTTTAATATAAATTATGTATTATTGATAAGTCTTGTGGACATCTCTGAGGTAACGCTTTAAGGGCTAAAAAACCCCATATACCAGGTGAGGACCTCCTCTCCGAAATATAGATAGAGGAGCGCACCAGTCGCCAGAAATGGGCCGAAGGGGATCGCATATCGCAATCCCTTACGCAGGACCAGGATCACCACGATCCCGACCACCGATCCTAAAAAAGAGGCCGAGAGAAGGACAAAACAGAGGGCCCTCCAGCCCAAAAAGGCCCCGATCATAGCGGCCAGCTTGACATCTCCCCCGCCGAGACCCTCATGTTTTTTTATCCGTTCGTAGATTGTCCCGACCAGCCAGAGGCTACCGCCGCCGGCCACCGTACCGATCAGCGCATCGGTCATTTCGCTACCGAAGGTCCCAGCGGGTGCGAGCAACGCCCGGACCAGAAAACCGACAGCAATCCCAGGCAGGGTGATCAGATCGGGAATGATCCGATGCGCCAGGTCTACCATCGTCACGACGATTAGAGGGGCAACTAGACAGCAGAAATATAGGAAATAGGCGAGCCAATCCCAGCTGTTAACCATCCTGCTGGCGGCCAACGTGGCTACCGATAGCCCTGCCGTCAAGAACTCAACCGCAGGATATCGCCACGAGATGGCCCGGCGACATGCCCGGCACCGTCCTCTTAACCAGATAAAACTTATGATGGGAATATTGTCGTACCAAGGTATGCCGGATCCACAGAGCGGGCATCTGGACCTGGGCGTGACGACCGATTGGCCAAGCGGCAGGCGAACGATACAGACATTTAGAAAACTCCCCACGCACAATCCAAATACGCCGGCGATTAGATAGGCGAAGGCCCCCATCCGGTTGGATATACCACACAACCGAAGGCTTGTCACAACCGAAACGGTATGGTAGGCGGTCCACATGACGACGAAACCGGAAGAGGAGTATTTCGCACGGCTGGAGGCGGAAAAGAAACGGAAGATCGCCGAGGCCAAGCGCACGGCCTTGGCAACTGTCGAACTGATCCAACTTAAGGCCGCGCACTGGATGCACTGCCCCAAGTGCGGCTTGGAGCTGGAGGAGATCGTCTACCGCGGAGTGCGAATAGACAAGTGTTTTCACTGCGGCGGCGTCTATCTTGATAACGGCGAACTGGAAAAGCTCTCCGGCGGCGAGAGCCATTTCTGGGATTCCATCTTGAGCCTCTTCAAATCCTGATTCGACCCGGAAGAACGCTATGGCGATAACTGCGGAGGACATTAGGTACATTGCGGAATTGGCCCGCCTTCATCTGGCCCCGGAGGAGGCAGCGCGCTATGCCGAACATGCCGGCCGGATCGTCGAATATGTAGCGCAACTTAACCGGCTGGCCACGGCCTCCGTGGAGCCGACGGCGCACGCGGTCGAAGCGGCAGGTTTTTCCCGCGAGGATCTGCCGCGTCCATCAGACGCGGCGGCCGCCATCCTGGCTAACGCCCCCGCGCGCGACGGCGACCTCTTCACCGTCCCGAAGGTACTTGGATGAAGACAATTCATGCACTGGCAAAACGATTGCAGGCAGGCGAGGTCACCAGCGCTGCGCTCACCGAGCAGTACCTGGCGCGTATCGCCGAGCTAAATCCCGCACTAAACGCCTACCTGACCGTGGCCGGCGACCTTGCCATGGCAGATGCCCGCACTGCCGACGACCGGTTAAGGCGCCGCGCCGATCTCACACCGCTTACCGGCGTGCCGATCGCCATCAAGGATGTTATCGTGACAAAAGGGATACGGACCACATGCGGCTCGAAGATATTAGCCGATTATCTGCCGCCGTATGATGCTACCGTTATTGCCAGGCTCCGAGCGGCGGGGGCGGTCATCCTGGGGAAATGCAATATGGATGAATTCGCCATGGGCTCGTCCAACGAACACTCCGCATTCGGCCCGGTGAAAAACCCATGGGACACGTCGCGGATCCCGGGCGGATCCAGCGGAGGCCCGGCCGCTGCCGTGGCCGCCGACTGCTGCGCGGCTGCGCTTGGGAGCGATACCGGCGGTTCGATACGCCAGCCGGCCAGCCATTGCGGTATAGTCGGCTGCAAACCTACATACGGCCGTGTAAGTCGCTATGGATTGGTAGCCTTTGCCTCTTCGCTCGACCAGATCGGCCCTATGACAAAGGATGTCCGGGATGCGGCGCTGCTGCTGGAGGCCATAGCGGGATTCGATCCGAATGACTCAACGGCGCTCAACGTGCCGGTCCCCTCCTATCAGACTGAGTTGGAAAGGGGAGTAAGAGGTCTGAAGATCGGCGTGCCTAAGGAATACTTCGTAGGAGGACTCGATCCCGAAGTGGCTGCCTGCATCCGGAGCGCTATCGACACCATGAAGGCATTGGGCGCAGAGGTCTCTGATATCTCGTTGCCGCACACCGAGTATGCCGTCCCATGTTATTACATAATAGCACCGGCGGAGGCGAGCGCGAATCTGGCCCGATATGACGGTGTACGGTTTGGCCTGCGGGCGGGCAATGGTGCGGTAAGCCTTAAGGCAATGTACGGAGCAACGCGAACCGATGGCTTCGGCCCGGAGGTGACGCTGCGAATCCTGCTAGGCACATATGTGTTAAGCTCTGGATATTATGACGCATACTATCGCAAGGCCCAGCAGGTCCGGACCCTGATCAAACAGGATTTTTTGACTGCATTTAACGCGGTGGATGCGATCTTGACGCCTACCGCGCCGACTACGGCATTTCGTTTCGGTGAAAAGACGGCGGACCCACTCCAGATGTACCTCTCTGACATCTATACGATCTCATGCAATCTGGCCGGCCTGCCTGGCGTTAGCATACCATGTGGATTTGTGAACCGACTGCCGGTGGGATTGCAGCTTATCGGGCGCCCGTTGGACGAGGCAACCCTGCTACGGATTGCGTACGCCTATGAACAGGCCACACCGTGGCATACCCAACAACCGGAGGCCGGCATTTCGCAACCGTCATGAAACCATACGAACCTGTCATCGGCCTGGAAGTCCACGCGCAACTGCTCACGCAGACGAAGATATTCTGCGAATGCCCCACCGCCTTCGGGGCCCCTCCTAATAATCAGATCTGTCCGGTCTGCACCGGACAACCCGGCGCGCTCCCTGTACTCAACCGCACCGCCGTTGAATACGCGATCCGCGCGGGGCTGGCCCTTAACTGTCGAATCGCCGCGACGAGCGTGTTCGCACGCAAGAATTATTTTTATCCGGACCTGCCGAAGGGCTATCAGATCTCGCAATACGACCGACCTCTCTGTCAGGAGGGCTAACTAGAGATCGGCTTCGACGGCGCCACCAGGCGGGTAGCCATAACCCGTGTCCATCTGGAAGAAGACGCGGGAAAACTACTCCACGACGTCGGCCATCTCGACGCAAGTCATGTCGATCTGAATCGCGCCGGTGTCCCGCTGATCGAGATAGTAAGCGGCCCGGACCTGTGCTCCCCGCGAGAAGCGACCGCGTATCTGAAGGTCCTGCGCAGCATACTGATGTATCTGGGGGTCTGCGACGGGAACATGCAAGAGGGGTCCTTGCGCTGCGATGCGAATGTCTCCGTGCGGCTATCGGGTAGCGCCGAATTCGGCACGCGCACCGAGTTGAAGAACCTCAACTCCTTTCGATTTGTGGAACGCGCCCTGGCTTTTGAAATCGAGCGACAGATCGCCGTCATCGAAGGGGGCGGAACTGTGAATCAGGAGACTCGCCTCTGGAACGAGGGTCGCGGCGTGACCGAATCTATGCGGAGCAAAGAAGAGGCCCACGACTATCGCTACTTCCCCGACCCCGATCTGCTCCCCTTAAGCGTATCGCCGGCGCTAGTCGATGCGATTCGCGCAAGCCAGCCGGAGCTGGCCGAGGCAAAGGCCACTCGGTTTGTCGTGGAATACGGACTTGCGCAATACGATGCGAGGCAGCTGACGGCGGACAAGGCGCTGGCAGACTTTTTCGAGGCTTCATTAAAGGGGCGGGCGGCGCTGGCTAAAAAGATCTGTAATTGGATCCTGACGGAGTTGCTCGGCAAACTCAACGCGGCCGACCACGATATCACCGAGTGCCCTATCAAGCCTTTAGCACTGGGGAGGTTGGTCGAGCTGATCGCGCAGGGGACGCTGAGCGGCAAGATGGCCAAGGCGGTCTTTGAGGAATTATACGCGAATGGGGGGGAACCGGAGGCCGTGATCGCAGCGCTTGGCCTGTCGCAGGTGAGCGACGCCGGACAGCTGGCGGCAGTGATAGAGGAAGTGGTGTCCGCTCACGCGGCGAACGTCGCCGCATACCGAGCGGGCAAGACGCAGTTGCTCGGTTTTTTTGTAGGCGAGGTTATGAAGAGGACGGGGGGACAGGCAAATCCGAAACTGGTGAACGAACTCCTGCGTAAAAAGCTTGCTTAGGGGGATATATGTACGTCATCAAGACAATAGAATGGAAAAACGATACGGTGGTGATGCTCGACCAGCGAAAGCTCCCCCGCCAGGAGGTATATAACACATACGGCGACTATAAGGGGGTGGCAGACGCGATCCGCACAATGGTAATCCGAGGGGCACCTGCGATCGGCGTTGCCGCCGCGATGGGGGTGGCGCTGGGCGCGCTCGGAATCGGCGTGAACAACTTTGAAGGGTTCATGGAGCGCCTGGAAAGGGTATGCGAGACCTTGCTGACCACGCGACCCACGGCGGTCAACTTGGCGTGGGCTGTCGAGCGGATGAGGCGCGTTTGTCACGATCATAGGGACATGACTATTCAGGCGTTGAAGGAGAGACTTAGAGAAGAGGCGCTTACAATCTATCACGAGGATATAGAGGTCAATCGGATGATCGGCAAGCACGGGCAGACACTCCTGGCCGACGGCGATGCGGTCCTGACACATTGCAATGCCGGCGCCCTGGCTACAGCCGGATTCGGCACCGCTCTCGGCGTGCTCTATGCGGCACAGGAGGCCGGAAAACGCCTACGGATTTACGCCGATGAGACGCGACCCTTCCTGCAGGGCGCCAGGCTCACAGCTTGGGAACTGCAAAAACACGGGATGGATGTAACAGTCATCACCGATAATATGGCAGGCGCGCTTATGGCGCAGGGGAAGATTCACCAGGTAATAGTGGGCGCGGACCGGATCGCTGCCAATGGGGACGTGGCCAACAAGATCGGCACATACAGTGTAGCCGTCCTAGCCCACCATCACCGGTTGCCTATGTATGTAGCTGCTCCCTGTTCCACAATCGATTTCGCGAAGGGATCAGGCGCCGAGATCCCGATCGAGGAGCGCCCAGCCGGCGAGGTAACAGCCATAGAGGGGGTCCCCATAACGCCGGCCTTGGTAAAGGTCGTCAATCCCTCCTTCGACGTGACACCGGCGGATCTGGTCAGCGCGATCATCACCGAGCGTGGATGGAATAGTGCGCTGACGACCTTAGCCGGCCGCTCAGCAACCGGCGTATTCAGGATATGATAGAGGGGATCTTTCGGATTTAACGCCTTGGGCCGTGGAACGAAGATTCCGCCGCAACTTAAGACCGCCGGATGTGCGGAGAAATGCTTGCCGGCGCTCGCCTCTATCGCCCGCTGGAGAATTACCCGACCGCACTGCGCTGTGATCCGCCCCTTCTCCATTGCCATCGGCCTCCTCCAAATGGGAAAAGCAACTTCCATGCCAAACGCGATTAAATTAAAGTGGTTTGCTAACTAGCCGAGACGACGGGAGAAAAATTAGATGATTAGACATGGCAGGAGATCATATGGGGGTAAAAGACGGATAAAATTGTCAAATAATCGACGCCGAAAGGGTGAAATGTTACCGATCTGCATGAAGAGGACGTTTCCCACCCAAGAAAGTCCTCCATGAAGGGGA
>JACPFG010000085.1:0-4157 GCA_016183125.1 Deltaproteobacteria bacterium
CGGTGGCATCATGATGTACCGCCACGGCGATCGGAGTCGGATCTCCTGACGTGAAGTTGGCCCGTAACGTGGCGCCGGACGACAGGGGGGCAACTAGGATGATATCTAGATCAGGCCGAGGCATAATTCGATGAAAATGTAGGTTGTACCCATGGGCAAAGACGAGAGCGGCCCCCGCCGGAAGGGATTTGGCCAGCAGCTCCCTCCAGAGCGTCGGCTGTTCGGTGTCCGGAATCAGCAATGCCACCATCTCTGCTTTACCCACAGCCGAGGACAGGTCGGCGACTACTGGCAGTCCCTCCTGCGAGACCGCATCTACACTAGGACTATTCGGGCGAAGGGCCACTGTGACCTCCCACCCGCTCGAACGCAGGTTGAGCGCCTGCGCCCGTCCCTGGTTCCCAAAACCGATAATAGTGACGCTGCGATCCATCGGATGCCCCTCTGCCGGAATTTTGCTTGAGTGTAAAGCGTTTGTTCTTCCGACTGCTTATGCTAAGGTTGCTTACATGACGCACATTCGGATCGATGACATCCCGGAAGAGGGGCTGACGATCGACCGGCTGGCCTCTCAGGAACCGTGGGTAGCGGAGGCAATGACCGCCGCATTGGGCGATAGACGTCGGCCGGAAGACGAGGCCCATCTGGTATTAACCCTTGTCCGTTCGGGCGATCAGGTCACTATGCTGGGCGGCGTCTATTCCCATCTCCATCCGACATGCGATCGGTGCCTCACCGTATACGAAACCCAGCAGCAGGTCCCAATCCACATAGTGTATATACCCAGGTCGGCAGTGGCGGTGGAAGGTCCTCAGACGGGTCGAACCAAGGCCGGCGACGTGGAAAAACCGGAGGATGAAGTCGATGTCAATTATTATGATGGTCGTCAAATCGAGCTTAATCGAGTGCTTACCGAGCAGGTGGTCCTGGCCCAACCGATGCAATATTGTTGCCGCCCGGATTGTCGCGGCCTCTGCCCAAGTTGCGGGAAGAACCTCAATGTTGGCGCATGCGCCTGCGCGCCTGCGACCCCCACCTCCCCCTTCCATGTCCTTAAGGGGCTAAACGTTTTGCCCAAAAAGCGTTGACACCGATGAGGAAGTTATATAGCGGGTTCGCATGGCCGTACCTAAGCGGAAAACCTCCAAGCGTGTCGGGCGGATGCGTCGGTCCCAGTGGGTAAGGGTCCGAGCGCAAAGCGGGACTAAGTGTCCGCAATGCGGGGCGCCCAAACTGCCGCATCGCGTCTGCTTGAAATGCGGCACTTATAAAGGGCGGGAAGTGGTGCGGATTGACGCAAACAGATAACGAGGGCAGCGGCACACTCACCGTGAACATCGAACGGAAGGTGCACGAGATAATTGCCGAACAATTGGGGATCGCGGATGAAGACATCTCCGCGGCGGCTTCGTTTACTGAAGATTTGGGGGCGGACTCGCTCGATCTGATGGAGCTGGTGATGGCTCTCGAGGAAGAGTTCGAGATCGAGATCGCCGATGAAGATGCCGAGCGAATCGAGTCGGTCCAGGAGTTAATCGAGTACATCGCCGCGAAGACCACGTGACCGATCACGCCACACGTCTTGTCATTGCGCTTGGCGCCGACCATGCGGGGTTTCCCCTCAAAGAGGCGCTAGTAAAACACGCCCGCGCTAAGGGCCTCGATGTGATCGATCTCGGGACCGACTCGACCGAACCGGTGGATTATCCGGATCTGGCAGCCCGTGTCGCCGAGGCGGTCGCCAGCGGACGGGCGTCGCGCGGCGTGCTCGTTTGCGGCAGCGCGATCGGGATGTGTATCGCCGCCAATCGCTACCGGAAGATCCGGGCCGCTGCGCTGCGGGATGAATTCGATGCGCGGATGTCGCGGGAGCACAACGACGCCAACGTTGCCTGTTTCGGCGCGCGCGTGACTCCGGAGCAGGAATCCAAGCGGTTGCTCGATCTATGGCTAGCCACTGCCTTCGCGGGGGGGAGACATGCCCGTCGAGTGGGGAAGATCGACGGCGAGGAGAAGATGCCGAGATGACAGTTTGTCAACAGTCTTCTAAAGAGTCGCTTGCCGCCGGCGATCCGGCTGTGGCCGACGCCATTCGCCGCGAGGTGGAGCGGTTGGAATACACGCTGGAATTGATCCCATCTGAAAACCTAGTGAGCCGGGCGGTGCTAGAGGCCTTAGGTTCGGTCCTGACGATCAAATATGCGGAGGGCTACCCTAAGAAGCGCTATTACGGGGGTTGTGAGTGCGTCGACGAGGTCGAAGAGCTGGCGATAGAACGTCTGAAGCGTCTATTCGGTGCAGAGCACGTCAACGTCCAGCCGCATTCCGGATCCCAGGCTAATATGGCCGCCTATTTGGCGGTGTTAAAGCCGGGAGACACGATCCTCGGTATGCAGCTCTCCCATGGTGGGCATCTAACTCACGGGGCGCCGGTTAATTTCACCGGAAGGCTATTCAACGTGGTTGCCTACGGCGTCGATCCGACAACGGAACGACTCGATTATGATGTCATCCGTGAGATTGCGCGAAAGTCCCGGCCCAAGATGATAGTTGCGGGGGCTACGGCCTATGCGCGCGACATCGATTTTCGCGCATTTCGTTCCATCGCCGACGAGGTGGGGGCCTGTCTGATGGCCGACATTGCCCATCCAGCCGGTCTGGTTGCGGCTGGATTGCATTCGAGCCCGGTTCCATACGCGCATTTCGTCACCTCAACCACGCACAAGACGCTGCGCGGACCGCGAGGCGGACTCGTGATGTGCACGGCTGAAATGGCCAAGGCTCTCGACAAGACCGTCTTTCCGGGCATTCAAGGGGGACCGCTGATGCATGTGATCGCGGCGAAGGCGGTCGCCTTTCACGAGGCGGCAAGGCCCTCGTTTCGCACCTATTGTGCCGCTATCATCGATAACTGCAGGGCGTTGGCGGCTACCTTACAGCGCCGCGGCCACCGAATAGTTACCGGTGGGACCGATACCCATCTCTTCCTGGTAGATCTGGTCGACACCAATCTTACCGGAAAGGAGGCCGAGGAGGCGCTCGGTCGGGCGGGGATCACGGTGAATAAAAACACCGTCCCACGCGAGACACGCTCCCCATTTGTCACGAGCGGGATAAGGATGGGTACGCCATATGTCACTAGCCGGGGGATGGCAGCTACAGAGATGGCTACGATCGGCGGGTGGATTGCCGATGTGCTCGATCGACCGAACGATACCGATCGGCAGGTGGAAATCCGGCGGCAAGTGCGGAAGCTCTGCGAACGGTTCCCCGCGTATGTTTAACAGGCTGTTGACAAACCACCGGTTGTCGGGCCCGGCACCATAAGGTGCCGGGCGGGACCATCCGCCGAAGGCGGAGGGCGTTGTGCGGAGGCCCGATTCACTCGGGCCGGAGCGACGGTAGTTTGTCAACAGCCTTTTAATAAGCAGGGCGGCCGGCTTTGCCGGCGCTCGGCGCGGGGTGTGGGGCCCCACGTACGATGAAATGTCCCTTCTGCGACAACCTAGAATCGAAGGTGATCGATTCACGTCTCTCCAAGGAGGGGGATCTCACTCGCCGCCGACGGGAGTGCGAGCGGTGTGGAAAGCGCTTTACCACGTATGAGCGCCTCGAGGAGGTCCTTCCGATGGTCGTCAAGAAAGATGGGCGCCGGGAGGTCTTCGACAGGCAGAAGATCTTTCACGGGATCCAGAAGGCCTGCGAGAAGCGCCCCGTCAGCGTCCCCGCGATGGAACAGATCGTCGATGACATCGTGGCATGGGCACAGGAATCAGGGGCAGCTGAAATGTCGAGCGAGTCGATCGGCGAACGAGTTATGGAGGCACTCCACCTACTGGATGGAGTGGCATATGTCCGCTTTGCCTCCGTCTACCGTTCGTTTAAAGACCTAAACGAGTTTATGTTGGAGTTGAAAGACCTCTTGGGGAAACCGAAGGGCTAAGACTTGTTTGGGGCGGCGCCAGCGCAGGCGCAGCCTGCATCGGCCTGCTTGCCGGTCCGTTCGCAGGTAGGCGCGGCGTCGGTCTTAGCCGTCTCCTTGGCCCCGCCTTCGGCACTGTTTGCCGATTTGCCCCTTGAGCTTGAATATCCGTCCTTATACCACCCACCCCCCTTGAGTACGAAGGCCGTAGGGCTGATCAGCCGGGCGATCTTTC
>JACPFG010000085.1:4207-5776 GCA_016183125.1 Deltaproteobacteria bacterium
GGCCGGGCAGTGGGAGAGCGGCGTTTCAGAAAATTTCTGAATAATTTCATGATGTTTCCCACAGTCGTTGCATTCGTATTCGTACATTGGCATATACGGCCTCCTATTGCGTTAGACGACGATACAAATGGTTATTCTTGTTGGAATTGTCAAGGCTTATGTCATAGCCTGCATAGTCAACCAAGTGGAGAAATGGGCGACGAACACTTTATGCGCCGGGCGATTGCACTGGCAGCCTTGGCCGATGGCCGGACCCATCCGAACCCGATGGTCGGCGCCATAGTCGTGCGCAAGGGGCGGATCGTAGGGGAGGGATTTCACCGCCAGGCGGGTCTCCCCCATGCCGAGGCGATCGCGCTCCGCCAGGCGGGGCGCAAGGCAATGGGTGCGATCCTCTACGTCACCCTAGAACCCTGTTGCCATCGGGGGCGAACTCCGCCGTGCACAGATGCGATCATCTCCGCCGGGATTGACAGGGTGGTCTACGGGATGCGTGATCCGAATCCGCTGGTGCGTGGCCGCGGGATTAAGTCACTTCGTGCGGGAGGCGTGCGCGTAACAGGACCGGTGGCCGAGAGGGAATGTCGGGCGCTAAATCCGGCGTATCTGTACTGGATGAATACCGGCCGGCCCTACGTGATCGCAAAGGTAGGAATCACGCTAGATGGCAAGCTTGCAGATCGATCCGGCAATTCGCAATGGATCACGAATGCCGCGGCGCGCGCCTACACCCACGAATGGCGCGCCCGCGTGGATGGGATCTGCGTCGGCTGGCGGACATTCCTACACGACCGGCCGCGGCTGACCGTCCGGTTGCCAAGGTACCGGGGACCGCAGCCCCGGCCGGTCATCCTGGCTAACGGCATCGGATTACCATCCCGGTCGCTGCGTCGGCCCATGGGCCATGCGCGGCCGCCGTTGTGGGTTCTTCCGCAAGGGACGACTACGTTGGCCCGTCATCTAACACAGCGCGGTCACGAGGTCCTCTTATGTCCCCATCGGGAAGGGCGATTCGTTATCGCCACGCTCTTGCGCTCTCTGGCCAGTCGCGGGATCGGAAGCCTCATGGTGGAGGGTGGGGCGCACACACTTTCAACCTTTCTACAGGCACGGGCAGTGCAGTATCTGGTTATCGGAATCGGTCCGCTCCTCCTTGGGGGGGAGGGGTTGGGGTGGACAGACAGACTGTCGATCCCTTCGCTACGCAAGGCCCCGCGCCTTGCAGTTGCCGCCTGGCGGCGGTTCGGTGATAATGTCGTAGTGGAGGGGAGAGTGAGGAACTGATGTTTACCGGGATTATCGAGGGGACTGGGATAGTCAAATCGGTTGTCAACCGCGACAAGGCCTCCCAAGTGGAGATCCAGGCCCACTTCGATCTGGCGGATACCAACGTCGGGGAGAGTCTGGCAGTGAATGGCTGTTGCCTGACGATCACGTCGCGACTTGGAAACACAGTTTGGGTAGACATAAGCGAGGAGACGGCGCAGATGAGTACGCTAGGCGTCATACGCGCGGACGATTGGCTCAACTTAGAGCGTCCGCTTCGGTACGGCGGGCGAGCGGGGGGGC
>JACPFG010000010.1:0-3511 GCA_016183125.1 Deltaproteobacteria bacterium
GTGTGATCCAATCGATTCCTTCTCCCAATGCAGAACCGTTCAAGCGGTGGTTGGCCAAGGTCGGCTACGAACGGGTACAAGAGATCGAGAACCCGGAGCTTGCCACCAAACGGACCCGCGCTTTGTACAAGGCGAAGGGATACCCCGAAGAATGGATTGAGAAGCGGATGCGGGGAATCGCGATCCGGGAGGAGTTGACCGACGAGTGGCAGAAGCGGGGGGTCAAAGAAGACATGGAGTTTTCGATCCTCACGGCGGAGATTAGCAAGGCGACCTTCGGAATGACTCCGAGCGAGTACCAGGAACACAAGGGACTCAAGCGCGAAAACCTGCGCGATCACATGAACGATCTTGAATTGATCTTCTCAATGCTGGGAGAGGCATCGACGACCGAAATAGCTCGTAATAAAAATACCCATGGTTTCGACGAGAACAAAGATGCCGCCCAACGTGGCGGAAAGATCGCGGGAGATGCACGAAAGAAATTGGAGATCGAGACAGGCCGCCGGGTGGTTTCAAAGGAAAACTATCTTCCCGAAAAAACGCAACGCAAACAACTTGGGAAGAAGTTCTAAACCTTTTATTGATTTCTCAGAGGTTTTTTGGTGGGTGAGATGGTGGACGATTTTCGGACCGCGTGTCAGGAATTTGCGGTGGCGGCGTAACAAATGGTTCTCTGTGTCGCTTTGCAGCTTGAGTAAGGAGGATTGCATGAGATTCCTGATCGCGTTCCAGCTCATCGCCGCCCTGTGCGTGTCCGGCGGCTTGGCGTATGCGGACAAGGCGGATGTGTCACCGGCACAGGCCCAGTACAAGTTTGACCCGTGGCGGGTGTGGGACGACTTCTGGTACAGTGCCGACGTGCCAGGCAACATAGTGAAGATGGAAACCCCGCAGATGAAGATGGTGCTCATCAACTTCGACGCGAAGAAGTAGGCAGCGGCAGACGGTGCCGGACGTCCGTCGTCGAACACGGTTCCTTCGGAACCGACGTTCTCATTCAACAGGCACAAAATAAAAACGACCCGGCCACAAGGGCCGGGCCGTTTTTATTTGGGTGGAAGGGGCTTATAAACGCCAAATTGCCTGCGTACGGTCTGAAAGACAGCGGTTGGCTGATATTCTCGCTGACGCTCAAAAGGATGTCACAGGAGCCGTTCTGGCGATTGCATAAAGAATTTTAGAACTCGCGCAGAAGGCGTCAGACATGTATTTGCTGGCGACCCCACAAGAAAGGCGTGGTCTGCTCGCCAAGATACTTTCGAACCCTGTCCTTGATGGCCTAACTGTGCGATACGAATTGAAAAAGCCATTCTCGCTCGTCGCAAAAATGGCCTCTTCGTCTGCTTGGGGTGGCTAGTGGGATTCGAACCCACGGCCTCCTGGGCCACAGCCAGGCGTTCTGCCGCTGAACTATAGCCACCATTGCAATGCTTGATAAGGTGCTAGCGGATTCGCAGCTACCCTTCAAGCATGAAATCGATTAAAACTTGACGTGGAGTTGGGTGGTGAACACCTGCGCCGAGGCGCTGTACCGTGCCCCTGCGCCGGCCGGGACTGCAGAGCCGTCATCTGTAACCGTCTTGGCAGGGAGCCAGGCATATGCCACGTCTACCCCGACCTTTTCGCTAAGATCATAGCTCAGCCCACCGGTAATATGGTGCTCGATCATCCCCGGCACAAGGAGATTGGTAAACACCGCGCCGGGGCTGATGATCGATCGACCATAGTTATAGCCTGCCCGGACCGTCAGCGGTAGTTTCCGCCGCGCTGCGAAATCGTACTGTGCGCCGATGGCAGCCACGTATTGATCCCGCCAGCCCAAACCAGGCGACGCCGCTGCCGGCGATGTGCCGAGCAGGCCCACTCCACCCCAATTTATCCAACGAAAATCGGTGAGGATCAGCAGGCCCTCTACCGGCGTCAGAGCCAACCCTGCCGCCACCTGCTGCGGCATGTCGAATCCATCGGGCAGGACATCGGCATATCGATCGAACGCCTCAAAATATTGCCTGGTGGTGTAGGTGATCCCCGCCTCCAACCACTTTATCGGCGGAAGATACCTAATGCCTATCTCTCCACCGATACCAACAGCCGGATCGAACCGGCTTCGTCCGGCGGTCTGCGCGAAGGCCGCCGTCCCCGTCCATGTGTTCGACTGAAAGAAAGCGTAATTGATGTGGGCCGAGGCCCCTACCCGCCATTGATCGTTGATCCGGTAGGCAACTGCCGGGATCAATTTGACCAACCCATAGCGATCTGCGGTATCAAATCCGTTTGCAGCCGCACCGAGACGCGAGACGGCATAATCGACACCAAACCCGGATGTTGCCACTATTCCGAGCCCCAGCGCCCACCGATCCTCCGTGCCAAGTCCCATGACCATGCTGGCGTTAGGCAACAGTGCGCCATCGTCATCGCTTTGGGCATTGACCGCCTGCGGGTTCCCCAAGACGGCCGTCGAACTATCCATAACATTATTAGGGAACCCGACCGTCAGCCCCAGATCGAACTGATCTCCCATCCCGCAGAGCCCTGCCGGATTGAGCAGGATCGCGGTCGAATCGAGCGGCCTGGCAACCCCAGCCCCTCCCAGGGCCCTATGCACCGCACCAACCGCAATCATTTGGATACCGTTTAAGGAAAAAACTCTCCCCGGAAGGCTCACCACACCTGATAGCACCAGTACGATGAAGAGTGCTTTTCGCATGTATCGTCCATACCATAGGTAAGAAAATTGTCCAATGTTTTTGAATGGTTCCGTGTCATCCATCTTGACCCTTTTTGCCAAAAGGTGTCTAATGGAGATGGGGGATGTATGCCTAGGCCTGTGGAAGACGCCTTAAAGGAGAAGGTTTACGCCGCCGAGGCTGGAATCTCCATCGGGCGCGCCGCTGTCATCGGATTCAATTCGCTGGTGTATCTGTTGTTGTTGCGCGATCAACCGCACACCATCCCATGGCTCGCCTATACTATTATAGCTACGGCTAATCCGTATGGGTTCTATGTGCACTTTGCGCAACCGTATCGGCGTTGGCCGATAATGCGCTCCAGTTATTTCACGACAACAACGGATGCCGTCCTGATATTACTGTGGATCCTGGCCACCGGGAGCATTTATTCGCCATTTTACGTCCTCTGGTATGCAGCGCTCACATCGGTAGCCTTCAGATACGGCTATCGGCAGACGGTGACCGCTGCCGTCGTCTATGCGCTCTCATACGTTGCCCTCATCTTACTGCGCGGTGAGATAGCGGGATTTGAAACGGAAATGATCGTTCGGGTCGGATATATCTTCCTCGTGGCCGGTCTGGGCGCGCCGTTCGCGCGCGTGGCCTATGAGGAGATTAGGGCCCGGCAGCAGTGCAATCTGATGGGGAAGAAGTTGGCCGGCGTTGCTGCGCAACTTCGGGCCAGCGAGGAGCGCGCCCGGAAGATCTTTGAGGAATCTCCCATAGGCATTTGCACGGTCGATCTTCACGGGCGGTTCTCACGGGTCAATAAGGCCTTC
>JACPFG010000010.1:3530-7849 GCA_016183125.1 Deltaproteobacteria bacterium
ACCTCTGGCGGCGCTGGTGCCGCCAGAGGACGTGGAGAAGAGCGAGGCATTGGCACGGCAGCTGATAGGCGGCAATAGGCAACTCTACACCGTAGAGCACCGATATCAGACCAAGGCAGGCGAGCCTCTCTGGGCGCGGACTACGGCTACCATGGTGCGCGACGAGCGGGGACGACCGCTCTACGGCCTGGTGATGGTGGAAGATATAAGCGAACGGCGTCGATTGGATCAGCTAAAGGACGAATTTATCAGCATCGTCTCGCACGAGCTGCGCACGCCGCTGGCTACTGTCACGGGCGCCATCGACAATATGCAGTCGGGCGTGCTGGGCCCCTTGACCGACAAACAACAACATTACGTCGACTTGATAAGCCGTAATGCGGAACGGCTAAACAAGATCATCCACGGTCTGCTGGATCTCTCCCGGCTGGAATCCGGACGGGCCCGGGTAGATCGTCGCCAAGTCTCGCTGCCGCCGCTGCTTCGGGAGGCGATCCAGAGCGCGCGGTTGCAGACGGCCGGCCGGGTAACGCTTGAAGAATCGATCCCGGAGGGTCTCCCGGCAGTCCATATCGATCCAGACTTGATGAACGAGGTCTTCGCCAATCTGCTAGACAACGCGGCCCGATACGCGCGCAGCAGGATCGTGGTTCGCGCCGAACCGTTTGACGGGCAAGAATCGGTCCGGATCTCCGTGCATGACGACGGACCGGGAATTCCACAGGAGGATCTCTGCCGGTTGTTTAACAAATTTGAACAGATCCGGCGCCCGGTAGGGAGCGGCTACAAAGGGACTGGGCTTGGTCTTCCTATCTGCAAGGAGATCGTGGCGCTGCATGCCGGAAAGATATGGGCGGAAAGCACCGTGGGCGCGGGGACAACGTTTCACCTCCTACTGCCGCAGGGAGCGGGCGGGGAGGCCGGCGGTGAAAGGAACGCGGCATGAGCAAAAAACGGATACTGATCATCGATGACGAGCCCGATCTCGTGGAGGTGTTGCGGGACGGGCTTGAGGCCCAAGGCTACATCGTTACTACTGCCGGCGACGGCGAGGCCGGGCTGGCCGCCGCCCGCACCGATTCGCCAAACGCGATCTTGCTCGATATAGCTATGCCTAAGATTGACGGTTACGAAGTTTGTCGGCTGCTGAAGGCCGATCCTGTGTTGGGGAAGATTCCGATCATCATGATCAGCGCCAAGGCCCAGGCGGAAGACATTCGCCAGGGCAAGGCCGCGGGCGCCGATGAATACCTGCCCAAGCCGTTACAGATGCGCGGGTTACTAAAAACGCTTGCTGCCTTCGCTACAGCGTAAAGTACCGAGCCGGTTGTTCCAAGACCTCCTTGCACGCACGCAGAAGCCCTACTGCCTCTACCCCATCCACCAGTCGGTGATCGAAACTGATATCGATCTCCATAAGGTGGCGAGGCACGCACGTCCCCTGCATGAAGCAGGCCCGCTCTACGATCGCATGAAACCCGACGATTACCGATTGCGGATAGGCTATCACTTGATTTCCGCGTACGCTCCCCAAGGCCCCCGGATTGTTGACCGTGACGGTGCCACCTGTCATCTCCTCGGGCCCCAATTTCCCGTTCAGCGCCTTTTGCATCAGCGCATCGCTCTCCTTGGCCAGCTGCGCGAAATTCTTCGTCTCGGCGTTTTTAAGGACAGGCACTACCAGGCCCTTCGGCGTCCCGACGGCCACGCCTAGATTGATCGCCGAATGTTCTTCAATCCAGTGCTTACCGGCCTCGTCGATAAAGTAAAAATTATTGCAGACGGGATATCGTTTTACGCCTTCGCGCACCGCCAGCAGGAAAAAAGGCGCCAGGCGGAGCGGAACGCCATATTTTTTCTGGAAGGCCCCCTTCTGCCCTTCACGCAAGGCCAGCAGATCGGTCATGTCGACCTCAACTGCCGAGCCGGCATGCGGGATAGTCGACTTGGCAAGGATCATATTCTCGGCGATCCGTCGACGCAATGTTGTCGGTTCCACGCGACGCCCTCCAGCTGTCACCGGAGGAATCCTGGCACTGCCGGCGGACCGCACCGGTGCAGTAGGGGCGCCGACCGTCGCCGCAGGTTTCGACGCCCCTCCTCGCCCTCGCACGTAGCCCAGAAGATCTTCTTTCGTGAGCCGACCGCCGGGACCCGTGGCCGAAATGGCGTTTAACTCCGCGTCGTTTAGCCCGTGTTCCCTTGCCAGAGTCCGTATGAGAGGTGTATGCCCCGCCCCAGCCACGGCTGCAGCTGCTTGCGGTAACGGTGTCGGAGAGCTACCGGCAGCAGGCGGCAGATGCTCTCCGCCGAAGCCGGCCCCAGCCCCGATCTTTGCCTCGCTACTGCCTATCGCCTTGCCCGCCGCGTCCACGGGGACACCGACCCCTAGCATAAAATAGCGTTTCGCCTGTTTATCGTCGCATTCCAAAATGGCCAGTGGTTGACCAACCTGCTGCGCCTCCCCTTCATTCGTCACGATCTTGACAAATTTGCCGCCTACCGGCGTTTCGTATTCGAAGACCGCCTTAGCGGTTTCAAGCTCTACTACGGGCTCCTTCTCCGTCGCTACGTCCCCTACCTTCTTCAACCACTTTACGACGACCCCCTCGGTGATCGTCTCCCCAGGTTGGGGCATAGGCATACCGACCAATGTCGCCATGATTCTCTCCTTGTGACCTCTGAAAAAGGCCCATCTGCTGCGTTGCCGTCGTCAACACTCCTTGCGGCGTACCTTTCAGTACGCCTCAGTCGGCCTCCTCCGGCTGCCTTGCATCTGGGCCTTTTTGAGAGGTCACCAGAATACATAGTTTTTCAGAGTTAATATTGCATCAAACTGCGCGCCGCATTTACCACGCCATCCAGGGAGGGTAAATAGACTTTCTCGAGTACCGGATGCACTGGCGGCGGCGTATGCTTGGCCCCAATGCGGAGCGGAGGCGCCGCTAAATACCCAAAGGCCTGTTCGCAGATCCGCGCGACGATCTCCCCGCCGAATCCCCCGATCTTGACCGCTTCGTGGAGCACGATCACGCGGTTGGTTTTTTTCACGGAGGCAAGGACCAGGGCCTCATCCATCGGCCAGATCGTGCGCAAGTCGATTACCTCGAGATCGATCCCCTCCGAGGAGAGCTGTTTGGCAGCTTCTAGGGCAAGGGCAACCGTGGCCCCATATGTGATCAGTGTCACATGGGTCCCTTCCCGCTTGACAACGCCGGCGGAGAGCGGGGTCGTAAAATAGCCGTCATCGACCTCTTCGCTGACAAGATTATAGAGTCGCTTGTGCTCCATGTAGATAACGGGATCCGGATCCTCTATAGCGGCCAGCATCAACCCCTTCGCATCCGTTGGAGTGGAAGGCATCACGATCTTAAATCCAGGGGCATGGACAAACCAGGCCTCAAGGCTCTTCGAGTGGAATGGGCCGATACTCATCCCCCCGCCGGACGGCATCCGGATGACTACCGGGATATTGACGCCGAAGCGATAGCGATAGGTCCCCATGACATCAACAAGTGGGGCCATGCAGACCGTTACAAAATCGGAAAACTGGACCTCCGGCACCGGGCGGAGTCCGGCCAGCGCCGCTCCCATCGCCTCCCCTATGATCGCATTTTCAGAGAGTGGCGTATTCCTTACACGCCTCGGCCCGAACTCCTCGAAAAGCCCCTTCGTGACCCCGAAGACGCCGCCATAAAATCCGACATCCTCACCGAAGATGTAGACCCGCTCGTCCTTCTTCATGGCCACGCGCAGGCCATCCCGGATCGCCTCCATGTAGTTCATCTTGACGTTAGCCATAAGTTCCTTCGCACGCCATGTTAATTACGGCTACTCCAGTGGCACCGGTGTCGAATAGACACCTTCGGTAGCGACTGAGGGATCTGGCGGCCCATCCTCCGCGGCATCGTCAACCGCACGCTCTATTTCGTCTTCGACATCCTTGCGCAATTTCTGATCCGTCGCTGCATCCAATAGTTTGCGATCTACTAAATACCGTTTCATCCGGTCGATCGGATCCTTCTTTACCCAGGCATCTTTCTCCTCTTTTGGGACATAGGTCGCAGGATCGTGAGTCCCGTGCCCAGTCATCCGCATCGTCTTGCATTCTATGAGCGTCGGCCCCTCCCCTTTACGGGCCCGCGCTACCGCCGCAACACACGCCTGGTAAACGGCCACGACATCATTTCCGTCCACAACGGCCGACGGGATCCCGTACGCCGGCCCTCGGTCGGCCAGATTCTCGATCACCATCTGCTCACGCACGGGGACGGAGATGGCCCATCTGTTGTTGTTGACGACAAATACGAGCGGCAGCT
>JACPFG010000011.1 GCA_016183125.1 Deltaproteobacteria bacterium
TAACTTCTATAACGTGCCTTCGGAAAGCGGCGAGGGCGGGGCGGGGGATGAGGGATATGCGCAGCGAGCCGCATCGATGGGGATGATATTGCGGCGAGCGAGGATAAGCCGCGACGAGGCCCGTAAGCCGAGGAGACGGCGGCCCGAATCCACCGACCCGGCCGAGGCCGCATCGAAGGCGCACGTCGCACAAGGGCTATTGTGTAACCTTAGAAATTACACAGACCTCGGCGCACGACCCACGTGACTTTCCCTTTTGCAATTTCTCGTGTCTTTGAATAACGTTGACTTTATGGATCGCCATCAAGTCGCCTCGGTGCTTGGCGAGGTCGCCGCCATTCTCGAGATCAAGGGGGAAAATCCGTTCAAGGTGCGGGCGTATGAAAACGCGGCGCGCGTGCTCGATGGCCTGTCAAACTTCGATGAATTGCTAGCCAAAGGCGAGATCACATCGATCAAAGGGATAGGTAAAAATCTAGCCGAACATATAACAGAACTGACAACCACCGGACGGCTGAAAGAATACGAGGCGCTGCGCAAATCCATCCCGCAGGGGTTGCTGGAAATCTTGCATATTCCCGGAGTAGGCCCAAAGAAGGTCAAGCTCCTCTGGGAAAAACTGGGAGTGAAGGACATAGGCGGATTGGAACTATGCTGCCGTGCCCATCGGATCGCCAAATTGCCGGGGATGGGGGCGAAGAGCGAGGAGAAGATCTTTCAAGGGATTCAGTACGTGCGCGCACAACGCGGCCAGCACCTATTTTCCTTCGCCTCCTATGCCGCAGCAGAGGTGGTTGGGCGGTTGGAAAATCATCCGGCCGCGATTCGTTCCATGCTCTGCGGGAGTCTTAGGCGATGCAAGGAGATAGTAAAAGATATTGATCTGGTGGCGAGCAGCAAACAGCCGGAGAGATTGATGGCTTTTTTCATCGGTCTCCCGATGGTCGAACGGATCGAGGCGAAAGGCGAGACCAAATCGAGCGTTATCTTGAAATCGGGGATCAATTGCGACCTGCGCGTCGTGACGGACCACGAGTTTCCGTTCGCCTGTCATCACTTCACCGGTAGCAAGGAACACAACATCGCAATGCGGAGCCGCGCGCTGAACCGGGGGATGAAACTAAACGAGTATGGGTTGTTCAAGGTGTCTAAGGCCGTGGAGAAACTGGTCCCTTGCAAGGATGAGGCAGCAATCTTCGCTGCCCTTGATCTGGCATTCATTCCACCGGAGCTGCGCGAGGATATGGGTGAGATCGATGCGGCCACAAAGGGGGAGTTGCCGTGTCTGCTGGAGGAAGACGATCTTCAAGGGGTATTTCACTGCCATACGACCTATAGTGACGGTCACAATACGCTTGCCGAAATGGTGAGCGCTGCCGCGAAGGCAGGACTCAAATACATCGGCGTATCGGATCATAGTCAGTCGGCAGGATACGCAGGCGGGTTGAAACCGGCGGATATAAAAAAACAGCACCGAGAGATAGACGCCGTGCAACGGCGGCATGCCGGCATACGCATCTTCAAAGGCATAGAATCGGACATCCTTGCGGATGGTTCGCTCGATTATCCGGACGATGTGCTTAACTCTTTTGATTTCGTCATCGTGTCGATTCACTCGCGCTTTAATATAACCGAGGCTGAGATGACAAAGAGGATCTGCAAGGCAATAGCGCATCCGGCGACGAAGGTATTGGCCCACCCTACAGGTCGTCTGCTCCTCTCCCGCGACGGCTATCCTGTCGATCTGCAGACGGTAATCACCACGGCCGTCAAGCATGGGGTTGTCATCGAGACTAATGCAAATCCGCACCGGTTGGATCTAGATTGGCGACACGGGCCGTATGCGCACTCGAAGGGCCTGCGCACGATGATTAATCCGGACGCCCACAGTACAGCCGGCATAGGGGATATGCGCTTCGGAGTAGGCATCGCACGCAAAGGGTGGTGGACTAAGGAGGATGTGGTAAATACATGGCCGGTGAGAAAGGTGGAGGAATGGCTGCATCGGTAAAGGGACCGGCGGAAGCAAAGCGGCAACGCGTCGCGAAGATAATGGCCGGACTGCGTAAGGAATATAGACTTATCGAGACAGCGCTCGCGCATGGTAACCCATTACAGCTCCTGATCGCCACTATCCTCTCGGCGCAGTGCACGGACGAGCGGGTAAACAAGGTCACACCGGCGCTCTTCAAACGATACCGCGTTGCTAAAGACTTTGCGAGGGCGGACCCTGCGGAGCTTGAGCGGATAATTCACTCCACCGGATTTTACAAGGCCAAGGCCAGAAGTATCGTAGGCTGTTGTCAAGGGATCGTCGACCGTTTCGGCGGAACGGTTCCCAACCGGATGGAGGATTTAGTGACGCTCCCGGGTGTCGGACGCAAGACGGCGAACGTCGTCCTAGGGGCCTGCTGGGGCATTCCCGGCGTAGTCGTCGACACCCATGTGAAACGGATCGGCAACCTACTTAAACTGACATCACATCACGATCCCGAAAAAATCGAACGGGATCTTATGGCAATTTTGCCTGAACACGACTGGTATAATTTCAGCACCGCCCTTATCCTACACGGGCGCGCCGTCTGCGTCGCCCGTCGTCCTAAGTGCGAAGTCTGCGTAATTAATCGGTATTGTCCGAGCGCTAGGTGCGCCCCTAAGCAGGCGTAGGTATAGATATGGACTGCTTGACAAACCAGACCGCACAAGTATGGTTTTGCCCGAAAGGGAGGAGTTTCCATGGCAAATAAAGAAGAACGGGTGGCCGAAAACGTGCTGGGACCCTTTTTCGTTGATCGGCAATGCATCGATTGCAATCTCTGTCGGGACACCGCGCCAAACAACTTTCGTCAGCACGAAGAGGGCGGCTACTCTTACGTCTATAAGCAGCCGGAATCGGACGAGGAGCGGGCCCAATGCCAAGAGGCCATGGAGGCCTGCCCGGTCGAGGCGATCGGGAACGACGGAGGATAGGGGATCAACTATCTACGCTTTTTAACCTTCCTTGCTGGGGGTTTTGGAGTGGGAATGGCCCATGGGCGCCCCGGCGCAAAGACGTCCCACTCTCGCAGCAGCGCCGCGAATGCTTGATCCTGTTTGATCGTCATGAAGTCATCCGTGATCCGCAGCCAATGCTTGGTGGCTACAGGGCTGCGCGCATAAGCAGCACGCAATGCCTTGATGGCGCGACCTGAATCTCCCTGGGCGCCATAGTAGGTAGCCAGGGCGCAGGCAGGAGTGAAGGCCTCCGGCAACAGCACCGATTCCACACGTCGAAATTTCTTCGCGGCGATTTTTGTTTTGCCGGATGACGCCAGCAGGGCAGCGCCCAAGCCCTCGGCCGTTGCCCGGTCGATCGGTGTCGTGCCGATACGGCGTGCCTTGCCGTATGCTGCAAGGGACGAGCGAATGTATGTCATATTGGCCATGTCGTGGCGCTTCAGAAAGAGATATAAGTTGTGATTAGCCATCCCAACGTTCAGATAGAATTGATATGCCGTCTCCTTGGACGGAGCGACGTGTTGGTCCGCACCCACAATCGGATCGAGCAGTCGTATCAAGTAGAGCGATTTCTCGGATGCCGGCTCCATCATAAGTCCGCGCCAGGCATGCTCCCAATCGCGCTTTCGATCGGGATTGCCGCCGGCACGCCGAGGATAGCAGGCCCACGTCGCCTCGACCGCCGTGTGCCGGTGTGCCGTGCCGTTCCTTTTTGCGGCGCCGCTTTTTTTACCGCCGCCGGCTTTGCCAGTTTAGTCTGTGCCGCCTCGGCTGACCGCGCGCAGAGCAGAAGAGACGCCACGGCGCAGAGACACAAACCGATTTTTCTGCTATTCTTTTTCAATCGCAAAGTTGTCATAGTCGCATGCGGCAGGACTGTGGGTGGCGTTGCCGTCAGTTAGGATCCCGATCCCTGCCGGATTCTTATCGGGTGCCCTCCCGAAAAATTTTCGGTAGTCCGCTGTCACATTTACGCGGTGTGTTCGCCAATCCGTTCCCTGGCCGCTGTCCAGCACGGTAAAATACATCTTGCCTGCCTCCTTGGAATGGGTTTTCCCAACCGGCAGCACGCTCGACCATACATATTTGAGCCCCTTCCCGGCGGTCTTGCCGAAGATCACGTAGACACCGCATGCGCTGTCGTTCGTGGCCGGATCGGTCTCGTTGGCGCCGCTTGGCATAGTGCGAGCCCGCCACCGCCAAGTGAGAATTGGGTGCGTGCCCAGATCCCAACCGAATTCGCGGAATATCTGCACGGAATGTTCCTTTTCATCTCGCGCGGCAAGGTATCTATTACCGCCCTCCGACGCAACCTTGTATACTTCTCTAGCCTTTCCCCCCTGGGTCGGCCAAGTGCGCCACCCCTTCGGGAACTGCCCATCCATGCTACGAGAAAAGGCGTCGATCTCGATCACCGGCTGTGCGCGCACCGCAGAGGGCATAACAAGGGAGCAGAGGCAGAGGAGACCTAAACAACGCGCATGCATAGCGGCGCCGTATAAGTTGTTTACGTCATGCTGTCCAGGATTTCTTGTAGGTCCTCTGGAATCGGCGCTCTTACAGTTATCCGATGCCCTGCTCCTGGGGATTGAAATGTTAGTTGCGAGGCGTGCAGAAAATGCCGTCGGTGCAGCAACGTATCGATCCTGCGATCGGCTGCAGTTTGATAGAGCCGATCGCCCGCGATAGAGAACCCCGCATATGCGCAGTGCGCGCGGATCTGATGGCGGACACCAGTCCTGATCGTGATCGTGCAGAGGGCGTATGGCACAGCGCGATGGTCTGTTGCTGGGAATAGTTGCGTGCGATGTACGACAGTCAGCGCAGGCAACGCCTTGTATCGGCGCGCCTGATCCGCCGTGTCGCACACAAGCATCCGGTTGCGCCGTCGAGGATGGTGGGCAATCGATCTGGCGATCTTAAGCTCCTCGGGGGTCGCGCCGAGAAGGAGGGCCAGGTATTCCTTTTCGATGGCTTCGGCATCGATCTGGGCGCGCAGTGCCTGATAGGCCTTGCTCGTCTTCGCTACCAGGAGACATCCTGAAGTCTCGTTGTCCAGCCGATGGCAGATCCCAGCCTCGCCCGGCTTGCCGATGTCGGCCAGTTCGGGCCGCTCAGCCATCAGGAACTCGGCTACCGTAGGCCTGATTCCTCCCGGCTCGGATACGGTCGGTATCCCTCCCGGTTTATCCATAACTATTAGCCACTCGTCCTCAAAGAGACGAAGGGGACGTTCCACCCCCTAGGAATTGGTCGAAATCATTGCGTTTTTCAACCTGTTTCCTTATTTGTCCGATATGTCTGCCACGACCCCACTTATTTTAGTCACCGGCGCTACCGGCTTTGTCGGATCACATCTGGTCCGCCGCCTCGTTGCGGAGGGGGAACGGGTGCGGATATTCCGGCGCGATGGCGCGCGGTTGGAGGACCTGGCGGCCGTGCGCTGCGAAGAGGTCATCGGCGATCTGACCGACGCTGCGGCGGTAGACCGCGCGGTGCAAGGATGCGAGGTCGTCTTTCACAGCGCGGCGGTCATTCAGTATTGGACGCCGAATAATCCCCGGCAATATGCCGTCAATGTGAATGGGACACGGCATGTTGTTGAGGCCTCTCTCCGTCATCGGGTAAAACGGTTAGTCCATGTAAGTTCGATTGCTGCGATCGGCTATCGCCTCGATGGTGAACTTGCCGACGAATCGACGCGGTACAACTACGGACCTTTCCGCAATCACTATTGCGACACAAAGTACGCCGCCGAGGCGATCGTGCGCGCGGAGATCGACCGTGGGCTGGACGCGGTGATAGTAAATCCGGGAACCGTGTACGGGCCGGGCGATCGGCGACGGATCTCCTTTATCCGAGGCCTCATGAGTAATTTTACCGCGCGAGGCGGGATTGCGGTAGTCGATATCGACGACGTGATTGAAGGCCTCATACGTGCCTGGCGGACGGGAAAAACGGGCGAGCGCTATGTGCTGACTGCAGAAAACCGGACCTACCGAGAGATTGGGCAGACATTTGCGCGACTGATCGGTCGACGCGGCCCGCGCTACGTCCTCCCTGGAGGGATTGTGCGCGCGCTTGCTGTGCTGTCCGATGTGTGGTCGCGTGTGACAAGGCGCCCTCCCACGCTGACCCCATCAATGGCCCGGCTCGCAAATGTCCGGGCATTTTTCAGCAACGCCAAGGCCCGCCGTGAACTGGGGATGACATTCCGTCCCTTTGCAGCCACGGCCGAACGGACGATTGCTTGGTATCGTCAGAACAGACTGCTCTGAGGACTATCAATTGCCGCGTCCGGCGGTGCCACAGGATGACGACGATGATTCAAATCGGCAGGACCTCGGGTTTTACGAGTGGCCTATTCCAGAGTGAAGTTACGGTGCTAATCTATTGATAAGCCTGGGGAATGGGATCGTCTCACGCACGTGGGGGACGCCGCAGATCCAGCCGACCAGCCGTTCCAGCCCATAGCCAAATCCGCTATGCGGTACGCTCCCATATCGGCGCAGGTCCAGGTACCAAGCGAAGGCCTGTTCGGGCAGGTTGTGCTCGCGCAGGCGCGCTAGTAGCGTGGCGTAATCGTCCTCGCGCTGCGAGCCCCCTATGATCTCGCCGAACCCCTCCGGGGCAAGCAGGTCTGCACAGAGCGCTAGATCGAGATTGGCTGAATCCCGCTTCATATAGAATGCCTTCACCTTTGCCGGATATTTTTCGATGAAGACCGGTTTGTCAAAAGCGTTCGATAAGCGCGTTTCGTCATCCCCTCCCAGATCGTCATCGGACGACATATTGGAGCCGAGTTCTTGGAGCTTCCGCACCGCATCGGCGTGCGTCAGCCGATGAAACGGCGGCGTTACCTTTTCCAGCGGCCCCGGGTCGCGTTCCAGCATCTCCAGCTCGGCCCGGTTTTCCTTAAGGACCTCCAGGACGATTGCCGTAATCAACCCCTCCTGGATATGTAAATTTTCCGAGTGCTCCACAAAGGCCGCCTCTGCGTCCATCATCCAAAACTCGGTCAGGTGCCTGCGTGTCTTGCTCTTCTCGGCCCGAAAGACCGGGCCGAAATCAAACACGCGTCCGTGCGCGGCGATAGCCGCCTCCAGATAGAGCTGGCCCGACTGTGAAAGATATGCCTTCCCCAGATCGAAGTAGGGGACCTCGAAGAGGGTGGTGGTCCCTTCGCAGGCTGCCGGCGTTAGGATCGGGGCGTCGATCTTGATGAACCCCTCGGCATCGGGTACTCTGCCGCCAAGTGGATAAGGTCCAGCTGCTGCACCGCCAGCTCATACAGATCTTGTCTCGGATGCTTCGTCACTACACCGGTGGCACCTACGGAGGATTCGATCGTGCAGCGATTGGCCAACTCCCATACGGTCTCGGAGACCGCTTGTTGCGAGACGACGAGCTGAGTGAACCCGGATCCATCGCGCAATTCGAGGAAGACGATCTTCCCAGAGGAGCGCTTATTACATATCCATCCCTTAAGCGCGACAGGACTCCCCACGTGGATGGACATCTGGGCCAGACGGATTGAAACGCTCATACTAATGGTCCATACCGATTTCCTGGAACCATTTCAAGGCATTGCCGAAGGTCGCAGAATATCCTTGTCATGCGTCTTTTTGTGGTGTCTACTCCATGCCGGTAAAGGAGGCGATTCGTATGGTAAGCACATTTGCCAGGGCTGCAGTGGTGACAGTAGTGATGTGTCAAACGGCGTCGGCGTTTGCGAGTGAAACAGTCGTAGCGGGCGGCCGTGAGGTCGCCAAAGAAGGCGCTGTAACCATAGGCGTCCCACCTGTGTCGGCGCCTGTTAGCATCGGGACCAAACCGTTTGCACCGGCCAGCCCGTCTGACGAATTACGACAGGAGGCCATCCGTCCCATGCCGCTGATGGAGGAACTCCCGGTGCAGCAGCCGGCCCCTGTGCCGGACGATACCGCTGCGTAGGCCCGTTCAGTCCCCCTCTATTGCAAAGCGGATCGGCAGTTGAATTGTCCCTTTGTAAATCGGAAATGGGGCTGCCCGCTTAATCGTATCTATGGCGGCGGCATCGAGTTGTGCCTCGCCACAGGCCTTGATCAACCTGACATATTCCACGCCTCCATCCGGGGCTATTGCGAACTCCACCTCCGAGCGACCTTCAATCCCTTGGCGACGAGCCTCCGGTGGGTAGTACTTCGCGCGTTCGATCCGGCGACGGATGGTCATGAGCAGTGCTAGACCTTCCTGTGACTGGTTTCCGGCAATATCTTTGGGGCACCCCGCCGCCATTTCATCGCCGGCGCATTTCGCTCCGCTACTCGTTGCCAAAAATTCAGCGCCTTCATGCGATTTGCCGATCCTCCCCTGTCGGCGGGTAAATCGCGAAGGCGCGCGAATTTTTGGCTCCTCATGCGCTCCGCTCATACCCGCACCTCTTACGCCATGAAATGGCTGCGGGGCGCCATCGTCAAGGGCGAGTTCAACAAAATGAGTGGATGTCCAATCGTGCATGGCGCCTGCTCGATACGTGCGTGCCCATCCGATGAGGAGGGTTCCCACGAGCAAGTGCCCTAGGAGGGAGATGGCCAGCGACCGTCGCAGCACCGCGTGGGGATCATATTGCCGGGACATAGAGAGGCCTTCCTGTCACCGGATGTGTCCCGACGACGATCGTCGTCTCGAACACAGCGCGCATCTGTTCCGCGGTGAGAATCTCGGCTGGCGGGCCTAAGGCGCAGAGGTTGCCATTATTGAGGAGACATATCATATCGCAATAGTCAGCGGCACAATTTAGATCGTGCATCGCCGCAATGACCGTGAGCGGTCGTTCCCGTCGCAAGCGTGCAAGCAATTGCCAACACGCTTGCTGGTGGCGCAAATCGAGATGGGTCGTCGGTTCGTCTAGGATCAAGAGGGCTGGTTCTTGGGCCAGCGCGCGCGCGATAAAGACGCGTTGGCGTTCGCCGCCGGAGAGGGTCTGTACTAACCGCCCCGCAAGGTGTGTTGCGTCCATCGCGTCGAGTGCGGCGGCTACGGCTGCCAGGTCGGCTGACCGTTCCCAGCCAAGTCCATCGGTATGTGGCATGCGGCCTAGGCTAACGACCTCCCGCACGGTCAGCGGAAAGGAGACCTCGGTCTGCTGCGGTACATACGCGATCGCGCGCGCGCGTTCGGCACGAGGGATGGCGGCCAATTGTCGCCCATCGAGCGCAATTGCACCGGCCTGCGGCGTCAGCAATCCAGCCAGCAACTTGCACAGCGTCGATTTGCCCGAACCGTTGGGCCCAAGGATACCGAGACATTGTCCTTTGCTAACGGTCAACGACACGTCGGTAAGGACCGGCAAGCTATCGTACGCAAACGCGATGCTATCTGTAGTCAGCATGAGATCCTATAACTGCTTCCGTAGCAGCCACACAAAACATGGTGCGCCGACGAGCGCAGTAATTACCCCCACCGGCAACTCAGTCTGATACGTCGCACCGGTCAAGACAGTGCGTGCCAACGTGTCCGCTAGTAGCAGGAACATCGCGCCTAGCAGGCCGGCAGCAGGGATCACTAGCCGGTGGTCAGATCCCCACAGCAACCGCGTTGCATGCGGGATAAAGAGTCCGACAAATCCGATCAGCCCGCTAACGGCAACGGTGGCACCGATCATCAGCGACCCGGCGGCGAATACTTCCCATTGCAATCGACGGCAATTAACACCCAGTGAGGCAGCCGTCTCCTCGCCCAAGACCAGCGCGTTCATAGCACGGGAGCGCACCATCAGCACTATCCAGCCGAGCCCGACCGCAATTGCCGCGCCGGCGGTTGTCATCGGCTCGCCAAGCGCCAGGTTTCCCATCAGGAGAAAGAGAATTTCATGTGCGCGCTGCATCGGGACGACGGTGTGGATCCCCATGATGCTGGCAAAGGCAAATGCGTTGAAGACGACACCGGTAAGGAGCAAGGCGTGCGTATAGGTCCGCCCCGGGCGGGCCGCAAACCGGTAAATGGAGACCATGCTCGCCAGGCTCGCCGCAAACGCGGCGCCGGCCACAACGATAAAGGGGAAACCGAGCGCTACTACCACAGCGCTCCCCAGCGCGGCACCGCCCGACACACCTAAAATATATGGATCGGCCAATGGGTTGCGTAGTAGGGCCTGATAAGCGCTCCCGGCGCTACCCAACGCAACGCCCACCACGAGGGCGAGCAAGATGCGAGGCAACCGGGCGGACCAGAGGATCGCCGACGCAGTGGCCTGCGTCGTTGTTGTGCTCCATACCGTCACCGGTTCCGGGCCTAGGTTTAAGGCAACCAGCGCCGCGAGTGCCACGCCCAGTAGCAAACAGCCATTTATGATGCACCAGCGGCGCATAGGCATCCTATGGTGTCAGGCACCCTCTGTGTAGCGCGCAACCGAGGGTTTGAAGTGCATGAGCCAATCGTGGGCCTGGACGGAAGAGGTCTGTGGGGAGCGTCACGATCCGTCCCGTCTGCACGGCCTTCACGGCCGGAAAGGTGCTTTCCCACTGCACTGCAGATTCCCCCATCCCGGAGGTCAGATCGATGATTACCTCCGGATCTTTCGCAAGGACCATCTCCATGGCAGGGCGTGGGTAGGCGGTTTCCCGTGTCGTCACTATATTAGCGCCGCCCGCCTGAGCGACCAGGGCGCCGATGAACGATTGCGGGCCTGCCGCTACGAGTGGCCAATGGCCGACTACAACCAGCGCGCGTGGCGTAGGCGCATGCTGCCACGTTCGTGTTAGCGCGTCCATCGCAAGTTTGAGCCGCAAAGCGAGCGCCGCAGCTGCCGTGGGGGCCCCAACCGCTTCTCCTATAGTGCGGATCGAGTCGAAGGAGGTGTCTATCGAGTCGAAGGAGGTCAAAAGGACGCTAATTCCCGCCGACTTCAATCGATCGATGGACTGTCGCCAACTATTCTCCTGCGCGCCGATTACCAGATCAGGTTGCAACGCGAGGACCTTCTCCACATTAGGAGCGATGTAATCCGCCACCTTTGGGAGTGCTGCGGCCTCGGGCGGAAAGTTACACCATGTTGTGACGCCGACGATCCGGTCCCCTGCGCCGATCGCAAACAAAATTTCCGTAATGTTGGGTTTGAGCGAGACGATTCGCTGTGGCGACGCCTCTCCAGTAGTTGCTTCCGCTGCTCCGGTAAGCCGAGATTTCCCAAAATTGGAAAATATGAGCAAAATTGCAAATAAAATCGTCCAGTTAAACATGGGTGGAACGTCCCCTATTGTGGTGCGATGCCGTTCACGACCGAAATGGCATCCAGGTCGAAGCCGGCTTTCTGGCTTGTTTGCCCGTTACACGAGACATCACGAATCCGCACAAAGCGTGCTGTTGTCATTTTGATGTTTGCAAGATCGAAGGCATTCCCCTCGACTGGCTGTGTGCCCGCACAACCGGGGAAGTGAGCCGGGGTGTACGGACAAAGCCCGGACGCATTTTTTGCGGCCTTGATCGTGCATGTAAATTCGACAAAAGAGACGCCGTCGTTGCTCACTCCGACAGCGCCAATATCCGGCCATCCGATCTTGGTGGTGCCAAGACAATAAAACGGGTTTTCAAACACAATAAAGTCCGCACCGGGGCCATCGGCTATCCAAAAATCGTTCATCTCGATGACGATCTCTCCGCCGCAGCCAAGCGAGAGGACGTCTGTGGAGCCGACATATAGATTGCCGCCCGTTGGAGGTCCGAGCACATTCTCGTATTCCTTACCGGCCGGACCTAGGCCAAACCCACCGCCACTACCCTTGGTGAAGCTTGTCACCAGATCTGCGTAAGCATCGGCCCCCGGCGGGGGATCAGTGAGGATCGTTGGCCCGGCGGATGGGGTCGGTTGCGGCTTTGGTTGCGGTGTTGGCGCCGGTTTCGGTGTCGGCTTCGGTGCGGATGGGGTCGGCTGCGGCTTTGGTTGCGGTGTTGGCGCCGGTTTCGGCGTCAGCTCCGGTGCGGAGGGGGGATTGGGTGCTGAGGTCGGTGCCGCGCTCTCACTGTGCTCCTCGTTCGTGGCAGGCCTGGCGACATCTGGATTTCCCCCGCTCCCCCGCGTATTGATCGTTACCAACGTCCCGGGCGTGCCCGTGAGTGCAAAGAGGTCCGGCCCAGTGTAATCGGTGTCCGGCGTGCCGGGACGGATGGCGATCGCGCCGATACCTGTATTAACCCCGCTAGGATTTTCCGGTGTGACGCCCACTGGGAACCCCACGACTATGGGACCTGGAAAGGCAGGGGGCAGTACTTGCGGGATAATGGCACGCAGATCGATAGGATAGACGGCGCTGTGGGTAAAACTGCCGACAAAGAGAAATCCGCCGGCGGCACTTATGGCCGTGTCGGTGAGAAAATCCTCCCCCACGCCATTCCCAGTGATCGTGATCGGGTTTTCGTGTGTGAATAGTGCCTTACGATTCGCTAGGTCCACGGCGTAGATCTCGCCATAGGAGGCGCTGGGGAGAAAAGCCAACGCGCCGTCAGCGGTGACGGCCGGCGGTTGAAATGACAACGCCACCGGGCCTAAATTGACGGAATCGGCGATGGCATCGGTGACGGGATCGACAAAATCCACACCAGCATCCGTCCGTGGGACTGTATTGGCATCTACGATATCGTTGACGCCGCTGTTGACGACGAGGACGGTTCCATCTGGCAATGTGGCGAGCGCTGTGGGGTTGTAGGCGCTCGTGACGATCGGCGGCGCCGCCGATGGCGTGAGGTACGGCGCGCCGGCGTGGATGTTGTACGCCCGAACGATCCCCGGCGCCGCAACTGCCGGGGAGAGCGGTTGTAGATAATTGGAAAAGCTCACGTATAGTTTTCCATGTGCGGCTGCCAATCCGCCAGGATAGTTTGGCGTGAATTGGGTGATCGTTGTTTCGGTTGTGCCGTTGCCGTCGATATCAAACGGGCTCGAAAGGGGGGCTTGCGCCGAAAGCGTGATCGGTTGTGTAAGGGGGATCGTCGTGTGGATCGCCCCGGTCGTGGGATTAAAATCGATCAAATGGCTGGACGTGAGGCAGAAGGCCCGGTCGGTGCCCTGGATCACAAGAGGTCCGCGTGGATAGCCGTGACCCGGCGCAATTAAGACGCCTGTGAACTGCATTGAAATGGCGAGGGGGGAGGCGGTCAAATCGATGGCCACCACTCCGGCCGGATTTTCCGTGCTGACGACGAAGGCGGTGCCTTGCATCCCATCGATATCGGGGATCACGATCTCTGCCGGATAGTCGCTGCCGAAGAGAAAGGCATTGCGCGTTATCTGGACCGGGCCGGCAGAGACCGTCGTTTCCGGCGGGGTCTCTGTATACAGCCCGCCACCGCCGCAAGATGCCAATGTAGCGGTCAGCAAAATCAGTTTTGGGGTCAGCTCCATTTGGCTCCTATCGTCAGATAGAAACTCCTGCGCGGGAGAGGAAACCCCCGGGCATCGTACACTTGGACATTCGTGACATCCTTCGCCTCGATCGTGACGAAATACCGGGCGGCCCGGCGGGTTGCGAGCGTAGCGGTGAGTCCGACATCTAGCGTGGTGCGCGCGGCCAGGAAGACCGAATTGGCCACATTCACCGGCAGGCGGCTGACAAATTGAGTCTCGACAAAGCATCTGCCGCCGATGCGCTGCGAAAATTCACGGAACAGTTCCATGCGTGCGTTGACCGTATGGCGGGGACGGCCCGGCAGCTGGGCCGAGTTGTCGGCAAATCTCGCCATCAGCCACGTATAGTTGCCGCTCACGCGAAAAAAGGAGAGCGGAGTTGCCTCCGCGCCGATCTCCACCCCCTCCGCGCGTGCGGCAAATGTGTTGATCGGCTGGATCGTCGTGGCGCTCACCGGGACGAAGAGGATCGAATTATCGATTAGGTGTTGGAAATAGGCCGCCTCGAGCCGACCCCAGCGCCAGGCGGCGGCAGCCCCGGCGGCCCATACCAGCGCAGATTCCTTGGCTAGGGCCGGGTTACCACGCAGATACCCCTCGTCCGGATAGTAGAGTTCCGTAAAATTAGGGAAGCGATGTGTTCGTTCGATATTTGCCTTCACGGTTATAGGGCCGACCGGCCGGGCAGCGACGCCGAATTTGGCAGCCACCGTGTCGGAAAAATCGCTGGCATCGGCATAGCGCGCAACCGGAAGGAGCGTTAACCGGTCGCCCAACAGTCGCCATTCATCCTGTAGCAAGATCTGATGCGTGTCCCGCTCTTGGAGGCCAGTCAGTGTGGTCGTCGCATTCCCTGCGCGGTCGTCATAGAGATCGCGCCAGTAATCGTACCTGGTCGTAAGTAGATGCGTTCCCATGGCCGTAGGCCAGTCATATTCCCACCTGAAATATGGATTGATGGCGTTTGTAAATGTCGTTCGGTCGATTGCCTGGCCTATGGCAGGGCTGGCATCCTGAAAACGCGCGGTGGAAAACGTATTGTGAAGGCCCATCGCAAGTTGAAGTCGTGGCGTCCAGAGATCCGTGAAGGTGAGCCCAGCGTGGGTCAAATTACGAAAGATCCGCTGCGTGGCCTCCAGGGGATTGGTCGGGGCAAGCAACGTCGCCTCCGCCTCGGTTCCGGGGAGTTGCCGATCGGTCCAGAAAAAATCGTTGGTCACATTGAACCGGGTCTTCGCATCGGTCGGCGTCTCGTATTTGAGCAGCAGGTCATCTCCAAACGATCGATTATGGTCACGGCGAAACACTCCGCCCCCCCCGATCGATGTGCCTGCCAGCGTGGTCCCAGCTTGCCGGAATGAATAGTCGCCGCTGCTCTGCCAATGTGAATGGGCAACCAGCAGTTGTCGATCCGCTAATTTCATCGCCAGACTAGCCGCGGTCTTGAAGGTCAGGAACGAGCCGCCGGTTCCGGATATCTCCATCGCTCGATCATGTGCGGCCCGCTTCGTTACGATGTTGATCACGCCGCCGATCGCCTCGCCGCCGAACTGCGCCCCGCCTCCGCCCCGGATCACCTCGATCCGGTCGACCCCGGCGGTTGGCAGCGTGGCCAGGTCGACCGCGGTCGCCCCGCCGGCGTTGATCCGCACGCCGTCCAGATATACCGCCACCTGTTCCGCGCTCGATCCGCGAATAGCAACGGTTGAAAATTGACCTGGCCCGCCAAGGCTCCGCACATGCGCCCCCACCGTTTCGGCCAGCAGTTCCGCCGCCGTGGTGAAACGCTGGGCCTGATCCGCCGGTCGGATCACCGTGTGGAAGGCCGATGGCGCAGCTGTAGACTCCGCCGGCGCGATGACGCGGACCTCGCCTAGCTCTGCCGGTGGATCTGCCAAGACAAGAGCAGGAGTAGTGAGGAAAACAAGAATGTAGATGATGAGCTTTCGGCCCATTCCCTCTCTCCACGAAGGGTTGGTGAATGCAAAGAGTGCGCGAGGTTTCCTGACTCAAAGGGCTCTTGCTACGCGACTAGCCTTCCCAGGTTACCCCAGTGGCTTCAAAGACGCCGCGCAACAGCATATCAACCTTTTCACAGTGGCGGGACCGTGGGGGTCTTGCACCCCCTTCCCTCCTCGCACTCCTAACAAGATGTCTAGCAGCCGTTAGCAAGGATGCCTGCAATGCGTCAAGCGAGTATTCACCTGTGGAAATTGGCATATCGATTGCATAAGCGCATTAACGGGATTAAAAGGGGAGACAAAGCGGTTGGATATCGCGAGGTGAGGAATGAAACGTCAACCTTTTGACATGCTTCCATCCCCCTTCTCATTTAGGGAATGGCGGTGCGTTCTGCTCTGTACCATCTTTGCGATCGGCGTAACCGGCTGCAAGTCCTGTTCTGAGGAGCACGCACCCGATAATCTCTGCGGTCCTAATCAGATACTCAAAGCGGGGATATGCGAAGATATCACCGTTCCTCTTTGCAATCCCGGCGAAATAGCGGTCGAAGGGAAGTGTCAAGTTCCCCCAACGACTATAGAGCCAGAGCAAACCGCCACAGAGCCCTGGCAAGGGGCTGCCACACATGAAGATGTGGATGGCGACGGGCATAAGGCTGTTGCAGCCGGAGGCGATGACTGTGATGACGCCAATGTCAACATCTTTCCAGGAGCCGCGGACGAGCCTGATGGGATCGATCCATCTCTAGACCTTAATTGCGACGGGTTGGCCGATGGAGATCTGAGCAAGGGATGGCTAGTAGATATAGCCGCCAAGGAGGAGGGGAACGGTTCGCTGGTCGCTCCCTTCAAGAGCATGGAGACGGCGTGGGGGCAAGCTGATCTCGCGGCGTCGACAGGACAGCCGCGCACAGCCGTTTATATCGTTGCGTATCCTCCTGGCGATCAATCTGTCTATCCGGCCAAGGCGGCTGTTCTATCACCGGGTGTCAGGCTCATCGGTGGCTATCGTCCAGATTCCGCGCAACCGGGCAGGTATACGCGTGATCCCGCGCAGCGCAGCAGTATCGATCTGGAAGAAGGGCACACCATCTCCATCGTGCCCGTGGCGGAACCGGCACAAGATGTTGTGTTCGACACCATCAAAATTGTCAGCATCGGGGCCGGTGCGCTAAAGGTATTTGGTGGATCAGTTGTCTTGCGCAATACCAAGCTGGTCGGCCAGGCTAGCCCCGATGCGACGCTCGTTGCGATCGCGGAAAAAGGATCGACATCTCTGCGCCTGGTCAAGGATTCAGAGGTGTGGCACGGGGGAAATGTCAATGGAGCAGCGGTGGCGGTCTCCGCTGTAGGCAAAGGCGAGGGGAGCGTGCACCTGCGCTTCGAGGACACAACGATCCGCGCCAAGGCAGGGAAAACGTATTCGATCGGATTGCAGGCGTATGCCGAGAAGAAAAGCGGAAGCACGGCGACGATGGATGTCGTTTTGGTCAATGCGGAGATCAAGGCTGAAGACGGGGCACAATCTTACGGTGTCCTGCTCGGCGGACCGGGAAACGTGAATTTTCCGGCTCCATTGAATGGGGTCGGCCAGGTGGGCAGCGTAGTGATTGAGCGGAGTCGAATCACCGCCGGGTCTGCCAGTTTGGTTTCCGGTCATGGCGTTGCTATATTCAATCCCAAAACGGTTGTTTTGCGCAACAATGCGATCGATGGCGGACATGATCTAACTGTGCCTGCGGAGAAGGCGCCGATCGGTGTTCAGATCGACGGTGGCGGGGGATGGGTCATCAACAATACGATCAGTGTCGCGGGAAAGGCTCTAGTGCTCAACCCGATCACCAAGATCATAGTCGTGGCTAATAATATCCTCCAGACGATTCGTCCTTGGGGAGATGGCTTGGTGCTCAACGGATTTGACGCCAAAGGGCTCTACTTCTGGAATAATCTATTTGCCATTCCCCCCGCAAAGACGGCCGTAACATACTATAACGCGCCCGGGGGGGTGAAGATTCAAAGCTCCGATCCGCAAGCGGAAGCGAAACTGAATGGCGTGGGAGTTTCGCCGAAGCCATTCGGAGACGGGGGCGGGAATCTGGTTGGAGACCCGAAGTTTGCCAAAGACGGCTACCATCTCCAGGCGCCTTCATCGGCCCAGTTAAAGGCCAAGACACCGCCGGTATCGCCGGAACTCCTCGATTCGGAGGCCGCTGCTGGCCTTACTGTCGACGATGCCCGGAGGGATGTTGATGGCGAGCTGCGCAACACGTTCAAATGGGATATCGGCGCGGATCAGATCTCCCTTTGAGGGCTTTGTTAGCTGCTCCCTGTCGCTTCCCTGTCGCTTTCCGTCTTGACAACCTGCGTCCGATTACATACGGATCCACCCCTTAATACGATTACAGCCCGAAAGAGGGGTGATCTGTTTATGCCGGGAGTTCGAATCCGGGAGGGCGAGAGTTTTGAACAGGCCTTGCGGCGCTTCAAGAAGTCGGTCGAAAAGGCCGGCGTCATGGCGGAGCTGCGCAAGCGGGAGCATTACGAGAAGCCGAGCGTGCGGCGCAAGCGCAAGTCGGCGCAGGCGCGCAAGCGGGTAGTCCGTCGCGGTAGAGGCTAAATGACGCTGAAAGATAAGATCGATCAAGACCTTACGGCCGCATTGCGGGCGAAGGACACCGTGCGGTTAAATACACTGCGGCAGATCAAGACCTATATTAAAAATAGAGAGGTGGAGTTGCGCTCACAGCTAGACGATACCGGGGTGGTCCAGATCCTCTCCACCCTTGTCAAACAGCGGCGCGAATCGATCGAGCAATTCGGTAAGGGCGGAAGGACCGATCTGGTCGAGAAAGAAGAGCGCGAACTGAAACTCCTGCAGGGCTATCTGCCGGCCGCTCTTTCCGAAGCGGAACTCATTCAACTTGTGGACACCGTGATCGCCGAAGAGGGTGGAGGCGATACGAAGGCGATGGGCCGCGTCATGAAGGCCGTGATGGCCAAGGTGGCCGGGCGGGCTGACGGCAAGATTGTCAG
>JACPFG010000086.1:0-3924 GCA_016183125.1 Deltaproteobacteria bacterium
CCGCTTTCGTGATCGATCCGCCACTCTTTTCGAACGTGATCGTTACGCTATCCTTGATGTGGACATCATCCTTCTTCACGGGGTCGTCCGACTCCGCGCAGGTGACCTCCTCCTTCGGTTTGCACGCGCCGTTGTCGCAGGCTTCGTTGTTCGCGCAGGGGGTTGGGGCACCGGCGTAGCCCTTCGGATCGGCGGGATCGCACGTATATTGGATGACCGTTCCCGCGTCCTGGCACTCGTCGGCCTTGGCAAACCCGGCACCGGTCGCGAGGGACTCGCCGATCACCCACTCCTTCTTCGTCGGGTCGTTGCCTGAATCGGTGCAACTCGCCTCGATCCCCGGTTTTCCCGCGCACTGGCCGTTCACGCAGAGCGCCCCCTTGGGACAGTCGGTCGTGTTCGGGACGATCGTCCCATCCGGGGCGCAGACGAGGTGCAGGACGTGCGTGGCATCGATGCAATAATCGAGGTGAGTTTCAGTGCACACCTCCCCCTTGTCTTGCGGAGCCGGCTCCCCCTTCACACAATAGACGGTGGCGAATGGGTACGTCTTTTCCGGGTCGGGATCGGTGCACATCTTTTCATCAATCGCGTGACACTCCCCCGTCCCATCGGCACCCTTTTCCGGATATTCAACCTGGATCCCGGCCACATCGGGGCAGAGGTCGGCAGGGCACTCGCTCGGCAATTTCTGGCATCCGGGCGTGGTGAGGCAGACATCCGTCCCGGTCTTCTTGCCGTTCACACAGCAGGCATCCTTGGCGGCATCGCACGTCGGTTCCCCGATCATGATCGGCCCGCACCAGGCGGCGGTGACGTTCGTCTTCGGATCGGTCCCCCACTGGCAGGTCGTGCCGATGGGACAGGGCATCGTGGTCGACCCCGGCGCGAGCTTCGTGCCGCCAGCGCCGCTCGCCTTGCAGATCTGCTCGATCAGCGCCGAGGCCCCGCCGGTGGCGGATTTGCTCTTGCAGACGTCCTTGGCCTCCTTCGCGATCCAGGTCTTCTGCTCGATCCCGCCGGTCGCTGCCGGCTCCACATCCAGGATGTAATAATTCACCTTTCCGGGGATCCTGATCTGGGGGTCTTGCTCCGTGAGTGGCAGCGTACTCACACCGGCGTCGGAGTCGTCGCACAGTAACGTACACAGGCTATTCACGCAGATATACTGCATCCCGACCACCGCGCAGTCGGTGTCGGTTGCGCAACTCACCGGTTGCGGCGGCGGGGGCGGCAACTGCCACCACGGCTTCCCCTTCGGCTCCGCGGGCGTTCCGCCCGGCGCTGGGACCTGGCTCCCCGGCGGCAGGTTGAAACTCGGCGGCAGCGCCGACTTCTTCTGCTGCGCGAAGGAAAGCGTGGGATCAAGCAGGAGGACACAACAGAAAACAAGAAACCACGTGGCCCGACGGGTGACGCCGGCGGGGGCCCCCCATGAGCGCCAGCAGCCGCGCATGAGCGCGAGCGATGCCGCGAATGGGGGTGGCCGGCGGCAGGACCCGTCGGAAATGTCGTTCAATTTCACTGTGTACACTCGCCGTTCACGCATGGCTTTCCTAAGCACCCGTACTTCGTAAACACAAAATTCTTCCCATACGGCCCGCAGCCGATCTCCATTACCGCCGTCCCGTCATCCACGCAGTAATCGCCCTGATGCAGCTCTTCGGCCGTCCCCTTATCGATGAACACATCCCCCTTGAAGAAGATGTTATTCCCTTTGTCACTGTCGTCGCAGAAGTGCGGTTCGCCGGCGGCGCAGAGCGGGTTCTCCGGTGTCACGGCGCAATCGATCGTCAGGATCTCGCAGGCGTCGCCGGTCCCATCCTTATCGCTATCCTTCTGATCCGTGTTCGGGACCGTGGGACAGTTATCCAACACATCCGGGATAGCATCCTGATCCATGTCGTTCGGTTCCTCCGGCGTGGCATCGCAGGCGTCACCCACCCCGTCTTTATCTTTGTCGGCCTGATCGGGATTCGGTACCTTTACACAATTGTCAAAGGCGTCTTTGATTCCATCTCCATCGCTATCCTTGCAGGCAGGACTCTCCGGCGTATCGGCGCAGACCTTCTGGTCGGGGGCATCGAGCGGGACGCAGCCGCCCCCCTGGCACTCCTGGCCGTAGGGACAGGGGAGGAGGTCGTATTTGTGCCCCTGCGCCCCCGTCTTCGTGCACGACCACTTCACGACCATATTGAACCCTTGCGACGGCTCGCAATGATCTTCCTCATAAAAGGGATGCCCGAAGCCATCGGTCCCGCTCACGGTCCCGGCATCTTGGGGACTCAGTTTGTTGGGATCGGAGCTGGTATCGGTGCAGTCGGGCTTTTGATATGCCTTGCAGACCCCTTTTTCATCCTGTGTTGCCGCCTTCGGGTCGCAGTCCTCCATGCTCGCTATATTGCAGAGACTCACGGTCTGCGTGAGCGAGGTCACGTTGCACCCATATTGATAGAGCGTGGCGACCCCTTCGTTCATCACGCAGTCATCCGGTTTCGGCATGGTTTGCTTCACCGGGGCTGGGAGATCACAGCCCGAAATCTCCGCCCCATATTCCAGGCTCCCAAAGACGTAGGGATTTTGGGTGGGATCCTTCCCGTCCTCCGTACAGATCGGGGTTTTGTCCGGGGCACAACTCTCGTCGTCGCCACCGCCGCTTTCACCGCCCCCGACGCTCGGTCCGGAGCACTTCGGGTCCGCGGGGGTCTTGGCACAATCCACCGCGGAGCACGTTGGCGCATCCGGCGTCTTCGTGCAATTGATCCCGTCGTCCGTGCCCTCTTTCGGTACGCACTTCCCTTGCTTACAGAGATAAGTTCCCGGGCACGCCGTTGGCACGACGTCGTACGTCGCCTCGCATCCCCCTGCGCCGCAGGCGGCGTTGTTCACGAGGGTCGGATCGAACGCATCGCACTGGTCCGGGTAGACCGATTGTTTCCCTTTGGGATCGGTCAGGACGATATAGCCCAACCCCTCCGCCGAGAGGTCCATCTTTGCGGCATCGCACGTTCCGCCGCCGGTGGGGAGACAGAGGCCTTTCTCGCACGCGGTCCCCTGCGGGCAGGTGATCGTCCCGCTGCTTAACACCTGTTTATTGCTGCACATGAAGTACGAGACAATTTTCTTCCCGCATCCGGTGGGGTCTTCCTTCTTCGAGCAGGAATTGATGACATACTGGGGCGTCCCAGTTGCCAATTCGACAATCTCGTTGATCGTCATGTCGGGATACTTGCTCCAGTTGGCCTTATTGTCGATCCCGTCGCAGATCCATCCCTTGGTGCTGCAGGAATCGGAATTGCCGTCGAAATTGAGATCGAGCGGGATCCAGTCCTCCGGACAGAGGCAGCTATCCGGTTGCAGATTTCCGGTGACGTCGAGAAAGGGGGCCTGCCCCGGCACACAGCCGTTCGTCCCTCCCGGCTGGACGGCGCATTTGCCGTTCACGCAGGCGCTCCCGGTGGGGCAGGAGTAGGCGAAGGAGCTCCCGGTCTTGGCGCCGGACGGTTGGTCCACGCAGAAGTACTCCAGCACCTTCAGGCCGTCGCACGTGTCTTCATAGGTGATGATCTTTCCGGTTGCCGGGTCTTTGATATAAATTTTCCCCTTGGAATCGAGTTGGCTGTCGTCCACTTGATTCTCCGGCGTGGTCGTGACGGCGCCGCCCGAGAGAATGGCGCCCTTCTGATCGCTCTTGAAACATCCCTGTTTTTTCGCGATCGCTGATCCGGCGGTGTCTATTTGCTGAATCCGGATCGTGTCTTTGAACGCGCCCGGCGCCGGGGGCGGCGTCACAATGCTCGGGCCGCCTCCTTTTGGCAAACCGATCACAATCGCATTGCCCAAGCCGATGGTATCCTTCCAACTGCTCGCCGATACCGGGTGGGCGAGGAAGAGCGACGTCAAGGAGACGAGGATTGTGGCACA
>JACPFG010000086.1:3955-6533 GCA_016183125.1 Deltaproteobacteria bacterium
CATGTCTCTCCGCTCCTAACCACAGGTCAGCGCGGAATGAAAAGAGCAAATTGCGACACGGTTTTGACGCGTGATTATATCATCAATGAAGGGGACGTTTCCAGCCCAGAAAATATTCAGCCATTAGCCAGAAAATAAGGGAAGCGTCCCCGATCCTATGCCCTGGGTTCTGCTCCCCCCAGCGCCTTCTGCAAGACTGCCAGTTGCCCGTCTTCCAGCGGGAGCTGGAAATATCCGGTGGCGCCGGCAGCAAGGGCCTTGGCACTCTCGGTTCGCGCACTGTTCCCAGAACAGAAGAAAAACGGCACGCCGTTATGATGCATCCGCACCGCCTTCAAGAAATCGTACCCGTTAGGCTGACCCTCCCCAAGGTTTATGTCCGCCACAATAACGTCCACCGATTGTCTTGCCAACAAGTCGAGCGCCTCCGCTACCGTTCCAGCCTCTGTTATCTGCGGCGGGGACGGAAACAGCCCGAATTGATAGACAAGGACCGTCCTTAGGAGCGGATCGTCGTTTAGAAGAAGGAGCCGCGGCACATGGACCTGCGAGGGCGGGTCCTCCATCTCCTGAACACGGATCGGCACAAATCCGGCCAGCCCTTTGGGAATCAGGCGTACACCCAACACCGCACACTTCTGCCGAATCGCCGGCTCTTCATACCTACTGGTCACAAGAATCGCCTGCTGCTGGATTTGCAACTGCTCGATCAACGCTAAGCCGTTCGCGGGTTGGCCGATCAGTTCGTAATCGACGAGGTAGAGACAGTGTAGGGGGGCTGCCGACTGCTGCGCGTGCCATCGCACGGTCTCCTCCGCCGTCGTAAAGTGCTGCACTGTGAACTGCGGGAGTTGTTGGCGCACCGCCGCGAATCGCCCGTCCCATATATCGTGGATAGACTGATCATCATCCACCACTATGACCGTCATTCCGTCCCGAAGCGTGAGGACGGGCACAAACCACGCCGGGGGTTCGGCCGCTGGCAATCGCAAGGTGACCGTCGTCCCCTTCCCGACCTCTGAGACGATAGCTAGCGTTCCGCCCCACGCCTCCACGCGTTCGCGTGCGTGAAAGAGTCCTAACCCCGAACCACCCTCCTTCCCAAACGTCACCCCGCGCTGTCCCAGTTTTGCGACCATCTCCGCCGGCATCCCCTTCCCCGTATCCGTCACTTCCACGCACACCTGGCCCTCGCACGGGCGCAGGTGCACGCGCACCACCCCTGCTCCCTCAATCCCCTCCACCGCATTATTCACCAGATTCGAAAGCACTCGCTTTAACTCCGTCGGTTGAATGGCTGCAAACAACCCATACGATTCCTCTCCCAACTCGGACTGGATCTCCACGCCTCCCCACGCCCGATGCTGCAACCGTTTCTCCGTCACCAGCGGATCGATCAGACTGGATAATAGCTCGACCGACAATGGCTCTGCGTGCTCAACGACGTTTCCCTCTCCACTGGTGGGGCGTAAAATGGCAAACTCCTGCCCGCGGCAGGAGGAAAACATTTCACGCTCGATATTCGACGACGGAGGAGTCGTTCCAAGCTCGCTGGGCACGGGAGAGGGGGCGCTCCGACTCCGCTCGATCAGATTATTCGCAATATCCCGAATCCGCGCTGTCGCCCGCCGCACCAACAACCGCTTCTCCTCCGGCAACTCCGCCAGTCCGGCCGTTGCCACCTCCAACGCCGCCAACGGGGAACGAATGTCATGCGCGACTTGCGACGAAATTTTTCCTAATTTAGCATGCACCAGCTGGTTGGCAAGTTCTCGTTCTTGAGAAACGATGCGCATCGACAGGGCATGAAGGGCATGCATAAGTTGGGCTACCTCAGGTGCATTTGGACGAATTCCGAGAAAACTGTCCACGGAGAGCACATCTGCCTGCGCACACCTTTTTGCGAGCTCTTTGATAGGACGAACGAAGCGCGACAGGAACCATGCCAAGATTGCAAGCAACACCACAAGATGAAGCGCGACAAAGACAGCAATTCTCGACAGCACGCTGCGAAAGGGTGCTAATGCGCTCCGCTGAGAGAGGGCGACCCGCACTTTTCCTACGGGCCTCGCATCGCCATTATGGTATACGTTCTTCTCTAATACGAGGAAACGGTCATTTTTAACTGCGAGCTCGCTGACAGCAACATCCTTCTCGTTTTTAGACAACGTCGTGAATTTATCAATCTGTTCGTATGAGGGAGAATCATAGGAAGGATAATACGCAATTAATCGGCCCGTATCGTCATAGATTGCCACATACGTTAGTGAACCGATATATTGTGATTCCTGTAGAATAGATCGCAACCGATGATAATCATATGCCACAAGATAGCTCTTCCCACTTTTAATGAAATTTTCGAGGACAACAGTTCCAAATTGTTGCAGCTGTTCCGTGTAATGATGTTCCAAATAGCGCAGTGTCGTGATAGCGCTTATCGCCCAGAGCCCGGCAATTGCTGTCGAGCAATACAGGATGAGTCTTACCCGAAGAGATGGGTTTTTAAATTTTTCACTAACGCCCCAGTTCATAACAATAGTCTCTGCTCCGTGATTTCCAAAGGGAAAGAAGCGGCAAC
>JACPFG010000091.1 GCA_016183125.1 Deltaproteobacteria bacterium
ACGAGTCGGTATGAGGAGCCCTCGATTAGGGCAAAGTGCGCGCAGTTAGGTGTTCGGTTGATCCCTAAGGGGCTGGCGGGATTTGTGCCGATCCGTGTGGAGGGAGTTGCCCCAGGTGCCGGACTTAAGTCCGACACCCCGGTTCAGGTCGAGCCCAGCGGTTACCGCATCTTGCTGATTGATGACGACGCCACGATCGGGCTTGCCTGGTCCGTGTACCAAAAAGAGTTGGGGATCGGCAAGCTAAGCCATTTCCAGAACCTGGAGGCCGTGCAATCGCAAAAGATCGATCCGGCCCAGTTCGATTGTTGTTTTGTAGATAAGAACATCGACCACTCGGCCTACGATGGGGCAGCTACGATTGCCTGGCTTCGGGCCCACGGTGCTAGGCGGATCGTGCTGGCCTCAGGAGAGGCTGTGGAGGAGCTGCGCGCCGGTCCGCTCGCTGCACAAGTGGACGCCATCTGCCCTGAAAAGATCCCCGCCGCGCTCACACCATATTTGTAGTGTTTGCTATGCTTGCAAATGCCTGGCAGGCTGGGTGTTTCCACCTGGTGCAAATTCGGCATTTTTTACCAGGTGCGATGGGATGTCCGTGCGCGAAAACTTCGTCAGCGCCCGCTAGCGCCGGTTGGCTGGGCTGCAGTGTCCCGATCCCCCTCTGCTTTTTCATTAAATTATATGATAATAACAAATGTATTTGACATATAATTTATTGTTCGATATGCTTCATCATATGAAACGCGCGATTCCGGAGCTGATTGGGATGGGGCAGTTGCAGCGGGAGGCGACCCGAACCATTCGAAGGATCGCCCACGAGGGACAGGAGGCCTTCATCGTTTCTCATAATAAACCGCAGGCCGTCCTCTTAAGCCTGCGCCGATACCAGGAGCTGAGGGCCCTTGAGGAGGCCAAACAGAAGGAGGAGGGGGAAGTCTTGGCGATCATCGCGCGGGGAGATGAGGAATTTGCGCTGGGGAAAACGGTAACGAAGAAGTCGCTGAGGCATCTGCTGTAGTTCCCTATGGAGATCCATTACACTAGTGACTTCATTCGAAGCCTTCGGGGTCTTCCCAAAGAAACCCAGCGGCTCGCAGCCCGTCAGGAGGAAATCTTTCGCAAAGATCCGAACGATACGCGCCTACATACCAAGGCGTTAAAGGGGCGACTGAAAGGGTTCTATAGCTTTCGGGTCACCCGCAATTATCGCGCCCTCTACGCGTGGAAGGAGACCGATGTTGCGCTGTTCTATGAAATTGGCGATCGGCAGTATATTTATCTCTCACGGTAAACCCCAATTCAATTCTTCAGGTAGTTTAGCCAACTAGTGAGTCCTCGGTCTCCTGGATGTGCTGGCGCATGGAGTCGTCGGTGGCCAATTTGCGAAGGGTGGGGAGCGTTTCGCGGGCGAGCGGCACGTTGCCGTTGTCGCGCAGCAACTCCACGCGCGTTAGCGCGATCCAGAAACGGAGGCCGGCGCAATTGGAATGGTGCGCGGCCAGGTTCCATGCCTCGTCTAGATGATGGGTCGCCGCCTCGAAGCGTCTCTGCAGGCGATAGAGCTCGCCTAGTTCCAAATGGGCGGTGCAATGATACCGCTCGAACAATTCTCCCTTGTGCGCGGAGGTCTCCAAAAACGCCAGCGCGGAGAGCAGGTGACCCTCCGCCCGTTGGTAGAGCGACTGCTTGCGGCAGGCAAGGCCCAAGTTTATCGCGATGGCGGCGGTACGTTCGTCGTCCCCCAATCTACCAGAGAGGTCGAGCGCGCGTTCGTAATACTGGACCGCGTCGTTCACGCGCGCCTCGCGGCCTGCCACGTTGGCCAGCCCGGTGTACGCGTTGACCAAATATTCCACGTCGCCGCATTTCTTGGCCAGCCCCAGCGTCGCGGAATATTGCTCGGCGGCCGCGCTTGCCTGGTGTACGGCCAGATGGGCGCAGGCCAGGTAGTAGCGGCTGCGCATCTCTCTGCGCTCGTCGCCCAGGGAGGAGTCGCGCACGCTGTCGGCCGATAGTTGCGCGATCGCAGCCGAATAGTCGCCCGCCTCGAAATGGGCCACACCCAGGTCATTGTTCGTGATCCGTCGCTGCTCGTCCGGCGAAAGCTCCGCAGCGGCCTCTGCCGTTCGCCTGAAGGTGGTGATCGCCTCTGGCAGCGCGCCGCGGTATAATTGGGCCTGGCCGATGAAATTCTCCACGTGGAGTTGCCGCACGCGGTCCTTCGTTGCCTGCTGGGCAATGGCCAGCGCCCGCATGAAGGCCGCTTCGGCGCCGGTATAGTCGTGCAGCTTCATGAGGACCTGGCCCATCTCTTCGTGCAGACCCGACAGACGCGATTGTTGCCGAGGGTTGCCGGTTAGCGCGGCGATAAGCCCCTCGTACTCGCGCTTCGAGCCGGCAAAATCTCGCGCCGCGCGGTATGCGCTGGCCAGCAATGAACGCGCTTCTATCATCGGTGCCGCTGTTACGCCTCCCTCCTCTCCACAAATCTTGAAGAGTTGCTGCAGCGAGAGGATCGCGTCGTGGGGACGGTGCACCTCGATCTGATGTTGCGCCAGTTCCCAGAGGGCCCTCTCGGCAGTCTCCGGTTCTCCCGCCTGAGCCTGGTGCGCATAGAGCTCCTCCAGTGACGCATCGGGATCGCCCTGCACCAGCGCAGCAGCCCGCGCATGCAAGCGGCGCTGTTCGCCAGCCCCCATCTGGTGGTAGACGGCCCGCTGCTTGGTGATGTTCCGAAATGCGTAGCACCTGGTGAGCGGATCGTAGCTTAGCAATCCCTTTTGCATCAGCCCTGCCAGATGCGACCTGTCCGGCGCCGTCTCCATCAGAGCTGCCAGGTCCTGCATCTGGGCCGGCTTGCCCCAAATAGCGAGAGCCGCAGCGACCCCCTGTTCCGGCTCTGTCAGGCGGGCGTACTCCTGAGCCACTATCGCCTCGACCGTCGGCGGGACCTGCAGCCGCTGGAAATCGAGCCCCAGATCCTCGAATGTCGTCGCCTTCCAGCGGCCCTGTTCATCGATAATGATTCGGTGCGCAATCAACTGCTTAGTCACCTCGGTGAGGAAGAGCGGATTCCCCTCGGTGTGGGCCAGCAGTTTTTCGACGAGCGCGGCCGGCGGGTCTTCCAGGCCAGTAAGCGTGGCCAGATACGCCCGCAACTCCTCCCTGGAAAACGGCCGTAATGTCACAGTGCGTGCCGCAGAGGCTGGGAGACGCAACTGTCCCTCCACCGCCTTGCACGTGGCGGTGTCTTCCAGCGAACTGATAATAACCAGCACCTTTGCCGGCACCGCAGCTGCGCCCAGTTGCAGTTGCGTGCGCACCTGTCCTATCAGGCGGCGCACCCCGGAGATGATCTCGACAGCAAGCCCTTCCTGGATCAGGCTATGCACGTCGTCTAGGAACAAGACGATCGGCTGGCTCGGATCCTCCCTGGCGGAATCGATAGCGGCCAGCCAGGCGGTGCGCGTCGTTATATCCGCCCGGTCGAAGATGTAGGTGGGATGACCGGCCAGTTGGGCGGTGAACTTGATCTCGCGCAGGAAGCGCGATTTCCCCATGCCGCGGGCCCCGCGCACCCAAACGACTGGCGGGCGGTCCTGCCGGCCCTCGCGGCAGGAGTCCAACAGATCGCTCACCTCATGCAGCATCTTTTCACGGCCGATAAATTGCCCTTCCCATGGGATGTAGGCCAAGACGGTCTCGGGCGTCTCCAGCGGATAGGGATGCCCGCAGCGCAGATTAAGGTCCTGTATTACCTGCTCTGGCGACGCGTAGCGATCAGGCGGACGCTTGGCCAGCAGTCGTAGTATCAGATCGTCCAGATACGCGGGGATCTGCGGATTTATCGAGGAGGGAGGAGCTGCCGCAAAGTGAAGATGGCGATCGAAGGTCTCTTCCCGATTCTTGCCGCGAAACGGGTTCCAGCGCGTCAGCGCATAGTAGAATAGCACCCCAAGTGAATAGAGATCGGCTTGCCCCGTGGGCGTCTCGTGCATGATTATCTCGGGCGCGATGTAGGACGGCGTGCCGATCAACTGATTTTGAAAACCGACCGCGGCGAAACCGAAGTCGATAAGTTGCACGCGCGCCTCGGCCGCGGGGTCCGTCTCTGTCGGAGGAACTATCAGCACGTTTTGCGGCTTGATGTCGAAGTGAAAGATGTTATGCCCGTGAAGATATTCCAGGGCGCGCAATGCCTGAACAAAGAGCGCCTCGATCCGTTCCGGCCTGAATCCAGTCGTGAAAGAGAAGAAGTCCCGACCGCCGATATACTCGCCTGTAAAAAAGTACTGAGCGGTCCGCTCATCCTGCGCAAAGTCGAAGACCTTGATTATATGCGGATGACTTAGGTGTGTGAGCGCAGCAAATTCGGATTTGAAACGATCGACGGTGGTCGGTTTATCAGGTTGCCACTTAAGATATTTCATCGCCACGTCACGGTCGAGGATGGCATCGTGGGCGAGGAAGACCTCTCCTATAGATCCGCTCCCCAGCTCCCGTTCGATGAGGAATCGACCATTGACTACTTCGCCGGGTTGTCGGCGTTCGGGCCTATCTGTCATATCTTATTGGAATAATAGCAGATTTTTTAATTAATGGGAATGGCTAATTTTCAGAGGGCCCCGTAAGCAACTTTCTGCGACGTTCAGCCGATATATACTATATAGGTATTGACAATCTGAAATTATGTTCATAGTTCGGGATTCCGAACAGTCCCGTTGTTCGAAAGCTAGGATTATGGGGAATCGAACAGGCCAGACAAGCGGAGGAGCGTATGAATTCTAATGAGATTTTGCCAAGTGGTGCAGCTGGCACGCCAGTTGCTAAGGAATCGGCTAGGCAGGCAACGAAAAGGAGGAGGCCGATGAGTTACCATGTCCTATGGATTGATGATGAGGTGGCATTTTTGCAGTCGGTGCAGGGACTCTTGGGTGGAGAATATCAACTCTCCACGGCGACCACGATGGCCGAGGCATTCACCATAATGCGCAAAGAGACGGTCGATCTCATCTTGCTCGATATCGATCTGGGCGGGGAGGATGGATTGGAGGGGTTAAAACGGATTAAGCATGAGTTTGCCAGCGTCGACGTGGTTATGGTTACCGGCAAGAAGGATCCTAAGCTGATCGTGCAGGCGGTGCGGTCTGGGGCAACCGATTATATATGCAAGCCGTTCGCCGTTGAAGAGTTGACCGCTATCCTAGAAAAGTTGCAGCCGGTAAAGCAGCTCCGGGACAGGCACGATGCGCTTATTGCCGATTTAAACCCGGACGCCTCGCGTGCGAAATTTATCGGGGTGAGCGTCGCCTTTAGGCAGATGGTTGACAGGGCCGAACGGGTGAAGGGGCACCAGGCCAACCTACTGCTCGAGGGGGAGAGCGGGACCGGCAAGGAGCTGCTCGCACGCCACGTGCACAGCCTGGAGGGAAACTCGCAGCGGCCGTTCATCGCGGTCAATTGCGCGGCAATACCTGAGGGGCTGCTTGAATCGGAGCTCTTCGGCCACGAAAAGGGGGCCTTCACCGGGGCATCAGCCCGAAAGATCGGGAAGTTCGAGCTGGCAAACGGCGGCGATATTTTCCTGGACGAGATCAGCGCACTCAAGCTCGAGCTGCAGGCCAAGATATTGCGGGTGCTTCAGGAGAAGGAGATTGTGCGGGTCGGCGGGACATCGCCGATTCGGGTCAATTTCCGCGTGATCGCGGCCGCCAACGAGCCGCTCGATCAGCTAGTGGCGAAGGGGGCCTTCAGAATGGACCTGTTTCACCGGCTGCGGGTGATCCCGCTTAGGCTTCCGCCCCTTAGGGAACGGCGCGAGGACATCCCGATTCTGATCGCTCATTTCCTGGAGAAATACGGAAAGATCACCGGGCCCAAGCGGATCACTGCGGAGGCATTGCGCCGATTACAGCAGTACGACTGGCCGGGGAACGTTCGCGAGTTGGAGAACGTGATCCACAGCCTGGTGATCTTAAGTCCGGAGGAGATAATCACGGAGAACCACCTGCCGCCGTGGGCGCTGGCTGGCCTTGGCGAGCGGGCGGTCACGGCACTCCGCCTTCCGATAGGAGAAGGTGATACGGCAAGCTATCCGGCGTTGCGAGAATATGTAAAAGATGTGGAGCGGCGCTATATCGAGCATGTGCTGACGCGCTGCGAAGGCGACAAGAGTCGCGCGGCAACGGCCCTAGACATCGGCAGGACCACACTCTACGGCAAGCTGAAAGAACTGGGGCTCATGGAGTAGCCGTGGCCTGTTTGGCCTCCTCCCAGAGGGCATCCCATGCAGTGGCCGTCATAGTGTGTAGATCCTCTCCGCGCCGCACGGCCTCCTGTTCCATCCATTGAAACCGTAGGCTAAACCGGTCGGTGGCGCGCCTAAGGCTCCCTTCCGGATCGACATCTAGAAATCGGCCGAGGTTAGCCAGCGTAAACAGCAGATCGCCGAATTCCTGCTCGCGGCGTCCCGGATCTTCGGCGGCGTTTGCCTGGTGAAGTTCTCTGGCCTCCTCCTCGACCTTCCGGAGGATCCCCTCTACATCGGTCCAATCAAACCCGACCCGCGAGGCCTTTTGGCCGATCCTGTATGCCTTAAGGAGGGCTGGCAGCCCTTTTGGCAGACCGCTCAAGATCGAGCGGTCGGTGGCCTTTTCAGTGCGTTTGATCTTCTCCCAGTTTACCAGCACCTCGCTAGTCCCACTTACCTTCAGATCGCCGAATACATGGGGATGGCGACGGATCAACTTCTCCGTTACCTGCTGGGTCACCTCCTTAATCGTTAGCGCCCCAGAGGTGTCTGCAACCAACTGGGCCTGAAAGACTACTTGGAGTAGCAGATCGCCCAGCTCCTCCCGCATCCTGGCCGGATCGCCCGAATCGATCGCCTCTAGGGCCTCGTGGGCCTCTTCGAGCAGATAAGGGGCGGCAGACTGTGGGGTCTGTTCCAGGTCCCAGGGGCATCCGTCAGGGGCCCTTAGGCGGGCCACTGTATCGACTAACTGCTTAAATAATCGGCCGATTTCGTCTTTCATCCCAATGGGCTTTGCCCCAGACAAATGATCTTTGTCAACTCTGAAAAATTGGACTATGATTTTGGTCAGAGGGGGAGGCCGGGCGCGGCACGCGATTTCATTTTACAATTCCGGTAGTTGAGGAGTAGAAGCCCGCCATGCGCGCCAAATATTGTATCCTTATTGCCGATGACGACCACGACCTCGTTCGCACACTGACCGATCGGCTCATATACGAAGGTTTCGATACGCTTGCCGCCCATGAGGGGGTGCGTGTCGTAGAGCAGGCGCACAGGGCGCGGCCCGATCTGATCATCCTCGATCTGCAGATGCCTGCGGGCACCGGTCAAACGGTCCTGGAGCGACTGCAAGCTAGACCCGATACGGCCAAGATCCCGGTGATTGTGCTGACAGGTGTGGGCGGACCGGAGTTGGAAGGGGAGATCAGGGCCAGGGGGGCGCGGGAATATCTTCAGAAACCCTATGAACCCGAAGACCTCCTCCGCAAGATCCGCGCGCTGCTTACCCAATGATATTCCGAAAGAAATACTATCTGAACACGACGGCCGGGGTCGATTGCATCCCCATTACCCACGAGGTACACTATGCCATACGGGATTCGACCTGTCCGAGCGGTATGGCAACCGTATTGGTGCCGGAGGCGGGCGCGGGCGTCGTTCTGATCGAACCGTTGCCGGATGTGTTGAAGGCCCTGCAATCGCTCTGGGAGGAGTGGCGGCGGCAGGCCGTCAGGGAGGCCACGACGAGGGATGCCAAGCAACAGCAAGTTGCAGTTTGGCCTAGGGTACTGGGGAGTCTGATCGGTTCCAGTGTGCATCTCCCGTTCCATGAGGGGCGCCTGCTGACGAATCCGTACACAGACGTTATCGTGATAGATGGGGATCCGGTGCCTAGGCGCC
>JACPFG010000087.1 GCA_016183125.1 Deltaproteobacteria bacterium
ATCAGGCGGGGATGGCTGCCGCACTCAATCCGAACGACATCGGCTATGCAGATTGGGGCGCGGTAGCGGCCGCTCTGCGCGATGGGAGCTTGTCCGCCGAGGGCGCCGCAAAGATCGCGTCCGCCGCCGCCATTCTCCTCGGGACCGACGCGGTGACGCTGCGGGAGAAATTAGCAGCAGCCCCGCCAGTCCTGGAAACGCTCCGTACGATTATTGCCGACAAGTTTTCCGTCACAAGCGCCTGCGACGGATTCGAAGGCGACGCAGAATATCGGAAGGGCTTTGCGGTAACGCTCCTCGGCGCCGAATCGATCGATGCATTAAAGATCTACGAGCGAGACGGGGCGCTCCATTTCCTGCTCGCCGTATTCGCTCACGCCCTAGAGAAAGGGGATCTCACAAGGTATGTTGGGAGTGGCGAGGCGATCAATGGATTCCTGCAACAGTATCGGGAGGATCTGCATCCCCTCTATGCCGGCGGTCGGGTTGACCCGAAGGCTGTGCAAGGGTTTGTCGGCATAATGGATGGGCTGGATGCCGTCAAGCCGGCGGAAGAACGGAAGGCCTATGGAAAAGGATGGGCGAAGCAGTTTCAAGAAGACGGATTCGACACGTATCTTTGCGATGGCATCTGGTGCATGCCGAGCGGAACGCGCGAGGCTCCGACCTGCCGCTATTTGCAAGAGCATGCCGGTGACGGGACGATCGCTCCCCTGCCGGAGCTCGCTGGGATATGGGCGATGGCGTCGGGTGCGGCAACGGACGATCAGTGCGGCGGGAGTTCCTGCGAGTCCTGTTTAGAGCTCACGATCGAGCAGTCGAGAACGGCGATACAGGCGACCATGCGAAATCATGGGATCGTGACCCATCGGGGGAGGGGGGACATCGGCGTGACGAAGTGGAAAATTGTCCTCGATGCGGTCGATTCCGGCCTCTTCTGCAAGCAGGGGCCATTTAGTTGTACCTGCACACGGATCGAGATCTTGGGATCTACGGCCACTGGCGCAATGATCGATTTTTCCGTGAACAAGTTTACAGCCGCCACCTGTGCGCAGGCAGCAGTAGGCGAGGGGAGTTACTGCAGCTACCATTGTCCGGTCGGCGCCCAGCAGTAGGATTATTCACTCCCTAAAATTGATGAACTGGAGCGGGAGGCCATAGCTCCCCCCGCGCAGGTGGGCTATCACAGACTGCAGATCGTCCCGGTTCTTTCCGGAGACGCGGAGCTGATCTTCCTGGATCTGCGCCTGGACCTTGAGGTTTAGCTTTTTGACCGCCGCGATCATCTCTTTTGCCACCTCTTGGGCGATCCCCTGCTTGAGTTTGATGAGGCACTTGACCAACCCACCGGCGCCCGGCTCGATCTTACCGACGTCGAGCGCCCGGATATCGACGCCCCGCTTCACAATCTTTGATTGGACGATATCGATAACCGCCTTCGCTTTAAAATCATCATCGGCTATCAGGGCAATCTCTCCTTTTTCTTTCTCGAATGTGATCTGACTCTTCGATCCGCGAAAATCGTAGCGCGTGGCAATCTCCTTGACCGCCTGATTCACGGCGTTGTCCACTTCCTGCAGATTCACCTGCGAAACGACATCGAATGAGGGCATCGGTTGCCTCCTGATTGCGGGTTCATGATGATGTAACCGCAGCGCAGAGCCGCGTCAATCCCTCTTGTATCCTGTTCGGCTCAAGCATGGTCGAGAGGACCAGATGGATCCCCTGCTCATGGTCGTAAAAGTAGCCGGGGTGCGGAAAAAGGCCGTGTTGGGTAAGTAGATCGCAGATACAGTCATTTTCATCCTGCCAGCGGCCTTTCGTCACCTCGGCCATAAGATAAAATCCCCCCATAGGCGGATGAAACCGGAGCGCCGGACAGGTGTACAGGATTTCTAGGGCCGTGGCGCGGCGCTGAGCGACCTCGGCCCGGTACGATTCTAGAAATGATTTTCCCCGCGTGAGAATGGTCGGGAGCGCCCGCTGAATCGGATAGTGACAGGAAAGAAATGTATCAGCGATATGCGCCAACCGATCCACGGCCACGGCGACGCGCTTAGGTTCCCCCGTCATGGCAATCCACGAGCACTTCATCGCCGGGAGGGCGAGCATCTTCGAGATCCCATTGAGCGTGAAACAGAGATCCGGCTGGGCGACGGCGATGGCTCGAGGAAAAGAGCCGGGACCGTAGTAGAACTCGCTGAAGACCTCGTCGCAGATGATCGGGAGGCCGCGCTCATTGGCGATAGCTGCTATTTGCCGGAGTGTGCCGACATCCGCCACCATCCCTGTCGGGTTGTGCGGCGAGACGATCACGATTGCCCGCGTTCGCTCGTTGATGGCCTCCCGCACGGAGTCTAGATCGATCGCCCAAGCGCGCGCTTCATCGAGGCGATACGGCTTGAGTTGCACATGCGCCAACCGCGCAATCTCGTCGAAGAGCGGATACGACGGCGTAGGTGTCAGGATATTATCGCTCGGCTCGGCAAGAAGCGAAAAGAGATAGAAAAACGACTCGCTCGTCCCGGAGGTCAGAAGGATCCGCTCCGGATCGACCGCTGCCCCTTGCTCGGTGTAATAGGTCGCAATGGCCTCCCGCGCCGGCCGCAGCCCCTTCGGATCGGGGCGATATTCCTGCGCACGGAAGTAGTCGGTATAACAGCGAGAGAGGACCTCGCCCGGAAAAGAGATCCCCTCGTCGTTCGGATTGGCCGGATAGAGCTTCCTCACCTCGCGCCCTGTCTCCACGAGCGCGCGATAGCGCCGTTCGATAGGATTTAGCTCCACGTTTTTTCTTGGCGGAGGGGGCGAGATTCGAACTCGCGGTCCCCTTGTGAGGGACAACTGCTTAGCAGGCAGCTGGAATCGGCCACTCTCCCACCCCTCCATTGCATCGGGGGCTCTGCCCCCAGCAAGCTCGGATCGGCAGCTCCGCTGCCGGACAGCGAGCGTGAAATGTTTGCCTCGTGCCACCGGCACGAGTGTTCCATTTCACGCCCCCCGAAATCGAGCGCGCTCGGACTGGCAAAGCCTCCGCCACAGGCGGATCCGCCTCTGGCGGAAGGTCCTCACGCGCGGCATTCATTTTTCGAATAACGAAATATATTGCCCGTAGCCCTCTTTTTCAAGCTCTTCCTTCGGAATGAAGCGCAGCGCGGCGGAGTTGATGCAGTAGCGCTGCCCAGTCGGCGCGGGGCCGTCCGGGAAGACGTGGCCTAAGTGTGAACCGGCCTTGCGGCTGCGTACCTCCGTGCGAGCGCGAAAGAGTTTTCGGTCCTCCTGTTCGGTAACCAAGCCCGTCTCGATCGGCTTGGTGAAGCTCGGCCAGCCGGTGCCGGAATCGAACTTGTCGGTAGAGCTGAAGAGCGGCTCTCCGGAAACTACGTCGACATAGATCCCTTCCCGCTTGTTATCCCAGTAGGCGTTGTCAAACGCCGGCTCTGTGGCCTCTTTCTGCGTCACGGCATATTGCAGGGCGGTTAACCGTGCCTTCAATTCGCTTTCAGAGGGCCTTTGCCCGGCACCCTCGGTGTCCCGCCATGTCTTCTTCAAAAACCGATCTCGTCCGGAATTAAACCTGTAGAACTTATATCGAAGCGGATTCCTTTTGTAGTAATCCTGATGATAATTCTCCGCCGGATAGAATGTTTCCAGCGTACGTATTGGTGTCACGATCCGCTTCGCGAACCGGCCTGACTTAGCCAGCGCTTCCTTGGATGCCTCCGCCAATCGCCGCTGTTCCTCATCGTGACAAAAGATCGCCGAGCCGTATTGTCCCCCGCGATCGACAAACTGCCCGCCATCGTCGGTCGGATCGATCTGTCGCCAGAAGATGTCGAGGAGCCGCTCATAGCTCACTTTTGTGGGGTCGTACACCACCTGAATTGCCTCCAGGTGCCCGGTCGAACCGGACGAGACCTGTTCATATGTGGGGTTCACTACAGCCCCACCCGTATAGCCTGCCAGGACCTCCAGCACCCCGGCCTCGGCCTCAAATGGGCCCTCCATGCACCAGAAACAGCCCCCGGCGAACGTAGCCCGGGCCGTTTTTGCCTCTTGGATCGGTTGTTTAGCTTCTGTTTCAGCGACCATGGTGGGTGGATTCATACCTGTCCCTCCGCTATGGATCGGTGTACATTCATTTATAAGGGTAAGCAAGCCGATAGCAATGGCGCTGATCCGCATATGCAAGAGGATCATTATACGGAAATTTGTATTTTAGGTCGAATCTGTTATAGTATGGAGCCGTCTACGGTAAGGGGGATAGTTACGAAGAGTTGGCTACGATTCAACTGGGTTGTACTCCTTACGGCGTTCTTGCTCGGTGGGGGCTGCGGGGCCAACGTAACCAGCACCGATGGCGGTGCCACCGAGTTAGCGGCCAAGCCGGATGCGCCTACAGGTGTTACGGCCACCGCCGGTAATCAACAGGTAACGCTTAGCTGGACGGCAGTCAGTGGGGCAACCAAATACACGATCTATTACGGGACGAGCACAGGGGTAACCCCTGCCAACGGGATCGGCCTGACCGATATCACTTCCACCTCCTATGTGCAGGGGGGTCTCACGAACGGGACAACTTACTATTATGTCATTACCGCCACTAATAGTTCAGGCGAGGGGGACCCCTCCAGCGAGGTCTCAGCGACGCCGACAGCCGGGAGCGGTAGCGGCGGAAGTTCGTCCGATACAACTGCCCCCTCGGTCTCGTCGCTAAAGACCGCCGGCGGGACGACGATCGAGGCGACGGGAACCACCGGGATTAGCGTGAGCACGGCCTATACCCTCACCTTCTCCGAGGCGATGGATACCACGACGGTTTCCACTAGCAACGTGACACTCAGCTGTAATAGCACGAGCCAGACGATCACGGTGGCTGCGGCTGCAGATTCCGATTCCATCAGCAATAACGAATTTACGATCACGCCGTCGTCCAATCGGCCTCAAGGCCGCTCATGCACGACGACCGCCGGGACCGGCGTAAAAGACAGCGCGGGGAATGCCTTGGCCAGCGCCAAGACCTTTACGTACACCACCAGGTGCGCAACAAACGATGACTTCAGCAACGGAGACACGCTGAGCAGTTGCTACACGGCCGTGCAATCGAGCCTGGAGACCGCAACGATTACCGGTGGGGCCCTCTCCATTACCGTAGCACAGAATCTCTCAACCGGTACACCCGGCACCGGACAGCGGAAGACGTTTGCATCGAGCAATCTCACCGTCACAGTGAGGATCCCGACGTTCAGCGGGTTGAGCGACAATGGGGATGGCTGCAGTCTCTCCATCATCATCGGGACCGACGATTCGGTCAATAATGGCGGCGCGGAGGTCGGCATCTCCAGCGGTGGCGCCAATAATCTCTTTGCCCGAGGCAGGAACTATGGGGGCGGGCAACCGCAGACCACCCAAATCGGGACCGGGACGACCCAAGCGGCATTAGCTGGCGTTCTTGTGATCCGGCTGACCAAGGTGGGGAGTACGTTTACTCCTGCGTACAGTACGGATAATGGGGCGACGTTTACGAACCTGACCGATATTACCTCGGCGGTCGGAAGCACGTACCGCCTACTCCTTGGCGCGCTCACCAGCCAAGGCACCGCGACCGATACCAATTGCCAATTCGACGACCTCACCGTCACCGGCGGCAGCGCGACCGGACAGGATTAAGAGCGCGTAACAAAATGAGTTGCGTGACGAAAATTCGGATGGCGCGGCGAGCCCAGGAAGATGAGCCTAAAGCGCGGAGGTGTGCCTGAAAGGCACATCGAGCACTTTTGGCGAAATCTGACGCCGGCGCAGCCCGCCAGCCGAATTTGCAGTAGCAATCTCATTTTGTTACGCGCTCTAAGTCTTTGTCGGTCGTGCGCCGAGGTCTGTGTAATTTCTAAGGTTACAGAATAGCCCTTCTTCGACTCACACATCGGATGCGGCCTCGGC
>JACPFG010000088.1 GCA_016183125.1 Deltaproteobacteria bacterium
AACCCTTGCCAGTGATAAAGGGGTTTTGAGGCGTCTGGTTGGAACAGATATAGAGAATTTTGTCCTCGAAGAGGCGGGTTAGGAGGAGCAACCGATACATCCCCAGCAGGGTCTCGCGCGGTATATTGATCGATGGTATCGCCAAGGCCAGGTCCGCCATAACTCGTCGTTTATAGCGGGTGACTTTTTCAGCTGTCAAGGCACCAGTTGAAAATAGGTCAGCACTGGGCTAGATAGTGCCTAGTATCATATGCATGAGCGAATCGGAGGAGCGCGTGACAAACGACTGTCCAGCTACAAGCTATCCGATAACGGTCGATTTCCCCATCCGCTTCCGGGATATCGATATGATGGGTCACGTCAACAATGCCGTCTTCATCACGATGATGGAGCAGGCGCGGGTGACCTACTGCGAGAGACTTGCCGGATCGGCCTTCTCGCGATCGATGGGACCACGCGGCGTGAGTTATATACTGGCAGCGATTACCTGCCATTTTAAGGCCCCGGTCAAGCTTGGCGCCGTTGTTCGGACTCGGGTGGGAATCACGGACCTACGACGGTCCAGCTTCACGATGTCGTACGAACTCGCCGATGCTACAACCGGGACGCTGGTCGCCACAGGGACCTCGGTCCAAGTAGTATACGACTACGACCGTGCAAGGTCGGTGCCGATCCCCGCCGCATTGCGCAGCCAGGTGGCGGCATTAGAGGGGTGGGCGACCGACGATCCGCGCCGTATACCGCCTGCGACTTAACCCTTTTTCGACAGTTTGTTTCGCTTCACGTAGACCCAGAGCTTTTTGGTCATCTCGCTGGGACCTACGGGTTTGCTACCGAATACCTTCTCTACGCTGTCCTTCTTCCCCTTGAAGGAGATCGCGAATCCACCGAACGCCTTTTTCTTGGCCATATGGCCCTCCTTTGAGTCTCCTATACACGATATTCGATACACGATAAACGAAAATCTGCTGCGCAAAATTTCTGCGGGCCCGGCAGGATTCGAACCTGCGGCCCTCGCCTTAGAAGGGCGATGCTCTATCCTCTGAGCTACGGGCCCGAAGCGGTTCATAAGCCGACCGACCGGCTTTGCCGGCGGTCGGCGCGGGGCGTGGGGCCATCGCATGTGTCGGCCAAAATGTAATGCCACGAGTAGTCGCCCCCCGGCACACGCGGGGCCCCACGTCATATGTCGGGGTGACTGGATTCGAACCAGCGACTTCTTGCTCCCAAAGCAAGCGCTCTACCAGGCTGAGCTACACCCCGTCCGACCATGGCCGACCTCTATTTTCTATTCTCGCTTTTCGTCATTGCAGCAAATTTTAGAAAATAGAAAATCACAACGACACATAAGCTAATTCCGCTCAAGATGGCAAGCGCCCAGGGCAGCCCCCACTGATCGGTCGCATAGCCTATTGTCGTGGCGGTGACGACAAATATCGTGCTCTGCAGAAAATCTTGGACTGATAGTATCGTAGCACGTCGTTCAGACCCGACTAGGCGGTTTATGGCCTGACTAGTGGTCGGCAATAACAGTCCCCACCCGACATAGACCACACCCAGCAGTAGGAAGGCGAATCTTGCCTTCCAGCAAGCCAGCGCCAGCAGCGCGCCCGCAAAACCGGTTCCCAGCCAGATAAAAAATCGTCGATCCAGCGGCCGGTTTGCACAGCGGTCTGCAAAGAGAGTCCCAGCCATCGCACAGGTGTTGTAAAAAAGATAAGCCCACCCGAAGAGCTGCACTGGGAAGCCGATCCAGACCAGATACGGCTGACTCAGCGTCACCGCCACGATCAAAACCAGCGAGAAGAACCATGCGTAGTAGACGACTAACAGGCGCAAAGGAAGCGGGCCGTTCCACACCTCCCGCAAACCGGCCCGCACGGCGCCCACGTCTCTGCATTCCAACGGCTGATGGCGAACCGGTTCCCGAAGGAGGAGAGCGGCTAACGCGCCGATCCCAAAGATAACGGCTGAAGCGCAAAAAGGCCAGCGGCCGTCCAGGACATACATGGGGACACCGATCACCGACCCTATGCTCATCGCCCCAAACTCGAAAAACTTTGATTTGGCATAGACCCTCTGGTAGTTGGATTCCTGTCCCTGTTCTTTGAGCGTGTCGTACAACCAGGCCTCTTTAGCCCCGGTATGGAAGGCCAGCGCTAGGCCAAGCAGGGCCTCTCCAATCGCCGCAAGCCACCAGGAAAACGACGCGGCGAGGCAGAGCACGCCGGCCACCTGGGTGATACTGCCGGCGGCCATGGCACGGGCTCGGCCATGGCGATCGGCAAAGATGCCGGTCGGCAGCTCGGCAACGAGGGCGCTGATGAAAAAAATGCTGACCAGGCACATGACTTGGAGTTGAGAAAACCCGCTACGGAGGAACCAAAGGATCATAATCGGCAGATAAAAATAACAACGGGAAACGAACGAAAAGGTGTAATAGAGGATAATGGTGACAGAGGTGCTCATCCGGCGGTTATTGTATCGATTTGGCGGGATTTGTATACTGCTTTGCGCCCCATGGCGGCTGGAGGCAGGTCCGCGCCCTGTACACGTTGCAGGCCGTGAGGGCTCTTTAGTGATGTACGATCGTGGTGCAAAGAACGGTCCGCGACAATTCCAACCGTTGGCTGCCTGTATAGAAAAACCGTGCGTGGTCACGCAATACGGAGCATGGCGCTTTGCCACTGAGCTCCATGGACACTGGCGCATCGACATGGGGTACATCCACGAGGGGGCCCACCGTCCGATCGGGCTATTCCAACAGAGCACCACGCTGGAGCAGAAACTGGGCGAACGCCTGCTGAACCGCTATCCTAATCGTACCATAGTAAACCTCGTTAGATTAGTCGAGACGGGCGCGGTCACGACGATCTATATGTACGGGATCTTGCTTCAATACGATATCCGCGAGGGCGACCCGGTGATAGTAACGCTCACTCATTTGACCGATCCGACACGCGTAGAGGAATACTATTTCCGTTACCACAAAACAGGCCCCGTCCCGGATCTGGATCTCTCGCTCCTCTACCCTATCAATATTTTTCACCCCAATCCCGGCGATACGATCCAGGGCGCCACTGCGGGCGCGGCCTTTTCGCTCTCCATGGGGAGCAACATGGACCCGGAACGGCACTATGGTTGGATCCGCAAGCTTGTGCGCGCCGTTCGTTTTAACATCTTTTTAGGCCTGCTGACCCGCAAGGAGCTTACCCCTGTTGGAGGAGACCTCGTGGTTAAGGACGCCGTAGACGGGTTTGGGGGCGCCGGGATGAC
>JACPFG010000090.1 GCA_016183125.1 Deltaproteobacteria bacterium
CAGCGCCTTTAGTTGAAGTAGCGATTTGATACGTGTCGTCAACTCGAGCTTGTTGAACGGTTTGACCAGAAAATCATCCGCCCCCAGCTCGATCGCCTTTAGCTTGTCGTCGAGTTCCTGCAGGGCGGTTATCACGATCACCGGAATAAAGCGTGTGTCCTTGTTTTGTTTTATCGCCTTGCAGACGTCGTACCCGCTCACCCCAGGCATCATCAGGTCGAGCAGGACCAGATCAGGCGGGCTCTGCGCGATTAATGAAAGGGCCTCCTCGCCGTTGTAGGCGGCCGCGCACTCGTAATTAAACGGTTTTAACTGAGCGCGGATCAACTCCACATTGACCTTGTTGTCGTCAACGATCAGTATCTTAGCGCGATGTTGCGGCATTCGCGAAAGCCTAGCAGAAGGGGCGGGAAATGTCTACGGCGTTGACACCCGTTGGCGTCCGCGCTAGAGCGCCAATATGTTTCTTTTCCGCTGGATCAAACGGCTCATCTTTCTGACACTGCTGGCAGGCGTCGCATATGTGGCGGGAGGGTACATCTCCTGGCACGGCAGGCCGGCACGCGACCAAGTGATCGGGTTCTTCCGTTCGGCGCTCTGGAAGGAAGGGGTCAAGGACATGCGCGTGTGGCTGGGGGCACTACTGCAGACGGCGGGGAAGAAGATCGAAGAGGGTGTCACGCCGGAAGACCAACGCAAACTCGACTCCCTGATCGAGCGGGATCTCAAGCAGCAGATAGAATCGCTGCAGACCCCGTTGCCAAAGACCACTGAAAAGAAACCGACGGAGGCCGCACCATCGCCGGCAGCCAAGTAGCCAATCTCCTCCGGACAGCCTACCGGCGCGCACGTGCCCATTTTGGTCATCAGCGCTGGTGGCCGGGCGAGACCCCCTTCGAAGTGATCGTAGGCGCTATCCTCACGCAAAATACAAACTGGGGCAACGTCGCCAAGGCCATCGCTAATCTCAAGCATGTAAAGGTCCTGGCGCCTCGCAAGCTTTATGCGCTTTCGCCGAGGAGGCTGGCCCAACTCATCCGTCCCGCAGGCTATTTTAACGTGAAGACGAAGCGATTGCGAAGTTTCCTTGGCTATTTTCTAGACCGGTATGGCGGCGATACGACGCGAATGGCCCGGCAGCAGCTTGCGCAGCTTCGCGAGGAACTCCTCTCAGTGAAGGGGATCGGGCCCGAGACGGCCGATTCGATCCTTCTTTATGCCTTGGAAAAGCCGATCTTCGTCGTTGATGCCTACACGCACAGGATCTTGCAAAGGCATTTCCTGGCAACAGAGGAGGCAGACTATGACACCGTGCAATCGACCTTCATGGATCGCGTGGCGCCGGATGTGACTCTCTACAACGACTTCCACGCCCAACTAGTTGCCGTCGGCAAACACTACTGCCGCCCTAAAAATCCGCGCTGCTCCGCCTGCCCGCTAAACGGCTGGAATTGGGAACAATCGGTCGCCGGCGGTATTACTCCGGCCAGATGATGGAGCAGACGGCGCGGTCGAGGCGTAGGTACTTGCGCGCCACGCGCAGCACGTCTTCGCGAGTCACCTTGAGGATCTTTTCCGGATACCGTTCGACCTCGCGCAGGCCCAGACCGTAAAGGACGTTAAAGGCGTAGCTTCCGGCCATGCTGGCGTTGCGCTGCCGGTCCAGTTCGAACGCGCCGACCAGGTATTGCCGGGCCCGCTCGTATTCGCCCTCGTCGACCAAGTTATCGGCAAGGCTCTTAAGTTCGCGTTTGATCCCGTCAAGCGCCGTCTGAACCTTCCCCGGTTCGGTTCCGATGTAGACCGTGAAGAGGCCCGGATCGATCCCGGCCTGGTGCGAGGAATAGACGGAGTAGGCAAGGCTCTGCTGGTCCCGCAGCTTCGTAAAAAGCCGGCCCCCTTGTCCACTTAGGATGTAATTAAGCACGGTAAGCCGATACTGATCCGGCGAGCCGAGCGTTGTGCCGAGGAAGCCGAACACGATGTGGGCCTGCTGCTTGTCGGCCCTTTTTAGTTCCACAGTGATCGGTTCGGTCACGCCTGGATGCGGGAGGCGGGGGAAACTCGGTGGGCGCCCGCCCTTCCATGGGAGGTGCTTCATCACTAGCCGACGAACGGAGGCGGCATCGACATCGCCCGCTATCCCCAGGACCATATGGCGTGGATGCGTCAGCCGGTGGTAAAACCGCTTAAGGCCGATCGGCGTAAGGGAACGGACGGCATCTCGCTCGCCCAACTGGCGCAGCCCATAGGGATGGCGGCCGTATAGCGCGCGGGTAAAGTGGAGCATTGCTATGGCGGGCAGATTGTCTTCCTGATTGCGTATTGCCTCGATCAGCTGTCGTTTCTCCTTGGCAACCTCGTCCGCCGGAAAGGCCGGCTCGCTGATAACCTCGGCGAATAGGGCGAATCCCTCCGCGAATTTCTCCGCCAGAAATTCGCCACGGACCCCGAGAGAGTTGCGTCCCGTGAATCCATCGATCGAACCTGCCAGGGAATCGATCGTCTCGGCGATCTCCAGGGCCTTGCGATGCCGCGTCCCCTTTGTAAGGGCATTGGCAACCAGCATGCTTATACCGTTCGTGGCGCGCGTCTCCGCACGCAATCCGCCCAAGGCCACCGCGCAGCAGGCCACCAACGGGAGCCGATGATTTTCGTGTACGATTACGCGCAGCCCGTTTGGGAACGTGAGCCATTGCGGACGCGTGCGCTCCGTGCGGGCCTTCCCCTTCGCTGGGACGGCGGCAGGTGGTTGGCAGACCGCAGCAAGCTGCTCGCTTGTAGGCCCCCGGTCTTCCTTGGGGGCAAGCCACATGATACAAGTCCGCGCGGGGGTCAGGTACCGGCGCGCCACCTCGCGGACCCGTTCAACAGTCGTCTCCTGGATTGCCGCGTAGTAGCGCTGTTCGAATGTGTGATCGCCGGTGGCGCCGAGGAAGAGGGCATACTTGCCGGCCTGGCCGCCGACCGTCTCCTTCTCGTAGGTCTCTGTGGCGCGGATGTTGAGTTTGGCGCGGGCCAGTTCCTCGACGGTTATTCCATGCGTCTGCACGCGCGCGACCTCTTCCCATATCGCCCGCATCGTTGCCTCCAGCTTGGCCGTTTGCAGCACGCCGCCGATCGAAAAAAGCCCGGTCCCCTTAGGTGTGAAGGCATAACAGTGGATCGAATGGGCCAATTGCTTGCGCTCTACTAGGGCCTGCTCCAGGCGCGAGCTTTCGCCGCCGGCCAAGGCGTGTGCCAGGATGTCGATCGCCGGCACGTCGGTGTGCGTCAGCTCCGGGATCGGCAGCCCGAGCGAGAGATAGCTCGACTGAATGGCCGTCTGTTCCACGGTGGCCCGCGGGCCGCCCACTTCGATCGGAAGCGCCAGGGGCGGCGCCGGCGGCAGGGCGTCGGCAGGGAGCGAGCCGAAGGCGGCCTCCACCTTGGCCAGCATCGTCGCCGGGTCGCAGTCGCCAACGACGATCACGGTCATGTTCTTAGGGATATACCACTTGCGCCAGAAGGCGATCAGGTCGTCGCGAGTGAATCCCTTGACCGTATGCGCATAGCCGATGATTGGGCGCCCGTATGGATGGACGCCGTACATCTGGCGAAAAAGTCGTTCGGTGACCCGGTGTGATGGGTTGTCTTCCTCGCGGCGGATCTCCTCGCAGATAACCTCCGATTCCCTGGCCAGTTCCTGCGCGTCGAAGAGGGGATGCTGCACGGCATCCGCCAGGATCTGTAGGCCCTTATCGGCGAAACGCGAAGCCATGTTGATATAGTAGACCGTCTGGTCAAACGAGGTATACGCGTTTATCTCTCCACCTGCCGCCTCCACATCCTTTGCTATCTGTCCCACATGGCGGGTCGGCGTCCCCTTGAAGAGCATATGCTCGATCACGTGGCAGATCCCCGCTTGCGCCTCCGTCTCCATCGCGCTGCCGACCATCACAAGGACGTTAAACGAGATGACCGGCGCGGCGCGGTTCTCCTCGAGAAGTACGTTAAGCCCATTCGGCAAGGTGTGCAGAGTGGTTGTCATCAGCGATGAAAATATGTAACAAGGGGGATCAACGAAAGGAAGGAAAATGTTCGAACTTATCGTGGTGCGTCATGGACAGACAGACTGGAATATACAGGGCCAGAAGCGGGTTATGGGGCGCCGCCCCATCCCGTTAAATGACGAGGGGCGCCGGCAGGCCACGGCTGCTGCATCTGCCCTGGCAGGTGTGCCGTTGGCGGCCGTATATACGAGTCCGGTCGTCCGCGCCAGGGAGACTGCGCAATGCATCCTTAATGGGCGGGACGGGATTCCGCTGATCGAGGAAGAGGGCCTGGCCGAGATCAACTATGGGGACTGGTTGGATAAGACGCTTGAGGAGATCATGGCCACGGAGGCCTGGCTTACTTACTGGGAGCGGGGGAGGGAATCGGCGGTTCCCGGCGGAGAGCGGGTGATCGATGTCCAGGCCCGGGCCGTCGGAGTTGTAAAGCGAGCGAGGGCCCGCTATTGCGATGGAGTGGTCTGCTGCGTATCGCACGCGGACGTGATCAAGGCCCTGTGCGCCTATTACCTGTGCCTGGATCTTAATCAGTGGCAGAGCTTCAAGATCGACAACGGCTCCATCTCGGTCATCAGATTCGAACCCGATCGCCCTCGGATCTTTCGCCTGAACGCATATGGTTACTAGCTCTAAATGGGAACGGATGGATGTCCGCAGGCTGGAGGCGGCGGTACGCAAGCACAATCGGCTCTATTTTATCGAACACCAGCCGGAGATTTCAGACCAGGAGTTCGACCTCCTGGTGGAGGCCTTGCGCGCCAAGCGTCCGGATTCACCGGTTTTGCTCGGCGTCGGTTCGGACCTGGTCGTCGGCGAGCGGCCGACCGTTAGGCACGTTGTCCCGATGCTGTCGCTAGATAAATGTTACGATGCCGCCGCAGCCGGCGAGTGGGCAGCCAAGATTAGCGGAACCCTGGTGGCCTCGCCAAAGATAGACGGCTGCGCGGTCAGTCTGCGCTACGATTCGCAGGGGCGGCTGGCAGTGGCAGCAACGCGCGGCAACGGCCAGATAGGGGAAGAGATCACATCAAACGTGCGCCATATCGGCGCCATCCCGCA
>JACPFG010000089.1 GCA_016183125.1 Deltaproteobacteria bacterium
AATCGAGCGTGGGAAAAATAGTCAAGAAGCTCATGGACCGTGGGCTCATCGAACATGAGGTCGGAAAAGGGATTCGTCTTTCCGATCCCCTCTTGGGACATTATCTGGCAACGCGCTGAGTGTCAGCCCCTCGCCTGGGAGGATCTGGAAATCCTGACAGTTGTTTGCCTTGGCCTAGTTTGCGGCCTGTGGTATCGTGCTCGCCGATGGAACCACTGGCATTGGCGATCGAGTTGGCCCGCGCGGCCGGGAAGATCCAGCTGGACCGGCTGGGGAAGGTCCATCAGGTTGAGTATAAGGGGACGATCGATCTCGTCACGGAGGTCGACAAACAGTGCGAGCGGATGATCGTAGACGGGATTCGGAGGCACTTCCCCGATCATGATGTCTTGGCCGAGGAGGGGACCGGAGAGCGGTCCTCCTCCGCTAATCGATGGATCGTCGATCCGCTCGACGGCACGGTCAATTACGCCCATGGCTATCCGCTCTTTTGTGTCTGCATAGCCTTGGAGCAGGCAGGCCAACTCGATCTGGGCGTTGTCTATGAGCCCAATCGCGACGAGTTGTTCGTTGCGCAGCGTGGGAAGGGGGCGACCTGTAACGGGCGGCCGATTCATGTCTCGGCCACCTCCTCACTGATCGAGGCAATGCTGGCTACCGGCTTTGCATACGGGCGCGAGGCCGGAGAGCTGGCCGTCAATATACCGCCGTGGAATCAATTTCTGATGAGAACGCGCGCGGTGCGGAGGGATGGTGTGGCCGGAGCAGATCTCTGTTACCTGGCATGCGGCAGGTTCGACGGGTTCTGGGAGCATTACCTCAAGCCGTGGGACATCGCGGCGGGCACGCTCATCGTGCAAGAGGCCGGCGGACGCGTGACTATGTTCGACGGTCGGCCACTCGATATCTATGGGACAGAGATCCTGGCCAGTAACGGGGCGCTGCACGGGACGATGATGGAGGTCTTGCATGACTGCGACCGCTGAGTCGGGCATTCAGCCGCAAGAGGTCTGCTCGCGCGCATTCGCCCTTATGCGTGACAAACAGCATGCCGAGGCGGAAAAACTGCTCGCCAACTGTCTTGCCAAGACGACCGATCCGGTCGCCACAGCGCTATTTCATTCGGCATTGGGGGTCTGCGCCAAATTACAGGGTGCGATGAAGGCGGCCTGGAAACATTACCAGCGGGCGGAGAAATTGTTGCCGGAAGACCCCGCGCTGAAACTTATCTCCGCGCGATTGTTGATAGAGGAGTTCGCCCAGTACGATCAGGCGATCAAGAAAGGAGAGAAGGCCCTGGCGAAGGTGCCGCAAAACCCGGTCGTGGTTCATCACGCACTGGTCACCATCGGGGAGGCTTACGGGCGCAAGGGGGACAAGCGCCGGGCGATCGATTGCCTTTGCCAGGCGATGGCAGGCGATTTCCAAGGCTTCGTGACGACCAAGAACGTCGATTTTCACCTCGTCGAATTTTGTCTTGCCAAGGGTTGGGAACCGACGCTCTGCCGGGCCTTTCTCGAAAAGGCGCACGCCTTTGCCAGGAGCGTACAGGAGACCGACTGGGTACTCTTGATCGCCCGGATGCTGGCCGCGTTTCCATCCGTGCCCGATCGGGTCGCTTGACAAACCGACAAAAATTGGCCATGGCAGGTCCCCACAAAGGAGGAGGCATATGTCACGCATTTACATGATAATAACGTTAGTCGCTGCGTTGAGCCTATTCGGCTTGGCGTGTAAGAAGGGCGAACCGCCGGCTGTTCCCGGTGCCCCGTCCAATATTAAGGAGCATCCGGCCGAGCATCCACACGAGCATCCCGGCGAGGGGGGCAAACCGCAGTCTCGCGTCTTTTCAGCGCCGGAGATCAAGGCGGCCATGCAGCGCTATGTAGACGAAGCCACGCAGCAGGGAGGCGGGGCCTTCAATATCCGCGACTTGGTCGACCAGCGGGATCTGGCGCTTAAGTTAGTGAAGATCCACGATCCCGTCCGGCAGGTGGAGGGAAAGGGCTATTTTGCCTGCGCAGATTTTCAGGCCACCGACGGGACCGTCTATGATCTTGATGTCTGGATGCAACCGCGTGGAGAGATGCTGGCACCGACCGAGACCATGATCCACAAGGTGGCCGGTCGCCCACGTTTTACCTATCAGAATAATGAAGCGGTGCCGGTACAGTAAGTTCGCTTGGCTAATTGTCCTGGTCTGGGTGGCGGGAATCGACACCAAGGCCGGGGCAATGACCTTTTCCGCAGACACGGCCCGACGGTATCACTTAACGGCACAACTGCGCGTCGATTTGCCGCCTGTTAATGGACATCTCGCCCTCTGGATCCCGTATCCGGTTGACGATGCCTCTCAGCATGTCCTCAACTTTACGATGGAGGGTCCTCTGAAGGGTCGCCTGCATAGGGACCCCGTGTATGGCAATCGGATGGTATATTGGGAAGGACCGACACATAGCGTCTCGTTTCCACTCGTGTTAAAACTTTCCTGGCTGGTAGAACGGCGCGGAATTACGGCGCCGAGGCCTTTAGATGGGGACCTAGAAGGCTATCGTCGCCCACTCGCTGAACCGCAGTTGCTTGAACCGATCCGCGCGATGGCAGCGCGGGCGGTAAGACCGGAGATGACGGCCAGGCAAAAATGGGCGGCGCTCTACGATTATGTCTACGGGATCATGCGCTACGATAAGGATGGGACGGGGTGGGGGGAGGGCGATCCCGTCTGGATCTGCACGCGAAAGCGCGGCAACTGCACTGACTTTCATTCGCTGCTGATCATGCTCGGCCAGACGCAGGGGTTGACCGCCCGGTTCAACATGGGGCTGCCGATCGCCACCGATGCTTCGTCTGGGACCATCGCTGGATATCACTGCTGGGCAGAGCTCTTCGACGAGGCCGGCCACTGGATTGTGGTCGATGCAAGCGAGGCGAAAAAACGGGGGGAGAAAGACGCCTACTTCGGCCGGCTACCGCCGGACCGGATCCAGTTCAGTCGCGGGCGCCATCTGGTGCTAAATCCACCCCAGCAGGGCCCTTTGCTCAATTACTTCATCTCCCCCTACGCCGAACTCGACGGCCGGCCATACGATGGCGTGACGGTCGAGTGGTCGTATCGGGAGCCCGCGCGACTCAATTGAGTGCCTTCGGAGCCAGTTCCTGTAGCGGTTTTGAAGAATTCGGGCCGCATGCTTCCGGTGGCCTTCTAAGGTGTAAGGCACGCGGCGTTACCGTCCAGCCATGCCGGTGGCTGGAGGCCGAGGAGCCTCATGGCAGTGGGCATGATATCGACGAGCCGCATCGGACATTCCGTAGTTCCCGCACCGACCGCTGCGACATGAAGCAGCATCGGAATCCGCATTGATTTCTCCTGGAATCCCCCGTGATCGCCAGGCAAGCCGTAGCCCGTCTCCTCGGCCAGTTGTACGACCAGATCCGGCGCAGTGGGACTTGCCACGGTGCCCAGTAGGGAAACGGGGTCGAGAAAATAGGGCAGGCGTGTTGACCGGCGGGGGAATGTGCATCGTTCATAGTGCCACGAGGGAGTGGCATGCTTCACATAGGCGTCGATCGCCCCGGGCATCTGGGCGAAATTCTTGCAATGGGTGCCCGCATTCCCCCGGGCGGCATCGGTGAGCCAGATCCGATTCGCTGTTCCCAAAACGGCATGCGCGACCGTCTCCCGCTGAAGCCATGGGGCCGCCGCTGTAGGTGGGGTAAAGGCATCCTTCTCGGTAAAACGGCCGAATACGCCTGTCACCCGCCCCTTCGGTGGCGGGTCATTATAGAAATGCTTGGCTGCTGAAATCCCACCGTGATCGGCCGTGAGGAAAAAGATGGTGTCCTCCCAAAGACCCGCCGACTTGAGGTGTTCGATCAGCCGGCCGACTTGGGCATCGGCGATCTGGAGAACCTTCGCGAGCTGATAGGGGCGGTGGCGCGTCGTCCGCTGGATTTTTTGATTATCCATCTCCCCGAAGATGTGCCCAATTTTATCGATGGCCCCAAGGGTGAGGAGAAGGACGCGCCATTTGGGTTCCCGCGTCAGGAGCGTCAAGGCAACGTCCGTGGCCCAAACATCCCCACCGAGATGGTCCGGATCATCGCCGGGCACGTAATGATTACCGTCGAGCGCGTATAAGGTGTCGGCCGTCCCGTAATCCGGGCGGCAATCGACGTAGAACCGCCCCCCTTCGGGACGGGCAATGTACGCCGGGACATTGAGCCCTTCGGGTTGACACCATCCTGCCCACGGTCCCTCTTTGATCTTTCTCATGGTGATCACCGTGTCGGCGTCCAGACCGCCCATGGTCATTGCGGCATATCCCTTTTCGCCGACGGAAAATACCAAACCGCCGAGGTGGTTTTTTAGCAGTCGCAGGGCAGTGGGGCGAGGGAGGGATCTGGCCAGAATGGTCCGATAGTCGTTTAGGGAGAGCACGCTCGCTTCGTGCCACGACCCCGTGGCATCTTGCAGGATATCGTCGGACCACCCGAAATGCCTGGGGAAGAGGCCGGTGGCGATCGTCGGATGACTCACTACGGTGATGCTGGGAAAATGTCCGACATGACCATTGCGGAACTCCATCCCTGCTTGGCGCAGGGCCTTGAGATGGGGCAGATTGTAGGTGTCAATATAATCCGGCCGCATCTGGTCCAGGACGACGATAACCAATCGCTGCGGTGCAGCGATAGCCGTTGCCATGCCGCACAGCAAGGTGCAGAAGAGCGCGCTAAGGAAAAATATTCGTGGACGCATATACTCCGCCATCGTGTGCGCTCGGCCCGGCAAAGCCGGTTCCTCGCGCGCCACCGGTACAGTGCCTCGGTCGGGGCGAGAGGATTTGAACCTCCGGCCTTTCGGTCCCGAACCGAACGGATGATTGCATCGGGGGCGCTGCCCCCGTCCCCCCGAAATCATGCGCGCTCGGCCCGGCAAAGCCGGTTCCTCGCGCGCCACCGGTACAGTGCCTCGGTCGGGGCGAGAGGATTTGAACCTCCGGCCTTTCGGTCCCGAACCGAACGCTCTAGCCAGGCTGAGCTACGCCCCGACCGAGGCA
>JACPFG010000092.1 GCA_016183125.1 Deltaproteobacteria bacterium
CGGAACACGTCGCACAAGGGCTATTCTGTAACCTTAGAAATTGCACAGGCCTCGGTGCACGACCCGGCAAGATGTAGTGGTTGACACTACATCCACTCGCGCGTATCATTAATCAATGGAGCGGGAGCTTCGGTTTGATTGGGATCTGTGGAATATCCAAAAGAATGAGGTGAAGCATGGGGTGTCGGCAGTGGAAGCGGAGAGCTGTTTCTATGACGCCCAGCACCACATCTATGAAGACCGCCGACACACCACGCGTAACGAACCGCGCTATATTCTGTATGGACGAAGTGCGGAGAACCGCATTTTGATGATCGGGTTTACGGTACGTAAGGCGAGGATCCGAATTATCACGGCACGGCAGGCCTCGCGAAAGGAGCGAGCAATCTATGAAGAAGCGACGTGAACATCATGAGTATGATGAGACAGATACAACAGCATGGATTGATCCAAAGCAACGGCTCTCCCTGAAGCAGTTGGGGTTCAAACTCCCCCCAACGCCGCCGACCCAGGTCCTTTCCATTCGGTTGCCGACATTCCTGCTCAACCAATTGCGCGCCAAGGCGAGCGCGATTGACATCCCCTATCAGGCGCTCATTAAAATGCTCCTTGCCCGCTCCGTGCATCACAAATCCTTTTCCGGCGCATGATTGTCCGCAGTACTTTCAATAGGAGACATCGACGACATGGCCACCTCTTTCAGAATCGCTACAAATCGATCATTTGCGACGAAGATCCCTACACAGGAGGGCCTATCGGGATTTTGTCGAGGAGGGGGAACGCGAAGACCCTTAACTCAATTAACAACGTCCCTCAAATTTTCCTCAAATTTTCTTAAATTTTCCAAATTTTTCCAGGATCATAATTGTTAATTTATATCGACACTGAGTCCACCACCAGCCCACCATCCGGAACCCCCTACTGCATGTCCTGTATCATCGTGGAAGGAGAAATAATAGCCGCCGCCATAGACCCAGAGCCATAGCGGATCCCATTGGGTAAAATTGTAGGCAGCGGAACTGCCCAGCTTGGCCTTTTGCAAGATGGAGCCCTTGTACCCTCCCGTAGAGCGATAGCTGCTGCTCGGTTCGATTCGCATTTTCAACCAATCAACGGGCCGATACGTCGCCGAGAGTGATCCCTCGACGCCGTGTTGCTCTTGGGTATTGTTGAGATTAATGCGATGCCCAAAATAGGTCGCGGTGAGGGCGTTTGTCCACCGCCGCGGTGTATGCTGTACGTTGACCGAAGCATTCCATGAGGGATACCATCCTTGAAATGTCCCTTCGCTTTCATTGGCTTTGACCTTTGCTGACCCTCCCACCGAAAAATGATCGTTCACCTTAACCTGGGCGCCGCCCCTCCCATGCACGTCCTTGCCCCGATAGGCTACCGGATCTTCATCGTCAAAGTTGGTATACGTACCGCTCCATCCCCCGTAACCGATCCCTCCCTGCACATGATTTTCGTCCCATGTGTATTGCAACAGCGCTGCTGCGCTCCACGCCATGCTATCGTCTGAGCCATACGATTCAGCTACATGAGATTCCGAGACATCGCTGTAGAGAACCATGCCCACACTGGACAGCCGGTAGGTGGCCTCAGCACTCCCGGTCTGTATTGTTGACCCCTTGGTACGCAAGCCTGACTCCGGCGGAGGGGCTGTATATGTTTCCCTAGCGTGGGACGCATTCGCTTTCAGGGATAAGGGATTGTGCGTAAGCTTGATATCTCGCAATTCACCCGTTCCGTATATAGAAAGGGCATCTTGCAGATGATCGCTAGGCGGATTGTAAAACTGGCGATGATTTCCCCCGAATGACAGCTTGAACGCGTCGCTTTGACTCGTCCGCAATCCGGTGTCAGCCGTGATTTCATTCCCAAAATAGTGGGCCTCATCACGTTGCCGGTGCCCCTCGACAATCCGTTCCTGTCCCTGTTGATTCTCGATGCCTTTGAGAGTCCCGTAGAGAGTGTACAAGAGCCGACCATGTAAGGGTTGCTTCCAATAAAGATTTCCGCTCACAGAGGTAGCTCGCGTTGTTTTCGCTACCACATAGTTGTCACCATTTTCTGTTTCGCCATTATATTCGCTTTCGGATTCAACAGATCCACTTATCTTACGATTGGGAAATTCGTTCTTGAGGATGTAGCTCATCCGCTGCACAAGAATGTGGTCAGTCCCGTTGCTCTGGGCACGCGCGCCGATCTCGTCGGCTACCCTCTTCCATACCGGATATTCCATACGGTTCCGGAATTCGCCACGCACGGTACGGTCATCAGTAGCAATATAGCGGGATACTAATTCATCAAAACGCCCTGTATCAAAGTGCCCGTTCTGCTCAAAATCTGCCAAATACAAGCGACCATCGGGCACCGTATCGTAGGCGTTGAAGTCGGTTGAGAGAAGTGGCTGCACCATTGTCTTAACCTCCGTGTCGGGCTCCTATTACCCTAATTATCGGACGGCCGGCGTAAAAGTTGCGTCCATGAAAGCGTCGCATAGTAAATATATTTTGGACATGGCCTTGACTTGCCTTCATCTTTAGCCTACACTGTAGGCATGAAATCGAGTCAGGCAAAGCAATATACGGTTCGGAGCCTATCCCCTCAGTTGGACCGGGCGCTGCGGCAAAAGAGCCGGGAAACTGGCAAGAGTCTCAACGAGGTCGTCCTGGAGACCTTGGAAAAAGGGGCCGGTCTTGGCGAACAACCCATTGAATACCGCGACCTCGATGCCTTGATCGGCACCTGGAAAGAGGACCAGGAATTCGACGCCGCTCTTCGCGCACAGGACCAAATTGATCCCCACCTCTGGTCATGAGAATTGCCCTCGATACGAACCGATACGTGGATTTTTGCCGTGGCGATCCACGCACCGTTGAAGTCCTCCGCACTGCGGAAGCGATCTTGCTCCCCTTCGTGGCAATGGCGGAACTACGCGCCGGATTTCGTATCGGCTCGCGCGGCGCGGAAAACGAGAAGACCCTTGCGCGATTCCTCAATGGGCCACGGGTCCGCGTGCTCTATGCCGATGAACAGACGACGCATCATTACGCGCGATTATTCTTCCAACTTAGCACACAGGGCGCTCCGATTCCGACGAATGATCTCTGGATCGCGGCATTAGTCGCCCAACATGATCTGATCCTCTTCGATCGGGATCGGCACTTCGACCACCTGCCGCAATTAGCCCGGTGTTGACAAAGGAGGGGAGACTTGAAGTGTCCTTATCGACTTGATGCGTGGGGCAGAGAGGAAACTTCTATGACGTGCTTTCGGACTGCTACTGCACAATCATCGTAAGCGCGGGGCCGCACGCGATCCTGAGGCTGTCGGTGGGCGGAAGGATCTCGCCGTCGATCATGTATGGCATCGGCTCGGCAAGCTCTATCGTGACATCGCAGGCAGACGCCTCCAGGTAGTTTTCGGACCGGGCCTTCCGGCCGATCCATATCGGAAGCTGATGTAAGATAACTTTGCGCGGCGTCATAGAGAAGCCTGCTACATGAAAACGTCCCGGTTCCTTCCTCGCAAAGTAGAATGGCTTAAATCCCAATCCAAACGATTGGACCGTTCCGGCCTCGATAACTACGTAATTGCGGAACGGCCACGTTGTGCCGTCTACAGTTACCTTGGCGTCAAACCGCCTGGCCAGTTCGCATGCCCATCGGCTATTTAACAGGCAGGACGTCATCCCTCGGGCCAGCAGCCAGGCAGCCTTTAGGCCCCCGCCCTCGCCGCGCCTGATATACTCCTCTATAAACCGAGCCACGAGGCCATTGCCGAAGAGAAACCCGTGGCGCCCATTGACCGTAAGGCAGTGCACCGACGTTGTTTGGAAGCCGGCCCCCCCGTGATATTTCAAGATAAGGTTGGACAAGATCGATTCAGGAGTGCCGCGCACTCCTATATCGTTTGCCACATTGTTCATAGTCCCGCCGCGCAAGAGCGCCACGGATGGAAGCGGGCGGGCGGCGTAAACCGCAAGGAAGGTCGAAATGGTGTGATGAATCGTCCCATCCCCCCCGCTGATCCCAAGGATATCGATAGCCCGCTCCTTGAATTCCTTGGCGATGGCCTCGATATCCAACACATCCTGCGTGGTATGGCAGGAGCCCTTGTCCCCAACGATAAAGGCCAGCCGCCGGACCCGCTCTGGATGCCGCCTGTTCGCACTGGAGTGCGGATTCAAAATGATACCGATACCGGGCATAGTTTATCCTATTTTGCAGCCCATTCTTCCACTGGATGCCAGTAATATTTCCCCTTTTGCAGGACACCTTCTATCCCAGCGCCTCCATCGGGAACAGCAAAAAGACCTTCGCGCTCCTCGGCGGTCAATTTCAGAAAATCCCGGTGATGCAGCATCTGCAAGGCCTTGGTCAACTCATTTAGCACGGTATGTGTGCGGCGGATTACCTTGCCGTTGTTCGAAAAGGCTATGTCGTCTGCCGTATCGTTGAACAGCGCCCCGATGGCGCGCAGCCGGTGCACCGCCCCCATTGCGGCCTCGATCGCCACGCTCCTACTGCCGGGACCGGCAAGCACGCAATAGCTGGCCTCGGTCACATTGGCTATGGCCACGGCCAGCGGCAGGGACTCCGGCGACGTCTCCTCGGCCGGGCAATAAAAACCGAGAGCCGCATGGGGAAATAGTTCCCGGGTAAGTTGGGCGTGGGCTAGTTCCAGGGCCAAGCGCTCCGCGCGCGATTCGCGGATGACCAACCCACCGCAGGGACTTATCTGTTCCGGCTGCAGACCGGCCTCCTCTCCCATCGCCTCGATCAACATAATCCCCATCGGCAGCTCGTGGCCGCGACTATACCCATCCACCAGATCGAGCCACCTATCGCTTGCCACCTGAAGGGCAATCCCTGCGCGAGGCAAGAACCGAAAGATGAATCGCTGATCTACGATAGCCCGTTTGAAATGGACCTTTCCCAGCCGTGTGAGAGTGAGACAATCGTATTCCACGGCATGCAACGATTCCGCTGCCGCGTCGATCAGAACCTCCGGCATCAGCAGATGATTGCCTCCCCATATAAATAGGGCTCGCCCCGCTGCGGCGCCGGTCTTGTGCACGGCCTCAAGCAGATCATACTGATGGCCGCGCCAGCCGCCGAATTTAGCGGTGAGGTGTTCCTTGTCCGCGGCAATCGGCGGACGCACCAGCATGCCATCGACCCCCGCCTTAGCCAATCCCTTTACCGCCTCGATATCCCGCTTTAGATGACCGGTCTTCACTACCACAATGGCGCGCGGTCCCCCTCGACGCCGCATATCCGCGTTGTCCAGTTTGCCCTGTCTAGCCAGCACCCTGGCGAAATACGGCTCGGCCGCGCTCCGCGCTATTCGGCGGATCTCGCCATGCGGAAGCCCTCGCGGGATCTCCGTAGGCAACCCGCTCTTGGCAATATGCTGCGCGGCTGCCTGGGCATCGCACTTCCCCTTCCACATGGCGTAACCGAGCCAATACCCGGCCCCGTCGCGAAGCCTCTCCTTGCCGATCTGCTCGACTACCGCCTCGGTTAACGGTTGGCCTCGCGACTCGCCGTGCACCCCCATCGCCCGCAGGGCGGCCCGCTCGATCGCGACCGATGTATGCCGGCCGGCGTATTTCTCCAATTGGGTGGCAATCTCGCGGGCCATCTTTCGGCAGCGGTCTACCTGGTCCCTATCGAGCATCAGTCGAAATTGCATAGCGCATATCGCCTGTACTCGAAACAGGTGAAAAGTTCAATGGTTACCATCTGGAGCGGCAGTTTATTTCTTTCGCTTTTGCGGACGCTTGGCACGCTGGGGAACGGAAGTAAGCAGCCGGTTCACGTCATCGAAAATTTCCGGCATCTCCAGCACGCGCGCGAATTCCTTGACCCATCGGCGGATCCGGCGGCGATCGAGATCCGGATGCGCAGCAATGAGGCCCTCGATGTCCTTTAGATCGACATCTCGATGGGCGGTAGCCTTCATGATGATGAGGTCCTCAGGGGTGGGGAGGGGAATTTTTAGTGAACCGAGCAGATACTGATGCCCGCGGCGAATGGCCTCGTCCTCGAACGGAAGCGCCCCGAGAGAAAGGTCCACATCAATAGCGCTCGGCTTGTGGTGCATGAGCAAAATCCGACGCCGCCTTGCAAAAGCCAGGGCATTTTCGCGGCGTGGAACAAACCCAAAGACGCTTGCAAGGGCATAGAATCGATCCAGATCGGCGATATCCAAAAATACAATGCCGTCAATATCCCGTGTCGCGCGCGGGCGGCCGAGGAAGCCCGTGGCGATGCCGCCAATAATCAGGTGGGGAACGCCAGCCTTTCGTAACCAGTGGAGCAGGTCTTTCAACGGATGCAAAAAAGGTTCGAGGGAACGTCGTTCAGCCACAGAAATGCTCCCGCAGTCGGTTCCACCGCTGGCGGACTTCCCGAATTTCCGCTGCTGATGAGGTGTACCAACCCATTCCCAGGCAGAAGCCCATCATGTGAGCCACTTGTCGGGCACGAATCCGCAGGGGCGCGCGCCGCAACTCCTCGCGTTCGATGGCATTCATCGCCCGATACCGCCGCACGTATTCCAACGCCTCCCTCCGAGTGAGTTTGGGTTTCATCGATTGGTCACCATGCCAAATCTACACCATGGCCAGTGGCATTGCAATTAAGGGGATATATTCGTAAAGTCTCTGTTATATTTAATCAAAACTGCGGTCTGGGAACTTCCCCCTCACGACGCGACTCATGATGACCCTTTTCCGTCGCGCCGGTACCATATCGAAGCAACTGTATCACCGCAAGGCACCGAACGTCACGTAAAGGCGAGTGGTGCTGTTCCGCACATTGTGTAAAATCCCCGATGGACATAATAGGCCTTGTGCGACGTGGTCCGTCCTCTTGTGGTCGA
>JACPFG010000093.1 GCA_016183125.1 Deltaproteobacteria bacterium
CTGCGGCCTGGAAGAGATAGTATTTGGCGAAAAAACCGACCGTAGGTGGGACGCCGGCCAGCGATAAAAGGAAGAGCGTCATCGCGGCCGCTAGCCATGGCCGATCGCTACCGAGCCCTGCGAATGCAAAAATGGCGGTACGCTCCTTGGCCTCGGTCCCGAGCGCGATTACAACAGCGAAGGCCCCCATCGTCATCACCGTGTAGGCAGTAAGATAAAAAAGGAGCGGCGCGCCACCCATGACGAGCACGCCGATAAGGGCATAGCCCGCGTGCGCGATGCTGGAATAGGCAAGCATCCGCTTCACATCCTCCTGCATGAGAGCGGCACAATTACCGACAGTCATCGTGGCCACGGCCAGAACGGTCACCACGGAGGTCCATGCAGGCCCCCCCAGCGTGGTCAGGGCCTCGGCAGCACGCCAGAGGACAAGGAACGCCCCGGCCTTCACACCGGTGGCGAAAAAGGCTGTGACCGGCAGAGGGGCCCCCTCGTAGACATCCGGGGTCCAGAACTGGAACGGAACAGCGGCGATCTTAAATCCGAGCCCTACCAGTATCAGCGCCGCGCCGATCACGGAATAGACGCGCTCCATTGCACCCTGCGTCCCACCGATGACCTGGGCCATTGCCTGCAAGTCTGTCGTCCCAGTGCCGCCGTAGAGAAATGCGATACCGAATAGGAGGAACGCGGCAGCGACCGATCCCAAGAGAAAGTATTTAATTCCCGCCTCCACCGACCGGCGCTCCGCCCGATGAAATGCTGCCAGCACATAGGCGGAAAGCGATAGGGTCTCCAGGCCGATAAAAATCATCAGCAGATTTGTAGTTGCAATCATCAACCAGATGCCGGCTACACCGTAGAGGAAGAGGGCCAGGAATTCGCCCATCGGAAGCCGGCGTTCCCGCAGATATGCCCCGGCGGCGCAGATCGTCAGTGCGGCCGCAATCAGCACGACGATGCCGCCCATCCAGGTAAGGCGATCGAAACCTGCGGCAAACAGACAACCGATCACGGCCGCGCCGAGCAGAGGGGTGCGATCGTGCTCGCGCCACCAGAGATCGGCCACTAGAATTACGGTAGCCAGTGCGCACAGAAAGAGAATGGGCACCGCATGGCTGACCAATTGGATCCATGGGATGCTAGCGGGCGACATCATCGGGGCCCCTCCGCCAGAGGGATTGTGTCCGGAACCTGGGTCCGCTGCACAAGGTGGAGGAAGGTCGCCACCGACGGTGCGGTCCGGTCGAGCACCAGCCTTGGATAAATTCCCAACCAGACGACAAGGCCGATCAGCGGTAACAGTAGCAGCGCCTCGCGCCGATTCAGATCCGCCAGCTTCACGGCGGACCCTGTCTCCGTTCGTAAACGCGTGGCACCGAAGAAGACCCGCTCTACCAGCCAGAGTAGATATACCGCACCTATTATAACCCCTACCGCGCTAAGAACCGCATGGACCGGTTCCACCCTGAAGGCGCCTAGCAGGACCAGGAACTCGCCTACGAAATTATTGAGCCCCGGTAGCCCCAGCGAGGAGAGGGCCAACAGGATGAAACATGTAGTATAGAGAGGGATGGCCCGCCCAATCCCGCCGTAATCCGCGATCATCCGTGTGTGCGTACGCTCGTAGAGCATCCCGAAGAGGAGAAAGAGTCCGCCGGTGGAGATGCCATGGTTGATCATCTGGAGCACGGCCCCCTGCACACCCTCCGGCGTTAACGCAAACAGACCTAACATGACGAAGCCCAAGTGACTCACGGAGGAATAGGCAATCAGCCGCTTAACATCCGGCTGCACCATCGACACCAGCGCCCCGCCGACAATGCCGATCACCGCCATGGCAAGGATCAACGGACGAACCGCCAGGACGGCGTCTGGGAAGAGCGGCATGGCAAAACGGTAAAAACCGTAGGTCCCCACCTTCAGAAATACACCGGCCAGGATCACGCTCCCAGCGGTCGGGGCCTCTGTATGGGCATCGGGGAGCCACGTATGGAACGGAAAGAGGGGGACCTTGATGGCGAAGGCTAGCGCGAAGGCAAGGAAGAGCCACCACTGCGCGGCCGGCGCCAGGACCACGTCATAGAGGGCAAGGAGATTGAATGTCTTCCCACCAGTGAAATAGAGCGAGAGGATGGCGACCAGCATCAACACGCTTCCTACCATCGTGTAGAGGAGGAACTTGACTGCCGCCATGATCCGCTTCTGCCCGCCCCAGATGCCGACCAGAAAATACATGGGTATCAGCATCACCTCCCAGAAGACGTAGAAGAGAAATAGGTCGAGCGCCACGAAGGCCCCGTTTAGCCCCACCTCCACCAGCAGGAGTAGAAACATGAATTCCTTGCGCCGGTGGGTGATCTCCCTCCAGGAGCAGAGCACGCAGATAGGAGTCAGCAAGACAGTCAGCAGGATGAGCGCCAAACTGACGCCGTCGATCCCGATGCGGTAATAGATGGAGAGATCCGGGATCCATGGAACCGCCTGTGCAAAGGCAAAACCGGCGGCGGGGGCCATGGCCTCATATCGGTAGGCCAACCAACCGCCCAGCACCAAAGTGACGAGGCTCGTAACAAGCGCAATCTCGCGGCTGGCAGCCTCATGGCGGCGGGGTAGCAGCACCAGCCCTGCAACACCTAGGAGCGGCGCAAAGATCACGGCAGTGAGCAGGTTGTCGGACAACCACGGCATCATAGGACGAACCACCCCACGAGCACGACTGCGCCCAAGACAAAGAAGAAGAGATAGTGCGGCGCCAGCCCGGTCTGAATTGTGGCCGTCAGCCGTCCTACCAAGAGCATGGCCCGGCCGGTGCCGTGTACCCCTATCCGATCGATCAGCATGGCATCCTGCGCGCGCCAGAGCACTCTATCAGAGATCCAGACGAGTGGCTGAACGACGCCGCGATAATATATACGGTCGACAAAGTAATCATTTACCAGCAGCGCATAGGCGCGGCGAAACCGCACGGCCATTACCGACGGCCACTCGCGCCGCTGGGCATAGATTGCCAGCGCCAGGATCGCCCAAACGCCTACCCAGAGCATGGTCCCCAAACCGACCAGGGCCTCAGTTCCATGCGATGCATGGGTAGAGCCGATCTCCTGCAAAAAGATGGGGGCAAGAAAATGTCCGAAGTGATCGGCGCCTCCGAAGGCGGCCGGCACGCCGAGCCATCCACCGATAAACGACAGAAAGCCGAGGCAGATCAGCGGAAGGAGCATCGTGACCGATTCCTCCTTGTGCACGTGGACCTTTTGGGAGAGCGCACTGCGTGAGCCGAAGAAGACCAGTCCCAGCAGGCGGAACATATAGAAGGCGGTAACTGCTGCGGTGACCACACCCAGCACCCACAGACCCACATGGCCGCGGGCAAGCGTCTCCCATAGGATTGCGTCCTTGCTGAAAAAACCGGCAAAGGGATAGATTCCGGCTATGGCAACCGTCGCCGTCAGAAACGTCCAGAATGTAATCGGCAACTCATTTCGCAGCCCCCCCATCGCATGGATCCGCTGCTCCTCGCGCATTGCATGGATGACGCTACCGGCACCGAGAAATAAAAGGGCCTTGAAGAAGGCATGGGTCACCAGGTGGAAGACCCCCGCAGAAAAGGCGCCAACCCCCACACCTAAGAACATGAAGCCTAGCTGGGAGATCGTCGAATAAGCCAGCACCTTCTTGATGTCCGTCTGGGCAAGGCCCATCGTAGCGGCGAAGAGCGCCGTGACCGCACCTACGGTTGCCACCACCTGCATAGCGGCGGGCGAGAGGATGTAGAGGAAATTGAGCCGCGCGATCATGTAGACTCCTGCCGTCACCATCGTGGCGGCGTGGATCAACGCCGATACCGGCGTGGGACCTGCCATCGCGTCCGGTAGCCATACGTGCAGCGGGATCTGGGCCGACTTGCCGCATGCCCCTATGAAAAATAATAGACAGATAGCGGTAGCCACCGGCAATAGCGGCGTGTCGGGACGTAGCGCCATCTCGCGCATGAACTCGAAGTTCAGCAGCGCAGCACTAGAATCGGGCACCTGACCTTCCAGTGCCACCCAGACAGAGAAGATCCCAAGCAAAAAACCGAAGTCCCCGATCCGGTTGACGACAAACGCCTTCTTCCCTGCGGCCGCCTTGGCCGGATCTTCAAACCAGTAGCCGATCAACAGATATGAGCAGAGGCCTACTCCTTCCCAGCCGACGAACATCAGCAAGAGGTTGTCGGCCAGCACGAGGATCAGCATGAAGAAGAGGAAGAGATTGAGATAGGAAAAATAGCGGACGAACCCTTTGTCATGTCCCATGTATCCGACCGAGTAAAGATGGATCAGAGAACCGACCCCGGTGACTACCCCTGTCATAACGAGCGAGAGCTGATCGAGCCTTAAGCCTACTTCGACCACCCACCCATTAAAGACGATCCACTGGAAGAGCGGACCGGTCTCCGCAGTCGGTGAGCCTGGCAGTGATGTCAGCGCATAGAAGAGCCAGGCGGTGATTCCGGTCGGGCTGGCAGCGGGGTCGTCACGATCGGGCGGCGGGGCGTAGAACTGGACCGATGGGAGGCCAAGCAGCGCTTGCACCTTTGCCGCCAGGCGCTCCTCGCTGATGGGCTCAGCGACCTCGCATGCGGCTATCACGAAGACGAACAGCACGATGACCTGTCCGTCGAGCCCGCGCCCGTAGCGCGAAAAGGCGACGAAGGCCAGGTTGGCTGCCGAGAGCATGATCTCGATCGACATCAGAATGATCAGGAGATTGCGGCGCGTCAGGACACCGAAGGCGCCGATGCAAAAAAGAACCACGCTTAGCACGATGTAATGTTCCAGACCTATCATATGTATGCCTAGGATTACCTATAGCTCCCGTTTTCCCATCGTGACCGCTCCGATAATGGCGACCAGAAGCGTAATCGATGTAACTTCAAACGGAACTATATATTGCGAAAGTAATAGCTCGCCTACTGCCTCAACGGTCCCCTCCACCGGCTCGCCGCCCCATACGGCTGACGCACCTGCACCAACAGGTCGCCGTTCCAATAGCGCCACCAGCAGGAGCCCCAGCAGATAGATCGCCGCGCTCCCGCCTATCAGTCGACTCCCCGTAATCGTTCGCCAGCGGAGTTGTTTCGGTTCCAGATTGAGCATCATGACGACGAATATGAAGAAGACCATGATCGCGCCTGCGTATAGAAGGATCTGCATGACCGCCACGAAATGCGCCTGCATAAGCACAAATAGGGCAGCAATCCCGAAGAAGGCGCCAACAAGCGACATGGCGGCACCAACGGCGTTCGGTTGTAGGATCACTAGTAACGACAGCCCTGCCGTAACGATCGCAAAGATATAAAAGAGGAAAGCCTCCATCGTGGGATGGCCTAACCTATGGGCAAAAGGAATGCAATAAGAAGGAGTTGTTTAGAAGGCTGGTGACAAACTGTCGTGGCGAAGGTCGGAGTAAATCCGGCCTTCGCACAACGCTCCAAAATGGGGACAGGCCCCGGTATCAAGGGGTTTCAGTGGTGGTGAGTAACGCCTGGGCTTCTTCTGCTGCTGTTCGATACGGTTTTTCCATCCGCCGCTCGTAGGCGGGGGCCTTGCCCAAAAGGATCTCCCAGGCGTGGGTGCGAGACCATTGTTCGCGCGTGGCGCGACGGGTGGTGTAGACGGCCAGCTCTTGGATTTCCAGTCGGTTCAATCCCCTGGCAAACGCTTGGCAAGCGGTGTTTCGAATATCTTCCCTAAAGTCCGCTGCGTGCTGTGGACAAGTCGCTAACCATCTAAATTCCCGTCGATTCAATGTCCTGGGTAACACTTGGCAAGCGTCATTCCTGGGTTGTGAACGATTCATTCAGAGACCTGTTCCACTGTCGGAAAGAAAGATTTCGCAAGTCGGATGCACAAGCGATAAAATTCGACCTCCCCCTTTGGAAACTTTCTCGATGCATCTTGCCACGAGGGACTGTTCGTAACGCAACCATCCCATAAGCCTGTTTCCTGCAAATAGGCCGCCACAATGGCCCGCTGGCTGCCATTCTTCCAGCGACACACATTCTTGTACATTGCGCGTTGCTCTTCGTCATTCACTTCCTCTCCAAATCGCAACGCCTCGCCTAATATTGCCACCATTTCGCCAATACCCATTGCGCTCATAGCAAAATAACCTTCCACAAGGGCACGTCTTTCTCCGTCCGTAGCGCACTGCTCAAGAAGCAACTGAAGAATTGCAGCACTCTTCTGCGGCGCGTATATTACCGCGCTCGACGTGGCAATAGTCGGAACGACGGCCCTCAACAGCATGACATCTCGAACGTGTCCTATTTCGTGAGAGAGCACGGTTTCTGCAAAAGGAGACATGTCGGCAAAGGCAAAATGTGCCAATCCGATGATGATGGTCTTTTCCGCCGCTAAGGTAGACGCTGGGGACACGTGTGATCGTAGAGGATTGCCTGAAGCGGCCATCTTCAGTTGGATGCCAAATCGCTTACTCATTTCCACAAGGCTGCCGAGCGGTATTGCGCCCCAATTTGGCGGTGAGGAATGCCCATTTGCTTTGGCTAAAAAGGAAGCTGTTGCCGTCAGGTTAGTGGAACAGATCTGCACGTACCGATCGTCTGTAGGTGCCGCCTCAATCGAAGGCTGATCCATGGTGTCGCCTTCTTGGTAGACAAGGAAGGGGATGTCTGCGGCCTGCAGAGAGCGGCACGTGGCACCCACGGTTTCATTGCCTTGATTATGAGACGACATATGAACCCCTCTGGATATAATATCGGCTCGTCATCAAAATAGTTGTCTCCATCTTACTTTTTTGGAGAGATAGTAATGATATCAACGTGTTAGGGCACAAGATTTTTTTGATTCAATGGGGCCTTGCAATCGCTCTCAGGGATGGCCTGAGCGCGCACTGGCGTGCCGTCGTACCGCCTCTGCGGAATGGTGCTCCAGCAAAAAGAGGGGGAGCGGGATGGATGGTGTGTCCTCTATCGTGCCGACTGCGGGTTGCTTGGAGAGGATAACTGCCGGCGAATATTTGCGGAGTTGGGCGAAGTCATTCGGTCGAAGGGTTCGGGACCATTTCACTTCAATCGGAAGAAATGTTTTGCCAACCACGAGGACGAGATCCACCTCGCCCGCTGCCTTGATATAGTAGCACGGAAGCCGCCGATGGAATTGTGCCGCCACGGTGGCCTCGACAAGGGTGGCTTCATCGATGGGCGTTGAAGCCAGCCCTTCGCGGGCAAGCCAGCGGGCAACCGTGGTCCGGATAAAGGGATCGCAGAAGTGAAATTTCCTGGCCTTCTTGGGAAAGCCCTGCCGCGTATTTTGATCGAACGCCTGGAGCGTAAAGAGAACGTCCATTCGCTCCAGTAGGCGACAATAGTCGAGGAGAGTCTCTTTGCTCATGCTGCCGACGCGTTCCGTCAGGCCGGAATAGGTGACTTGAGAAACCCCCACGGCCAGGAGCGCATGCAGGAGGGAAAGGAGATGGGGTTCGCTTTTCCCCCGTTTCAGACAGTCCCCACGAATCCATTGTTCAAAGGTCATGTGGGTCGCCGCACCAATTTCTCCGTGTTGATGCAATTCGTTGATGGCGCGAAGATAACCACCACACTGGAGATATTGCTGAAACAGGGCAAAGAGGGTTTCGGTCTGTTCGGACGGAGCCGAGAGAATGTGCGGTTGGATCAGGGCAACATATTCTCGGAACGAAAGGGGCAATAAATGGAAATCGACGCGCGCGGCGTTACCGCGACGACCGGGAAAGCGAACCGTTGCCTCCTGCAGGATGACGCTGTCGGATCCTGTAAGGATGCAAAAACCGTGACGGAACCATCCCTCATCTGCCAGAGCCTTGATAACGCGGTCCCAATCGGTGACGAATGTGACTTCGTCAATGATCAAGAGGAAGCGCGGAGTCGGCATTATCATGGCGTCTAAGAAGAGGCGGAGGACACGGTTTAAGTGTGTGGCATCGATGATTTGGTCGCATGGAAGATAGAAGATCGTCGAGGGAGAGAAGGCCCTGTCTTGGAGGACATGTTTGATGCACAATTTCAGTGAGGTCGACTTGCCGATCTGGCGGCCGCCAGTGAGAATAATGATCCCCGGCTTGGCCCAGTCGATTGCCATCCACCAATCTAGTGGGTGCACATAGGAAATGTCTTGAAGGAGGGCGAGTTGAGGATCCTCCATAGTAAAACGCTCGAGGCCATCTAAAAAGAGGTTGTGTCTTATATATTCATCAAGCATATCAATATGATAAACTAAATAGACAAATTTGTCTAGCGTTAATTAGACAAATTTGTCTATCATTCAACGGTGGTGGTGAGTAACGCCTGGGCTTCTTCTGCCGCTGTCCGATACGGTTTTTCCATCCGCCTTTCGTAAGCGGGGGCCTTACCCAAAAGGATCTCCCAGGCGCGGGTGCGAGACCATTGTTCGCGTTTGGCGCGGCGGGTGGCATAGGCGGCAAGGTCGGCAGATTTCAAGATACGTAGCGCAAAATTGGGATGGAGAAATAGCGCCCCAGCACCAACGTGGCCGAAGCCGAGTGAAGTGAATAACAGAGCGCTGATATTTCCTGCGCCTAAATGCAATGTTCTGTCGCTAAAGCACATCGTGGGATATGCGGCCATCGCCGGGTCAACGTCGTCGAGATTGGGATTTCCCGGCACGATCCCGGTCTGTAACATCTGGATCGCTGCGTTTGCCTGCCATGCACCCGCACCACCTTTCGCATGACCGAGCCAGGCCTTTTGCGAATGGACGATCAACGGATTGCCGGGCGTGCGCCCGATCGTCTGGTGCATTAGCTGATGGAGCTGATTCTCATTCGGGTCGTTGGCCTTCGTAGAGGTGTCGTGTTTCGAAACAACGGCAATATCATCCGGCGTAAGACCAAATTTTGCGAGCGCGTGTGCGAGCGGCGAGGCCTTCCCGCCCGTTGCCATACCGAGCAAGCCCAGACCCGGTGCCGGGATCGAGGTGTGAATCCCGTCGGAGTGGGTGGCAACATAGGCAACGACCGCGTAAATCGGCAGGCCCATCCGAATGGCATTGTCGAGCCTTGTCACTAAGAGCGAACCGCCGCCTTGCCCCTCGACAAATCCACCACGCCGCCGATCATTGGGACGACTGGTGGCTCGTGGCGGGATCCCCTTCGCGGCCATCGCCGCGCTATCGGCTGTCGCCTCCATGTCATGGAATCCGACCACGCCCTCGGCACTATAGTCGTCATATCCGCCGGCAACGACAAAATCGGCCTTGTTGACGGCTATGAGATTCACCGCCGTGTCGAGGGAGACGACAGCAGTCGCGCAGGCCCCGACCGGATGGACGGTCGGACCGTAGCTCCCGACAAAACTTTGCGTGACCCAAGCAGCGACAACATTAATCAACGTTTCCTGCAGAGCGTCGCCTTTGCGCGGTTGGCCCTCCCGATGAGCGCGATAGAGGTGCGTAAGCGCCTGCATCCCGCCCATACCGCCGCCTTGGGTATTCCCGACGCGCGTGGGATGAAAATAGTCATAGAGTTCCTGGGGCGTACAACCGGCGGCGAGGAAGGCCTCAACTGTAGCGACGATATTGAACAAGGCATTCCGATCCACCTGGGCGATGAGTTCTTTCGGGATTCCATAGCGCGTCGGATCCCAGCCGGTCGGCACCTGGCCCGCCACATAGCGCGGAAACCGTGATGCGCGGGCGACCTTGATGAGCGATCCCTTCTTGAGGCGAACGAAGACGCCACCATCACGATCGACCAGCTCGGCCTGGCCGGGATACTTGATACGGATCATCTCGCCATGCTCCCGGGAATCGATCGGCACAACAAAATCCTGTTCGAGTTGTATGTCCCCCCAGACATCTAAACTTTGCGGATCGAATCCCTGAAGGTCCGGCTCACAGAGGCGGATCCCGGTATGGGCTAGGATCTCCTCTTCGTAGCGGGCCTTCACCTCATGATCCGCCACCGGCTCGCCGCTCTTCGCATCCATCCAGCCAACGTGCTGGCCATTGCCCTCGTACCGGATGAGGCCCATGAGCCAGGCGAGCTCAATGCAGCCCTCAAGCGAAAAAGTCCCGGTCGATTCCATCGCCCATCGCGTGCGCGCGTTGCCATATGGCGAAACCTCGCCATAGCCGACGATGACGACAACCTCTTTCGGATTGAGGCGGGCCAGATCGGGCAAATGAGCCAACCGGTCGGGAGACGGTAACGTGGGGAAGGAGAAGTAATCAGGTCGCGTCTTCACGTGAAGTAGGGGAGAGGGTGCAGGGTGAGGGGCATCCTTCGCTCTTGCACGCAACTGACGAGCCAGCGTGGCAATATCCGGAATGTTCTCGAATCCGCCCGTATAGTTTATCCGTAGCGGGGCTTTCACTGCGGAGGCGCAAATCTTCGGATGGAGCAATGCCGTGAGCAAGAATCCCATTTCTTCGGTAGAGAACGTGCGACAGCCGGTGGTCCTTTCCAGCGCGTCCGCAATAACATCATTGGCGCTCATCAGCCCCGTCCCGCGCGTCCAGCCGATCCGCGGGCCGATGCACGCGATCCATTTCCCCCATGCCTCTTGTTCAGATCGCCAGCGATTGAGTAAAACCTCCAACGCGGCCTTTGATTCCGCGTAGGCCCCATCGCCGCCGAACTGGCCCTGATTAGGCGAAAGGGGCAACACCACCGTCACGCAATGGCCGGGCGCGGCGTGCTCCGCGCAGGCACGGGCGATCGCAGCGATCAACCATTCGACCCCCTGCACGAGCACTCGCCAGGTGGCGGTCGCCTCGTCAGCGCTCATTGTGGTGAGGTCGCCAAGCGACTTTACCGCGCCGAACGGATAGCAGGCATCGATCCCTCCGTAGGTCGTGATCATCCAGTTAACAGCGGCCTCCATGTCATCGCGATTCCCCTGGTTTGCCGGAAGGACGATAAGCGCCGCGCCCCGCCCCGCGGATTCGGCGTAGAGTGTTCGCCACCACCTTGTACGCCCGGGCGACACCGTGGTGCTAGTGACGACTACCTGTGCCCCGGCCGCCAAACAGTTTCGAACGATCTCCGCGCCGATCGAGTTGGGACCGGCACCCGTCACTAACACACGACGGCCGGAAAGCGTTAGCCCCTTCGCCGCGACCTCGGCGAGCGCCGGTTGGATCGCCTTCACATCGGCAGCGATGGTTCTAACCACGTTCGAACAGGACTGTGCGGGACGAAATTTGGCCGGGGCGTTAATGGCCTTTGCCACGGCGAGATCGAGATTCGTCAATCGTTTGGCGGCTTCCGCGCTTCGCTCCATCCGTGCCCGCGCGGCAAAGTAGCGAATCGCCTCGAGCGTGCGCGCATCGGCAGCGTTGGTGATGCGCTCCAGGGACGAGGGGCGGTTGTCATAGTACAGTTCAACGACATCCCGCTTCACCCAATTCCAAACGCTGCTGAAGGTCAGCGCCTTGTTCGGATCGAAGAGCGGCGCGATCACCCGTTCGAAGGCTGGTCCGAGCGCCTTGGTGTATAACGATAACCGGCGATTGGTCTCGATCAATTCCTGGTCATCTTCCAAGACCGGTTTATATGGATCCACGCCGACTGCGGCCAGCAACTCATAGGCTGTGCGCGCAAGCACGCCATCCCTGCCGAAATACTTGGCCTCTAATGCAGTCCATGCACCGGCATCAATCATTGCGGCAGCCGCCTGCTCCCCCGCGCCTCGACGTGGAATCGCGACATTTTTTAGCTCTCCATACCAATCGGCAAGCTTATCCAACCAGGACCGAGCAGCTGCCTCAGCGTTCAACCTTGCACTAAGACCGATCGGCGACATCGCCCCACTCCCGAGCGAATCTCCCGCGCGAACCGCCACTGGGAGGAGATTCATCACGGCAAGCGTGCGGCCCTCCGGCAGGCATCGTTCGGAGGCAAGATATTCCATTATCGCCTTGCGCGAGAGAGGGAGGGAGCCTTTTATCGCTTGATCCGTAGCAACGCGCAGATACGGGCCAGGCGCGGCATACCGGACCTTCTTTTCCATTAGGGCAACCAACTCGCTAAGCGGCTTGTTCTGGGCATCATCTATAGCCCCGGCGTTGAACTCGGCGCCTAGATCCGCCAGGACTTCGTTTCGCCGGGCTGAGTTACCGCCGGCAAGTTTCTCAATTGTTGCGCCATCGGCAATTTCATCGGGACGAAGTTTGAGTTTGAGGGCGAGCAGATTCCAGAGGGCATCGCGGACAGATAACGGCTCGTCGGCTAATTGCCCAACCTGCGGCGGGTCCTGCCGCCGGTTGCTCCCCATCCCTCGCTCCTCGCTAACAACTTCCCTACTTGCAGCAGTTGCAGTTCCGACGCTGCGGGGCTCCGGGACGGGGTCCCCACCGGCGTCACCCGCTCTCAGTAATGTTATCGCCGAAGCGATCACGGAATCCGTCTTTCCTTCCGCTTCCTTGATATAAAATACGTCACTTCGGTTCTGTTCAACATGCAACACCGTTGGCGAACGCATTTGCGCGGGCATTCGCGCGAGTGTTCGCTTGGCCATGCCGGCTAGCACCGGTTGCGGACCGATCTCGATGACGCGATCGACACGGTAGTCCGCATTGTCAAACAAGACGGATTGCGTGCGAATCCATTGGACCGGCGAGGCAAATTGGTAGGCGAGGAGTTCGATCAATAGGGTTCGAGCAACCGTCGTTTCCGTCTGTTTCGGCGCAGCCGGCAACCGTTTGAGCACCGCACTTCCTGTGCAATCGTAGACCGCCTTGAGGTAAACGCGATCGCATCGGAACGGTTCGGCGGTCAGGTTCGGAATATATCGGTTGATCAACAGCCCAGAGTCGAATTTCTTTGGGATACAACTCTCCAGCGTCGCGCGAAATGCCGCCACGCCAAACGCCTCGCCCCTTTTCCACCGTTTGCAATCGTTCGCGGAGCGCAGCAAGCACGCGCGTCTCGCCGGTGACCGAATATTGCTCGCCGGCGATGTTGAAATTCACGATTTCGAGATTTCCCTTATGTTCGCTAACCAGATCCCGCACCAACTGCTGCAACTCGGCATCGGTGAGTCCCACCAAGTTCGGCCGCACAACCGCCATCCCATACGGCGACACACCGTGCGCATCGCGCGGGACAAAGTGCTGCATCGTGAGCCCACGGTGATAGACAACTGCGACGACCTGCTCTAATGGCAGGATCCCTGTGGCGGAGAGGGCCGCGTATTCGCCCAGGGAGTGGCCGGCGTACATCGCGGCCTCATCGTAGCAACCGGCCTCTTTCAATTCCGCGACCTGCGCCATTGCCAAGACCGAGAGCGCTACCTGGGTAAATTGAGTTAGATTCAAGACACCTTGCGGATGTTTCAATCGCACGCCCTGCACAAGCAGTTCGCGCGGATTCTCCTTCACAACATGGAGGATCGAAAACCCGAACCCTTTCCGGCAATAGGCATCGGCCGCGTCCCAGACCGCCCGCGCGGCGGCGGACCGCGCATATCCTTCCATCCCCATCCCCGGCACCTGCGAACCCTGACCGGTGAAGAGATAGGCGGTACGGCCTTCGCGAATATGGAGTTGCGCTGCAATTGCTGGACCACGTTCGGTCGACAGGGTTGCGTCGATCACCCGCGCACCGTTTGCCATACCCACCTGCCGGCTGGCATACGTCAATGATTCACCCGGCTTTACCGGTTGGGTAAATTGCGCCCGCGCAAACATGATCCGATCCGGCTCCCCCTGCGCTATCGTGCGCGTCGCCTCGCGCAAGAGCGCGGCATTGCTCCACATCCCATGCATGATCGGGCCGTCCAGTCCCGCGACGGCAGCGATCCGCGGATCGGTGTGGATCGGATTGCTATCGTGGGAGGCCAAGGCATAGGCCTCGGCGGTCGGTGGTGCCGTCATCGTGCCGGAAGCGACATCAAACGGCACGGGCAGGGGGACCACCTGACGAGGTCCCTGATGGCCAGGGTCGGCAATCGAGGGATATCCGGAGCGCGCGGCATCCATGGTGCCGACATCGCCGCGCGCGAGGCTAAGGGGGGCCGAGCCCCGTAAGGCGAGGCCAACCCGGCCCGAGGTTGCCGAGCCCTGGCCATCAAGTATGCGCGCCGCGTGGCGGATATAAAACTCGCTCGTCATCTCAGCCACGCGTTTCTTTCCACGCATAAGGTGGCCACCAACGCCGATTACGATGCCTGTCCCGCGCGGTTCGATCCGTTCGATCGTTAATTCGCTTACGATCCGCTCGCCTTCAACAATTGGCCGTTCCGTCAGGAATCGAAACGTGTTCGACAGATGAAGAAGATCGAGAAGGTTCGCTTGCATACCGCACGCCAGCAAACATTGTGCGAAGGCGCCCCATGCGTGGACGATGGCCATGGCCGGGGTGCCGGAAAGTTTTCCATCGTGGGAGATGGACGAGGCGCCCGTGGCCATGCTGTAGGCCTCGATAGCGGCACGGGTCACCAGCGTCTCGGAACGGAACGTCTGCCCAATAGCCAGTTGCTTTCGTTTCCGCAAATCGAACCCCTTCACATTCCATAGTGCGCCATAGAACGCCGCGATCTGCGCATCCCGCTCTTGCTCATTGAGGTGAAGCGGGGCCCATCCGCAGTCGGGATGAAAGACATACTCCAGCCGTAGGGGGATGATGCGATGATTCCCAGGTGGCTGGTGTCTTAACTCCAATAACACGCGTTCGTTGCGTTCGAGTAGGCGGGCATGCTGCGTCCGGACCTCAACCACTCGTCCCTGCCGCTTTATCACGCGAACCGCCGGATCATCATGCGCAGGAAACAGTCGTGGAATGGGATTGGGGATAAACGCGCCACCCTTCCCGCCACGCGTGAGGGCGATCCACTCGCTAGTCAACGCCGCAGCCACCGCACCGGCGCCCCAAGGCGACGGGGCCTGCCCCGCATAACTGATGATCGTCTTCGGATCGGGGCGCCCTAACGCCTTCACTACAGTCTCTTCAAACGTGCCGAGAACTTCTGCCACCGGTTCATCTGTCTTCGTGATCCCCCGGACCGCCTCGGGCCCGGGGATTGTAAAGACCGCGTCGGCGGGATACCGAGGGTCGTGCGATTGCCAAAGGCTGTCGGCCTTATACCAGCGCCGCACATTCTCATCGATTGCCGGCACAAAATTAACCGGCTTGCCGGGCAAGCGGCAGAGATAGAGGAAATAATCCACATCTTCGGGATGGAGAATGGTTGTTGCGGTCGCGCCACGCGCTCGCATCCGCTCCTCCCATGCATCTGCGCGCTGGCGAAATGTGACATCGAACCACGGCCCATCGTGCGGGAGATGCGCAGGGATCTTCCCCGGCGCCATTAACTCAGTCATCCGCTGTAGGACCTGGCCATAGGTCATCTGCTCCAGGTCGCCGAAATATGGTTTGGCCGTCTTGTTAAGCGCTGCGATGATTTCGGTCTTGTGCCGCAAAATCTCTTCCAGCGGCTTCCCCGCGAATTTATCAAGCAGCGCTCCTGCCTTAGCTGCGGCATTCTCCGCAAAGTGGACATCGGCGCCTAGCTGTGATTCTTGCGATGTGACTCCTCCCTTTACCTCGAGTTTGCGCACCCACTCGTGCGTCCCGCCGATCTTCGCGAGCAACTGTTTGACCTGCGGGGAGGTCTTTGCCTCCTTCACCGCCATCAGCCGCGTGCCTAAAAACACGGCGTCCACCGGCATCGGAGATAGATCTGGATGGGTCTGCCACGTCCCGAGCAGCCAGGCGGTCGCTTCCTCCGGTGTGGCAATCCCGCCGCCAATACAGAGCACCACGTTCTTCCTTCGCCGGATCTTGGCGTAATTCCGCGTGATCAACCCGCTAATATCCTCCCAACTGTGATGGCCGCCGGCCTTCCCCCCCTCGACATGCATCAAGATCGTATACTGCGGATTGGCGTCGGCAATATCCAGAAAGTGTGCGATCATCGAGTCGCTGCCCGGCTTGAAGGCGTTCATCCAGATCCCGGCGGCGTTCAATTCGCGCAAGATCTCGGCAGCCTTCTCGACGTCGGGCAATCCCGCGGAGATTGTCAGGCCGATGATCGGATATCCTTCCTTCTTGAGAGCAATAATCTTCGGATAGTGGAGATTCCAGAGATACGGATCGAGAAAGAGGGTGTTGAAGACGACGCCGCGACCCGGCTTCAGGTCGCGTCGCAACTCATCCAGCCGTTCCCGCCAGATCGTCTCGGTTACCTGCCCGCCTCCTGCCCACTCGACTAGAAACCCGGCATTCGCCGCGGCCGTGACGATCTCCGTCTCTACACTCGTCGGCGTCATCCCGCCGCCGAAGATCGGCGGAAACTTCGTGAAACGCGTAAATTTATTATCGAGCCAAGCCCGATCCGCCACTTTGACGGTTCGTGGGCGATACCGCTGCCAGTCCTCTCCACACGGGATCTGTTCTGCATCAGGGGCGAAGAGAACTTTTCGTCCCGTAGGCGTAGCAGCCGCGATCATCGCGACCCCCCTCCCTTCCGCATTCATCCCGGTTAGCTTGACCGAGGCATCCTCGGGGCCGAAATCGACCACGTGCGTGGCTTGTGTTTGGCCGATGGCCGCTGCCACGACCTTCGGCCAATCAACCGGATGACTCCACTCCATCCGGAGCAACTCGTCCATCAGAGAGCGCGATGCCTGCAGATTTCGCCCGTTGTCGGTGGCAAAGACCGGTCTTTTTAGGTCCCTTCCATGCAGCGAAAACCCAAGACGTTTCAGATCAACCCTGAAGGGTTCCAAGCCGCGCGCCATGTAGGGTGTATGAAATGGGGCCGAGGTGGGGAGATATTGCCAACCGAGTTTCCGTCGGTCGATCGGGTCCTTCGCCCATGCGGCCTCACGGGACTTAAGCATTGCCCGCAGACGGAGCAAGGAGCCGACCGGCCCGCCGACGACGATCCAGTTCCATGCATGGATCAAGTCGCGGTATATCTTGCCATAGGGAGGCATCCGTTTGTTAAACTCGGCGATAATTGCGTCGGTCTCGGCAACCGTGAATCCCCTGATAGCCGCCATCGGAGATGGCGCTCCCTCGCCCGCTTCGAGCGCAGAGGCCAACAGATCTGGCGGAATGGTGTCGGGGGGAAAGGCCTGCTGCATCCTAAGGCCCTGCCAGAAAAAAAATATGGCAAACTGCTCTGCCCGCTCCGTGAAGTTGCGCGCTGGAAATCCCAACGCGAAACAGACGGCGGTCATCACCCCTTGCGAATGGCCAAGGAATCCGGCGGCGCGTTCTAGCAAGGTATCGGCGTCCTTCCTCCCATCTAGTGTGCGCAGGACATTCGCGACTTGCGTAAGAAATATAAGCGGCTGGGAGACAACGGACGCGGAAAGATAATCATTCGGCGGGAGTCTTGCCGGATCGGAAATCCATGTAAGAACGTCCAGTCCGTGGGTCAGATGCCCGCTGGCGATCATCTCTTGAGATGCTGCCTCTGCCTTCAAGACGTGTGCAACGCGTTCGATACACATCCGCGCCGCAAGCGACTCCTGATACGCGCTCGCCAGTTCTGGCCAATAATTCCCGGCATTTCCGCCGAATTGGATCAGCGGGACAATTTGTCCATCGCGCACCTGCGTCAAAAAGGCGCTTGCCACGGGGGCTAGGCGCCTCTCATTCATCGCCATTTCCATGGTCTTTTCCCTCACAGGTTGCGGTGATCGCTCATTCATAACAAATAGTGCCGGGGTGTAAACGGAAATATCGAGCAATCATGGCGCGCTGCGCTAACTCTATTCATCTGTAACCTCTCAAAAACTCAAATTTTCCGCTGGCGATGGCGGCTTAAGACAAAGGCCCTAGGGAGGAGTCGGTCGAGCCGCGCCGTGCTGCGGGCACCCTTCAAGTTGACCATAATGATCTCCATCCGAGGATTGAATTCGTGCAGGAACTGGCGACAGGCGCCGCAGGGAGGGCATGGTGTTGGGTAATCTGCCACAACTGCAAGCCGACGAATTACTTGCACACCCCCCGCCACAGCCCTACATACCGCCGCCCTCTCGGCACAGATGGCAAGCCCATAAGACGCGTTCTCGACATTGCAGCCGGTGACGATCCGGCCGTCGCTAGTTTCAACCGCCGCCCCTACGCGAAACTGCGAATAGGGCGCATAGGCACTCTTCCTGGCAGCCAGCGCCGCAGCAATTAATTGAGGCCTGGTCGCTGCCATAGATTCACTCTCTTTCACGCCACAGTTTACGGCGGACCTGTTGCAACACCTTTTTAGGGGACGGCGCGGCGCACAGCGCAAGCAATAATTGTTTGAGTTGCCGCCAATCACTCCAGGAGATTTGCTCCGGTCGAGGGCCGTTCGTGCCTCGATTGTGATAATTTCCCAGGGGGATGGCCAGTGATCCGACCGACAACCCCTCCATCATATAATAGGTTCCTTCCGTCATCCCACCCGGCATGAGGGCGCGCTGGAACCTGAATGACCCCTGCTTAACCAACCGGCTTGCAACATGGTGCAACCACATGTCTATTACCGGATCGAATGCCGCTACCTTATCCCCCACGCGAATCACAGGACCGGCACCGATAGTCACCTTCGCGGCCTTGGCCGAACTAGTCTCCAGCACTATGACCGGTACGCCGTGTGGTAATGCGCGAGCCCGCAGCAGGGCGCGTGCACCGACACAGCCGATCTCCTCGGCGCGGGTAAGGACTCCCATCACCGGTTGCCGCCTGCGGCACGCCGTGGCAAGCAGATCCAGAATGAGCGCGCAATTGGCGATGTTGTCGATCGCTCTCGCGCGCACGATCCCGTTCGTTACCCGCACTGGTGGGATGTCAAACATGGCGAACGCCCCGCGCGGGACAGGTTGTTCCGTGACCGCGTGGAAGGTCATGGTCGGCCGCCGATGGCCGGCGCTGGCGCGCGTAACTAGGTGCCCCACACCTCGACCTCTAATCTCTTGCCCACCGACGAAGAAGCGGAGACGCGCCCTGGCACTCGCCCGCGGATCGAGCCCACCGCGGATCTTTACAATGACACGTCGCCCACGATGCCCCACCACCTCGAAACCCGGATGATCCATGTGAGCCATCACTACGTAGCGCGGGCGGCCGCTCCCGGAACGGAGCAGCAGATTGCCGAACCGATCGGCGCGCACCCCCAGCCCTTGCCGCGAGGCAAACGCGCGAACAAATCGCGCAACCGCCTCCTCATGCATAGGCGCCGTAGGGAGCGACAGGACCTGCGAAAGTATTCGACGAACCCCGCTCATTTGTGGTGTAACCGCTCCATGTCCTATATCCTTACCCTTAATTGCGGCTCTTCTTCAATCAAAAGTAAACTTTTTCGGATGCCTGCGGAAGTTCTCATAGCGCAACTACACATTTCCAATGTAGGCCTGCCGGTAGCCCATTGGGACCTGCGCACCGGCGCGAGCCGCGAAGAGGGGAAGAAGGCCCTGACCTCGTATGAACATGCCCTTCGGTTCGGGCTTAAGCAATTGTTCGCGCACCCTGGAATCTCACTTAAAGGACCGTCGGCCGTTACCGCAGTGGGGCACCGTGTTGTTCATGGTGGGCACCGCTATGTTGACTCTACTCCGATCACGGCGGCGGTCCTTAGCGGGATCCGAGCGAACATCCGACTGGCGCCGTTACACACTCCTCCCAATCTAAAGGGGATCCATGTCGCTCGCGATGTGTTTCCTCGCGCAAGACACGTCGCCATTTTCGATACCGGTTTTCATCAAACGATCCCTGATCACGCCTCGGCCTATGCCCTGCCGCTCACATATTTTCGCCGCCATCGAATCCGCCGGTACGGATTTCATGGGATATCGTATCGCTACGTCATTAATGAAGCGGCACGGATGTTGGGGCGACCCGTTCGGCAACTTCGTATCGTCGCCTGTCATTTAGGGAGCGGTTGTAGCATAGCGGCGATCGATCGCGGACGAAGCATAGACACCTCGATGGGATTCACACCCGCCGAGGGCTTGATGATGCGGACTAGAACGGGCGATCTCGATCCGGGCGTACTGCTCCATCTACAAACCGTGTGCGGTTTCACAACGCCGCAACTCAACCGCTTGATAAATTATGATTCTGGATTCAAGGGGATCTCTCGCGGCGCCGCCACGATGCCTGAGCTGTTGCGGCGTGTCCGCCGGGGGCGGACAGAGGCAAAACTAGCGCTGGAGATGTTTTGTTATCGCGTTCGGAAATATATCGGCGCTTATATGGCCGCGCTGAACGGCTGCGATGTATTGATATTCACAGCTGGGATCGGTGAGAACGAACCGTTAGTTCGCGCCAAAATTTGCGAGGGATTAGCTGGCTTGGGCCTCCGCCTCGACTCGCGCCGCAACGCCCGCGCGGTCGGCACCGCCGCCACGATCCATGCTCGCCGCTCGCATTCGGCCATCTGCGTCATCCCCACAAACGAAGAGCTGATGATGGCAAGAGATGCCTACAAACTGCCAACTCATTGACTTTACTATGCTTCAATGTCCTGGGTAACGCTTGCCAAGTGTGGTTTTCAAGTGCTGTTTTCTGCCACAGACGCATAGCATTTCATTCCACCGAGAAGTTGAAATAGCGCTTCGGAAAGGGCTCGTTCTGCAATGTGTAGTGCCACCACTCCTTGTCGTAGTTTGTGAATCCGTGTTTTTCCATGAGCGTCTTCAGCAGCAGCCGATTCGCCTTCTGTGGGAGGACAATCCGGGGACTGGCCGTATGCGAAAGAGGACTGAAACAATCGTATCCGGTCCCCATATCGAGGCTGTTGTCTTTATAGCGGCTGCCGGCTGGGTGGAAGCATTCCACCAACGGTTGTCCGTCGGTGTAGGCGGGTTGGCTGGGAGCGGGAACGGGCACGATCGTCAGATCCACGGTGCTCCCCCGGCTATGGCCCGATTTGGAGGCAATATAGCCGTCGGCAAAGAGCGTTTTTTTCTCCACGGCTGGATAAAACTCCTTTTTCATCTTTGCATCGGCGAGGTCTTTCGCCCAGGCGACAAAATGATCGACCGCCTGCTGCGGGCGATAACAGTCATAGACTTTCAGGGAGAGGGCAAATGGTTGTAGTTCGGCCTGGACTGCCGCCAGGGCCGTCGCGGTCTCCCTCGTGAGGAGACATTTGGGGGCCTTGTACCCATTGATCTGTTTTCCGATAAAGTTATGACTTCCGAAGTATCGGGCCTCAACGATGATGGACGGGTCGATCTCCTCAATCATCACGAAGGCGTTCTTAGGCCTCGCGGTCTCCTGTCCCGATCTGGCTATGGCATCGAAAAACGGAAAGAGACTTGCACCAATCAGGCTGCTCAGGATCAACACGACTCGCACGTGATATCGTATACGATTCCCCCCCTGCTAGGACGTTAGACGTTACACTAACAGGAAGCCGAAAGACCGTCAATCGAAACAACACTTGCCAAGCGTTACCCAGGATGTTCAATATTTGTTACAAGGAATGTCGGAAACTAGGACGCATCTCATAAACAATTTATGTGCTATGTTGTCATTCTGCGGCCTCTTATCGCACCGGTTCAACGGGGATCGGGATCAGTTTGCGCAGGCGGTGAAAGTCTCGGTCGGAGGTGAGGAGGGTAAGCGTATGATCCAGCACCGTCTTAAGAATGAGCCAATCGCCTAATTTCTTCAGGTGGAGACCTCGGTGTTCTGCAGCGACCGCATGCTCCACTAATTGCTCAAACCCCGTCGCAAGGTAGTCCCGCCGTTCCAGCAAATCTAAAAACCTTCGAACCCGACACCGTTCCGTGTCAGAGGCGATACCTCTGAGGACCTCAAAATAAATGATGCCGCTGATGCACACCTCAGCGCGATGGCTTCGCCGGAGCTCCTGCAGATAGCTCACTGCCGACGTCTGCCGGTCACGGAGCCAATCAATCCAGACGCAACTGTCTACCAGGATCATCAGCGATATCGCTTGTATGAATAGCCGGAACGAAATCGGACCTTGCCGGCCATCCGCGAGAGACCAGTGAGGGCGCGGGAGGTCGCGGTGAGACGCGCCAGCGCAAAATCTATAACGGATCGAGTCGTGTGCAGGCCTGTCACCCGTTTTGCCTGTTCAACCTTTGTCGGATCCAACTCAATGTTCGTGCGGATCGCCATGTACAGATTATCAAATAAATGTGTATCAATGTCAACGAATTTTACTGCACATGTTTTCTTTTGGGTCTTCGCGTTTCCGAGTGGGCAATCTGTCGGTCTTTTATGTCTCCCCTCCTTTGTACCGTGTCCGCCTCTGGCGGAAGGAGGGGATAATTAGGCTGTTAGTACCCCAGCGCGCGGAGCTTGCGTTCAGTCAATCCAAAATAGTGGCCGATCTCGTGGAGTAGGGTCTTGCGGATCTCTTCGACCATCTCCATTTCCGAACCGCAGACGGCCTCGATGTTTGCGCGGAACAGCGTAATCTTATCAGGCGGCAGGCCTGCGTAGTCATGCGATCGCTCCGGCAGCGGCACCCCCTCGTACAATCCCATTAGGGACCGGTTCGAGCGGCGGGCCGTGCCCAAACGGTCGTCGATAGTAATAGCAATATTGAGCAAGGCTGCACGAAATGATGCGGGGAGTTGCCGTACCGCCGTCTTGACCACTGTCGCAAATTTGTGCCGATCCATGTGGTGTTTCTCACGCACCATAGCCTAACGCCACCAGGGCCGTCTGGACCGCTGCCAGGTCCGCAAGCGATCGAAAGTCGCGATGAATCACTCCATCCGGTGTCACCGGGCCGATGTAATACTTCGGCCATTTCCAAGCGGCCGCCCGCACACGTTCGTATGGGAGTGCTGCCTCCGGATCGTCGGGCGTCTCCGCCCCGGTCTGGGCAAGTCGCTCCCAAAGTGCAAGCGCACGGTCCCGCAGATCGGCAACCGCGCTGAACCCTATCTGGAAAAGGCTTTGCGCCCACCAGGACCGAAGGGCACGAACGGCACCATCAAGAGAGTTCCCGCCGACCAGTTCCAATCCGATGTTGACATACCCCAACGCCTTGGTCGCAGCGTGAAGGACCGAGGCCGGCGTAATGCTACCTCCATCGGCAATCACTACTCGATTTGCCAACCGCGCTATCTCAAGGGCCAACCGGTCGACATCCTCCGGGTCGTCCAGCGCCCGCATGGCCTGCCCCAGCAACCAATCGCTCGCCGACAAGGGGATCAAGGCAAATCTGGGAGCGGCCTCGCCGGCTATTGTCATTGCATCAACAGGGCGTTGTAAGGCCGGCCACTGCTCTGGACGCACACGCGCATAGCAACCGATCGCCTCGGCTAATTGGGGGAAACCCATGTCTGCCATCCGCCGCTCCCTTGCAGCATATGCAGCCTCCTCCTGTTCCGCCCCGATGGCCCCGATAGTCGCATCGAATAGTTGCCGCAGGCGCGGCATATCGTGGTGCGCCAGGACATCCAACATCGGCCGCAATACCTCGTCGATCTGCGGCGTCTGGCACTGAAAGTAATAGGCATTATCGAAAGTCGCCGGGGGTTCTTCCGGCCGCGGCCACGGTAACACAGTCGCCACATCCTCATCGCCGGCCCGTAGATATATGGTAATCCACTGTTTCATCAGCAATACGGCCAGCTCAGGATCGATGGTACGCCACCAAGCGGCCACCTTTGTCTCTCCACACGCAGCTATGAGCTGCAACCAACGTAATGTGGGCGCAGGCTGCCAGCGGTCCTTGCGCCATCCGTCCGCATCGATGCAAAACTCCAGCTGCTCAGCGGAGGCAAACTGCAACAATGCGGGGGCCTCGCCTGTGTCCATGCCCGCCAGGGTCAGCCAAAACTCCTCAACCGGGAGAGCCTGTGTCAAGACTGAAGCGTGCCTGGAGAGGCTGATCAACTGCTCTCGCTGCGCCAGCGGTGCCGACAGAATCACCCGCAACTGCCCAGCTAAGGAAAGACGATTCAAGGCCTTTTCGGCCAATTCCCTATCACGCGTTACAAGCGCCAGCGGATCCAAATGCACCACCGTGTTATCTTCGTTCATAGTCGTTGCTCCAACAGCTATGACCTTTACCGGCGCGCCGATACAGTTGACAAGTACAACATTTTCAGTTTAACCGGCAGGCGGAGAGGAGGCAACAACTATGCGTCAGATTCAGACCGTCCTTCTCGGTATCGTTTGTATCTGCTCGATTATGGCATGTCAGCGCCAGGCACCGATCTCGCCTAGTGCTTCAGTTGCCATCTCTACAACCGCTGCGACCGGCCCGGCTGCCGCAGCCCCCACGATGCCGCCGGCTAAACGGCAGTCGCCATACCAACAGTCACTACGCGTCTTTGAAGAGTTTGTTCAATTGGCGGAGGAGCAACAAAACACCCCCGACAAGGGCGTGGAGATCTGCCGCCAATTTGCCGCAACCAAAATCCCGGAATTGAAGGTGATCACCGCACAGATTAAGGCGATCGAGACCGGCCCTGATGCGGCCGGTTATCTGCAGGAGATCATGGATTCCAATGACAAGATCCGAACCATCACAGACAAGGTTACCACATTGGCCCAGCAGAAATACGGGGCCAATGGGCCGGATTTGCTGCTGATATTGTCGGACTTGGCGCTAGCCAGATTGTAAATAGTTTCGACTTGACAGCGGGATATTTGCGCATATATATCCACTAAAAGTTGAGTTTATGCGTTTTTTATCGCATAATATTCCTGTGTCTATATGTCTACGAGGCATGTCATGACGAAGCATCGGAACACGGCGAGGCGCCGGCGACTTATTGCCCGCTTTGTAAGCAGCGGCAAGATAAGGACGCAACAGGATCTACAACGGGCCCTGGCCGACAGGGGTCTTCGGGTCACGCAGTCCAGCCTTTCACGCGATATGGCGCAGTTGGGTTTGGCAAAAATGCGTGGGGCATACACGACGCCGGGAACGACGGATGCCCGGCCGCTCCCTCCGCTACTGCAAGTTGACCCTGCCGGCCCTAATCTGCTGGTGTTGAAGACCCTACCTGGGATGGCGCCTTCCGTGGCCGTCGCCATCGATGAGCGGCGGCTCCCACAAATTGT
>JACPFG010000094.1 GCA_016183125.1 Deltaproteobacteria bacterium
CGGAATGGGCTAACGGTCATCCCCCGCCTCACCCGGCAACGACCTGGATCTCGGTCACTTGCACCCCCTTCGCCGCCAGCTGCCGATGGATACGGTCTCGCTCCCGGTCGAAGAGACAACGGACCTCCCGATGCGGGGAGGCGAACTGCACGGTGACCTTACCATTTTTTGCCGTGAGACGCAAACGGAGTCCATGGAAAACCGTTTCATTCATGCCCAGTTGCAGCTCCACACCGTCGATTGCAGTCCGCCCGATGCGAACAAACTGGACCAGCCGATTGATCAGATGCTGCATCTGTTGTGGTGAAAATGCAGAAGGGACCTGCTTCGCCTGGATCTGGGCGCGAAAGGCCGGGGCCATCTGTTGACTGATGGTAAGCCGCCCCTCGGCGCGCGGCCGTTCGCGCATCGTCTCCCGGCGGGAGGTCTCGCGGTCCCCACCGCCTGTCCCTGTCCCCTGCCCGCCTTGTCCGCCGCCCTGCTCCCGTTTGAGCTGGGTCTTCACGACGACCCGATGCGCCGGCCGACGATCCCCCTCTTCGTGTGAGATAACCCTCTCCCCCTTTGACCTGGCCGATTCCCGTTCCCTCTGAGGACGCGTCTCGCGTCTCCTGGCCTGGGCCCCCTCGCGGCGCTCCTCGCGCTGCGCCTCTTCGTGGCCTTGACGCAGACCGGGCGACTCGGCAACCGGCGCGCGCTGCATCAACCGCCCCTGTTCGAGCGCCTGGTCGAATGGAGAAGGGCGCGGCCTTTCCGTAGCGCGAGGCTCCGGCTCCTTTGGCCGCACCGGCATCCGTTCAGGTATCCGTTCCAACTCCATCCGTTATCTCCCTAGCGCATGCTCGGTCGAGCCAACTTCTCCGCGCCATCGCTTAAGCTGCGCCATTGTTCCGGCAAGTTCGTCGTATTCGCGTTCCTCGCGGCGGGTCAATTCGGCCTCCACCTTCTTGCGCCATAGCTCCTTATGTTTCTCCATAGTCCGCCACTCTTTTGTCGCCTCTATATATTCACGGCGCGCGCGCGCCCCGGTGACCTCGCACTGTGCCACGACCTCGCGCTGGGCCTCTATTTCTAGCTCCTTAGCCTCCTCCTCCTCTTTTAACTTGCGCAAGTAATTCACGTAGACTCGCCCGTCCGAGACGAATCCGCCATCCGACATCTTTGCATGCATCTCGGCCCTGACGGCCAACCACCTCTCGACGATAGCAATTTTCTCGCGCACCAACTCCTCCTCCTTCAGGCGGGCCGCATTCAAGGCGCGCAGGGCGCCGGCCAGTTCCCGCTCGGCCCTCTCTCGCACATGCTGTTTTACGCGCCGCAGCGCCTCCAGCCGATATCGTTCCGCCATATATTACTCGAAGAGCCCCGTAAGTCGTTGGTGCGTCTCCGCGAAGTCGACCCGTTCGTCTATCGCCTGCCGCAGGTAGGTGTTTACCTCTTCTATCTTTTCGATCGCGTAATCGACCTTCGGATCGCTCCCCTCCTCGTACGCGCCTATCAGGATCAGATCCCGCTCCTTTTCATAGTTGGCGATGACCTCGCGGACCTTGCGGGCGGCGTCCCGATGCTCCGAATCGACTATGTCGTCCATAACGCGGCTAACACTCTCCGACACATCGATGGCCGGGTAGTGATTCCGCGCCGCAAGGCCGCGCGAAAGGACGATATGGCCGTCCAGGATAGAGCGGACCTCATCTGCCACCGGTTCGTTCATGTCGTCGCCGGCCACCAGGATCGTGTAAAAGGCGGTTATAGATCCGTGTTCCGCGTTGCCAGACCGCTCGAGCAATCGCGGCAATGTGGAGAAGACCGAGGGTGTATACCCTTGGCGGGCAGGCGGCTCGCCGATGGCGAGCCCAACCTCCCGCAGGGCCCGGGCAAATCTAGTTATCGAATCCATCATTAACAATACTCGTTTTCCCTGGTCTCTAAAATATTCCGCGATCGCATGCGCCACGTATGCCGCCTTCATTCGCACAAGCGAGGGCTGATCCGACGTGGAGACGATCACTACAGAGCGCTTAAGTCCCTCGGGACCGAGATCGCGTTCGATAAAATCCCTCACCTCGCGGCCTCGCTCGCCCACTAGACATATCACGTTCACGTCGGCCTCGGTGTTGCGAGCGATCATCCCGATTAGAGTCGACTTGCCGACACCCGCGGCCGCGAAGAAACCGATCCGCTGCCCCTCGCCGCAGGTGAGCACACCGTCGATCGCGCGTATCCCCACCGCGATTGGGCGGGTAACGCGCTGGCGCTTGAGCGCCTTCGGTGGACTGGCCATAACCGGATATTCGGCTGAGAAGACAAGCGGTCCCTTTGTGTCGACATCGAGCGGATCTCCAAGCCCGTCTAGGATCCGGCCGCAGAGGGCATCGCCGACCCGCACGGTGAGACATCCACCGGTCGGGATGACGGCATTGCCGAGTCCGATCCCCTCGAGGTCTCCAAGCGGCATAAGTAATACTTCCTGATCGCGAAAGCCGACCACCTCCGCCTTTATCGGGCTGGCCCGGTGATACGGCTCGATAAGGCAGAGTTCTCCCACCCGCACGCCGGGGAGCACCGCCTTGACCACCAGTCCGGTCAACTCGGTCACCTTCCCCTTAATGCTGTAGGTTGCAACGGTTGAGAGATTGTGCGCGTATTTATGAAAATCGACCGCGGGCGGTTCCCACGACTGGGCCTGCGGATCGTTAGCAGCGCGCGTCGTCATAGTTCCAATGCCTTCCTAATGGCCTCTAGCTGTGTCTCCAACTGCGCGTCGATCGTTCCGACCTCGGTCTCCACCACGCAGCCCCCCTTCGTAATTGCGGCGTCCTCCTTGAATGTAAGCCTCTTCGTCCGGTCGAGAATGTCGCGATAGGCGAACTCTTGGGCCGTGATCACCCGGTAATCCTCCGGATTAAGCCGCACGACGATACGGTCACCCAGCGACGATTCAATCGCCTGACGAACGATAGCGCGAATCGCCTCGCTATGCTCTTGCACGATCGTCCCGATCACTTTTTCGGCTATCGTCATCACCAGTCGAATGATCTCAGGTTCCGCCCCGCGGTAAAACGTTGCCTTCCACTCCTGCACCCGCAGCGCAAACTCGGTGGCTGCGGCCATCCCCGCCTCACGTCCCTCATGAAAGCCTTCCGTGCGCGCAGCGGCCCGGACCCCCTCCACCTCGTCCAACACGGCCTGGGCCTTAGCACGGATGGTAGCGGCCTCTGCGGCTGCCTCTTGAAGAATCTCGTCCGCCTGTGCCTTTGCCTCCAAGGCCTTCTTGTTGAGTACCCGCACCTCGGTCTGCACCAGATGCACAGGCGCCGCAGATGCGGTTGGCGCTGCGGCCTTGATAATTTTCTTTGTCATTATTTTCATACTACCACATCCTCTGGTCCATTGTCTGCTGCCGACTGTGCCGGCGTTCCCGAAAGCGTCTCGGCCACGGGCCCTACCGGCACCTTGAGCGATTCCGGTATCTGTTTCCACTCCGGCGCCACCGCGCCTGCTGAAGCGAGGGCTGCCAATCGCGCGCGGACGACGGCCTGTCGCTGGCGCGCTACAGCAGGATGTGTCCGGCGTGCGGCCCCGGACAAACAACGCCTGAGCAGATAGCCGATGCTGGGCACCAATTTCTGCCGCAAGACCTCCGCCACCGCCTCCGCCTCGATAGAGAGCGCCTTCGCGAGCGCATGCACCCCGATCTCAGTGAGGACCGCTTCCGGATCTCCTCCTGTTACGCCGCACTCGAAGATCGTATACTTGGCATCCCGTTCCAAGAGCGGATCGGGGGCTGTCTGCGCTAGGATCCTCTCCCGCAGGGCCTTGGCGTCACGAAATTTCAATCGATTAAAGACTATATGTAGGGCGGCCGCCGGCAGGTCCCGAAAGGCGATCGCCAGCTCATGAATTCCGAGGTCGCGCAACAGGGCCTCCAGCTCCTCTCCCCGCAGCTGGGCGAGATCGGAGAAGTCGAGCGATTCCGCAGAGCGCGTAGGGCGGATAGGGACAAAGTGGGATTCAAACGTGCGGCGGACCAGACGAAGGATCGTCGGGGTCACCGCAAAGGTGTCGAGCAGGTGGGGCAGGCGCCGGCGCAGCCCTTCCGGCAGATGCTCCGCTAGATAGCGCACGTGGCGGGAGGGAAGATAACGCATCAAGAGACCTACAACGCGCGGCGATTCGGACTCCAACACGCCCGCCAGCCAGGCCGGATGCATCTCGTGCAAGATCACCACGTCTTCCGCCACCTGCAAGCCCCGCAGCTCCTCGTGCAACGTCGGTCCGGATCCTTTCCCCGCAGACGCACTCAAGCGCTCGATCCGCCCGCGCAACGACTCCCCCTCTTGCGGCGGTCCGTAATCGGCCAGCCCGGAGGCACCAGAAGGATTGTGAGCGAAGGCCAGCAGTGCCACCGTCCGCTCCCGATAATGGTTGGCCAATTGTTCCATAGGGTTCCACGTTACTGAACTTGCGTGTTCATGATCCCCTTGAGCGCTGAGGTCGCTTCGCTGGCCATCCGCACGGCGATCTCATTTATCTGCATGAATTGAAATAGATGCGCCTCGATGGCGAGCAATTCCTGATGCGAAAATTGTTTGCCGCTGTACAAAAGCTCGTTTAGCATCTGATCCATCCGCATCTGGCCGTGATTCACCTCGCCTAATAGATCTACCACCGTGTCCCATCCGGATGCCTGGCTCCCGGTCGCGAGCCATTCGGGCTGGGGCGTAATCCCCTCGGCCGATATTGCATTGACCTGGCCTGTGGAGAGCTGGAGGTCGCCAGGATGGATGCCGAGCGCTGCCGCCGTCTCGGAGGCGCCTGCCATGTCGCTTAACACCTGCTGAAAAGGCGAATCGGTCGGCGAGGCCGTGGGCGCCGTTGCGGCCTGCGCTTCAGGTGTCGCCTTTAGGCTCGCCTCCAGCGCTGCCATGCCCAGTTTTGCCGCCACGGGATCGGTAGGCATCTCACTCCTCCTTCGGAAGGACGTCTCCGCCCTCCCCTTTCCCCTTGGTCAGCTGCCGAATCCGCTTGAGCAGCGCCTCCAACGCCCGCACATGCAACCGCGAGGTCCACGATTTGGAGAGCCCCAATCGCTCGCCAGCCTCCTCCAACGTACGGTTCTGGAAATAGTACATCATCACGAGCTGTTGCTCCTTGGGCGGCAGGACGCTCATCGCCTCGCGCATATGCGCCCTGACCTGATGAAATTCGGTGCGCTGATCGACCGCCGCCTGATTCGTATCCTCCACCTCCAGGTCCTCTTCCCCGTCCAGCGACAAGACGTAGATCGAGGCCAAGCTGTTTACCGTATCGGTAATCTCCGCTACCGCCGATTCCTCCACGGGGGCGTGATAGAGGGCGCGCTGCTGCAGATAATCGTTGGCCGCCTCCTCGAACTTCAGGCGCGCATAGAGCGAACGCGGCAACCAACCGCTCTTGCGAAGGCCGTCGAAGATCGCACCCTTGATCCGGTAGTAGGCAAAGGTGCGGAAGTCGACCTGCTGCGCCACATCGAACCGTTGGGCGGCCTCGATCAGACCGAGGCGCGCGTTGCAGACGACATCGTCGTAATCGACCGATGAGGAGAGCGACTGGGCAACTCGGTTGGCGACCGAGGTCGCGAATGGAAGATATTGGGCCACTAATTCGTTCTGCCTCCGCACCGTCTCCTGCTGCCTGGCCTCCAGCCGCCTCGCCTCCGCACGCGATGGCCGGGGCGCAATCTTAGCCGCTGGTCGTGGCTTCAGTGCCGACTTCCCCATGCAGCTCCGATTTTGCACGAAACATGCCAAGAAATTAGATGGGATGGAAAACAGATGCCAAAATAACAGGCTGAAATCGTTTGATTTTTCTCCTAAGACCTGATGGGGCCTTACCGCTCATTGGGCCGCAGGACCGTTATTTGGGGGGCGAGGACCCCATCTTAACCCTTTTCGATCTTTTCTGGGGTCCCTGGGAACCTGATCTTGAGCAACTGCATCTCTTTGAGCAAATCGCCTAGCCTGTAGGCAAACTGATCCGCATGCCGCGAGCCGGCGGAACTTCGCACCAACTCAAAGGCCTCCTCAATGCCCGGTCGCACTGCCTTGATCAGGCCCTTAAACACTGCCGCAATCACATCGCGCGCGGGGACATCCCCCTTAGGCGGATCGGAAGGCACATCAGAAGATGGCACCGCAATCGGCCGAAACCGAGTGATTCCGGCAAATCCCCCCGCCAAAGGTGGTCCCGAAGCGGGGCCTGGGGTGGGGGAGCCGGCCGGAGGCCGGGGGAGAGAGGGGCGGAGCCCCCTCCCGAGGTTGAGCCCCGCGAAGGGACCACTTTGGCGGGGGCTGTTTCCTTGCTCACTATGTAGAACGGCTTGGATCTAATCGTCGTCATAAATTCCGTGTCATCCCTTGTTCATCTGCGCTGCCGTTGCGAGCATCAGGTCATTGCGGGCGGCCAGCAGATCGAGGGCCTGCTGCTCACGCTGAGAAACCGGCTGCGCAAGCGGCCCATCTTTGGTCAAATCATGGGCGCTCTGTTCCAGACCGGGGAGATACAATGGGGCGCCGCCCCCTTGCTGCTGTGCCGCAAATTTTCGGTATGCCCGTCCTTGCAACATGTCCCCTACCGATGTCGCACCGTAGGCCGCTGCGGCCCCTATGGCGGCGGGCGGAAAGAGAAAGGCGAGCGGGGCGGCAATGGCCCCGAAGAGACGCCCCACGCCCGAAAGAAACCTGGCAAACCCCCCGGGACGGCGGACCTTTTCGTGAATATCCTCGCCGCTGATCGTGCGAAGCTCGTACTTGATGACATCAGGTTTGATCCGCGGAAACTCCATACCACGACCTCTCTACTCACAGTATCGGTCGCCATCCCACCCGAAGTTGCGGTTACCCCCCTCCGCCCGGTCCGAGACGCGGGGCCTCCGGTACCCCCTTCGGCGGCAGGGCCGGCGCCCCTTCCACTGTCCGGCCCTCGCCGGCCCGGCGCAAACGAACGGCCTGCAGGATCGTGGCCACAAGGCCCAAGGCCAAAACGGCTAGCAGGCCGAGAAAGAGCCCTAAATAGATCTTGAGACGACGGGCCGAATCGGCGCGCACCGACACACCGGCGATCGAGACCGTTTCTCCAGTCTCGGGCGGAGTTGCCTTGGCCGCAGGCTTGGTGACATCGCTTGGTAGCACAAGCGTCGTCCCCGGCATTACTCCCTGAGAGGGGACCTGTGTGTATGTGATGATCACCGCCACGTCGCGCGGATCGAGTTTTTCTACCGCATTGGCCACGAACCGTTGGACCTTCCCCTCCGTCAGATTGGCCATAGCCTGCTCGGTGGGACGAACCTTCAGCACTATCGAGGCGGTGGGTCGGGACTCCTCCTTGTCGCTAGCAAACTCCTCGGCCGTCGGCATGTTCAATATCACCTCCGCAGAGGCCACATCAGGAATGCTCTCGAGTGAATTGATGATCTCCCCCTTAAGCGCCAATAGGAAGCGTGCCTTCTGTTCGTCCGGCGTCGGGATCAGTCCCTGTTTGCTATATACTCCCGTCAGGCCGGCCTCCCGCCTGCGAGGGAGATTGTGCTCCACCAACAGGGACCTGGCATCGCCTATCTTTTTCGGATCGACCTCTATGGTCCAGGTCACCTGATTCTGGCGCACCTCTTTGACCTTTTTCGCCTCGATACGGTTCTGAGTCAGGAGGACGAGGATCTCGTTTGCATCTTCCTCCGTCAGATCGTGATAAAGCTCGGTCCCATGACAAGCGACGGCCAACCAACCGACCATGCATAGGATTGCGACCGGCTTAATGGACATGATCCTTCTCCTTGGCTATGCGCGCCTGATACTGTTTCAGATCGTCGACACCGGCCAGCATCGACGGCGTAAAACCCTGCTCAACGGCATCCAGCAGCGCCTTTGCAAACGCAGCCGCCTTCCCCTCTGTGTCGCCGACAGTGGCCTCCTTCAAGGCCGCTATCGCCTCGGTCCGTTTGCCCATGAAAAAAAGGGCCTCGCCCAGATAGGCCTTGGCAAACATGCTAGTCGGATTCATCTGCAGCGCCTTTTTGTACCGTCGGCACGCCTCCGTAAACTTTCCCTGGCAGAAATCTACCGACGCCAGCGCCACTAGCGGCAACTCGCTCTCCGGAGCCATCGCAATCAGCCCCTCGAATACCTCGCGCGCCTCCTTAAATCGTTGCATACCGACCAGAATGTAGCCCGCCTCCATCATGAGTCCCAAGTGTTCCCGTTCGATCGTCACCATCATCTCCCCCTTTGCCGATGCCCGCCATGCCGGTGGCGGGAAAAAACAACCCCGCGATATCATTACAATTGTAATGTATCGCTGGGTCTCATTCAATGAAAACCGTAGGTTAGCTGTGCACCGTGAATTTCTGGATCATCGCCATCTTTGCCTCATGCACCGACTTTAGGATGTTCGACTTGGTCGTCCATTGCTGCATATTGTTCTGCATGATCGCCTGCAACTCCAAGAGCTGCAGGTTGTTCTGATTCATCTGATCGATCAACTCGGCCTGCGTAACACCGGTATCGGCCACCGGCGCTCCGGGATTGTATAGATCGCCGCTTCCGGTTGCCAGTGTCGAACCGTATTTAGGATAGCCCATCGCCCCAGGCATATCTCCTAAGACCGACCCGGCATAGCCACCCTTCCCGGCCGCGTATGCCGCCGGTAGGGCCGAAAAGGCCGAATGGAGGACCGCTGCGGCGTTCGGGTTGCCGAAGGATTGATATGTGACCTCACCTGCCAGCGGCGCAAAGGCCCCCGCTACCCCGAGGAAGTCGCCGAATGCCGCCTTCCCCACCCCGGCGGCCTTCGCCTTGGCCGGTGATGTGGCAGCCTGTTGGATCGCCATTGGATCGATTCGAACGGATTTTGCCTGCGTCATCTATCATCCCTCCACTGTAAGTATCGGATCTGCCGACGGGCGAAGTTGCGTATCATATTACGCAATGATTTCAGTTGGTTCTACTATTCGCCACGCTATTTGGGCTTAGCGGTAGCCTGTTGCATCCGATACTTGATGGCCAACAGCTCCCTTAGCAGGTCCATCACACGCTCGATCGCCCGCATTGCCTTGCGTGCCTCGCGACTGCGCCGCAACCCGCGCTTCTGTCTGGCGATGGCGCTAAGCTCCTCATAGGCCTTTTCGAATGCAGCATTGAGCGGATCGAACTGCTCGGAGTCGACCAACGCCTCGACGGCGGGATACCCGGCGCTTAAAACCTTCCCCTGCGGCGTGTCGCGATATTCAAACATCGAAAAAATAATAGCAGGATCTATCGGAAACTACAAAATAAATGTGCCGGGCGACCAGTATCTGGGTTCACTCCGGTATCGCCCACTCCTGCATCTGGCCGGCCACTGGCAGCCGCTGGATCATCAGTATATTGGCAGCGGCTCGCAGGTAGTCCTGCCCAGGGTCGACACCTAGCGTGAAGCCCTCCTTGCCGATCCGAAGGGAGTCGAGCCCGAAGAGGGCCATCAGATCGGGCCCGCCGCCGGGGAGCATCTCCACCGGCCAGAGCTTCGGCACCGGCACTCGGATCGCCTCACGCTCGCCGCCGTACAAGGCTACTCCGAAGAGGAGGAGTTCGCGTACGGCAGCAAGCAGGCTCGCATCCGGCACGATCGTGGCGTTCCCGCCCGGCGGCACGGTGAGACCGAGCCTGGTCCTATTGGGACTGGTCCTTAACTTTATCATCCAACGGCTCGGATCGTCCGGATCGGGCTCCAGCGGGCCTAACTCCAGGGCCAGCAGTGCGGTGAGCTTCATCCGGACAATCGGGCCACGGCTCGGATCGGGATCGTCCGGGCGCATAGAACGGATAAGGGGTCTGCCGTCCTGACCTATGGCAAGTGGCAGGTTGCCGTATTGATCTGCCGCCTTGGTCAGATCCGTTTGCAGCGCGTAGAAGGCCGCTTCTAGATTGGGGATCTGCAACTCGATCAGTTGTGCCTCCCGTGTGGCGGCGGATGGGCCTTCCTTGGGCTCCTTCCCCTCCCCGTCGATGGGGATCTGCGCGCGATAAAAACGGACCCGCGGCGTCATCAATCTATCACCCCTTATCTTGACCATCAGCGGCTGCCTCGGCGCAAAATACCCCGCCGTCGGCAGCGCCGTGCCTAATATAGTCCCAACTGTCGGGCGCAGCTCACAAAGTGTCGGTGGCTTGCCTGTAGCCGCATCGCACTCCTTCACGAAATCAAAACCGAGTGTCTGAAAGAAGGGTTCGTGCAATTCCCAGTCGAAGAGCCCGGCCCCCTCTTCCCCCTGCACCGATCCGACGAAGAGGAGTTGATTTAGCAACCCGTCGGCTAGTCCAAGCGAGATATCGTGCGTACCGCTTAAGCCCTGATCTTTGGGCAACCGCACTGAGGCCGGATCGTTGATCACGCCGACAGAGGGCTGACGCACATCACTGGGCACACGCCCGAATAGCGCCGGATCTCCCCCGCGCGAGGCGACGCGTGCGGACATCCCCTGATCGTTAAGCGTGAATACGCTATGCACCAGATCCAGCCCCATCGGAAATTCCCATCCGCGGCCTTCAAGCAGCGGAGGCGCCGACCCGCACCCGAAGAGCTTCAGCTCAATCCCCTCTGCCGCATGATCGCCCCCCGCATCCTTAGACGGACACCCGACCGTTATCCGCAGATTTTGAAACCCTTCGCGCAGAAGATATGTGAGCCAGGCCGATCCGTCGCAATAGGCGGTGGTATTGATCGCATCGAGGACCTTTTCGTTCAGCAATCCGGTCTGCGCGTTAACGGTATTGAGCCCACCGCACCCGGCCACTATGTCGGCGCCGCTACCTCCCGCCCCATCGCAAATGACGAACCCGCCGAGCGCCGTTGCGCCGCCGACGAAGTTCGCGGGGAGCACCAGGGCAGGTTGATGAGAGCAATATGTGTCGTCCTTGAAGGCGCAATCGTCATTGGGCGCCGTCAGGATCACCTGCGGCAGATCTCCCCGCACCAGGCGGATCTCCGGATAGAGGACTAACTTTCGAAAGACCAGCTTGAGGGGCAAGATCTTATGATCCGGCGCGCCGTCCGCATCGGCATCGCTGAAGAGCTGCACGGCCAGTGCGAGTCCCCTAATCTCGACCATCAGTTTCATAACATCCGGACCGAAGGTGACGCGAGTCACCTCGAACTGCTCGATCGATGGCGGCTGTAGAATCCGTGTCCGCATATTACCCAACGGATCGGTTCCGGCCGCAGGTCCGACGCAGCCGGGGATCGCGGCGCGGATGGACGAGAATTGTTTGCGGCGGACCGCATCGGCAGGTGTCGGCGCGGCAACCGTTGGGAGCTCGGTTGCCTTCCGCAATACCGCTCCCAGATTATCAGAGCGAGCAAAGTGATTTGTAAGGGCGCGCAGCGTCTCCGCCATGAAGGCCTGGCGAACCCCGACTATAAGTGCACCCGGCAACCATCCTGACTCGGGCCCAGAGAGTCGGCCCGCCATGCCCCACGGACTAGCGATATTCCCCCAGCCGATAGTTACGGGGACCGTAAGCGTCTCTTTTCCCTGCGTGACCTGAATGCGGCCTAGATTGATCCCAGGAATTGGCGTGACCGACAGGCGATAGACTCCATCGCTGGCGCAGACCGGCCTTACATCGTCGAAATTCCACTCGACTTGCACCGGGCTGGCAGTGCATGCGCCGTTCGTTGCGGACGGCTCGGCCAATCCCTCGACGGTGAACGCTAGTGGGATAGTCGGATACCTCGGCGCAGGAAAGACGGGGACGGTCATCCCGTCCGGCCACTGCATCGCCACTGCCAGCTGTCTGCCTCCTACTTCAAACTGCGCCAGCTCCACCCGCGGGCACTTCATTTCATCGAAGCCGGTGGCGGCATTGCAGGCGATCACTTCGAGGCGGTTACTGCCCGCACCGATCGGCACGCAGAGCGAAAACTTGCCGTCTGCACCATGATCTGTAGTGCGCACCACCCGGCGCGATGCCGGCCCCTCCCCGATCGTGTTGATGATTGTGACGACGGTGCCGCCTGTCTGGCTGCCGATCAAATCGCACTCTTCGCACTGCGGCAGGAGATCTACCTGCACGGTGAGATGATCGCTACTGGCCATGCCGGCCCTCGGATCAGGTGTCAGCGTTACATCGGCAGACGTCAGTGTCGGGGCTACCACGCGGCTTAACTTTACCGTCTCCGTCAATGTTTGGCCGGTAGTTCGCACCAGCGATACAGTGATCGTATACGCCCCCAGATACGGCAGCGTGATCCGTGCCGTAAACCGGCCATCGGCGGCGATTTCTGGCACAATCTCCCGAAAACGGCGTGTCGCCTCGTGTTGTACCACCAGCTTGAGCCCAATGGCGGCTGCGCCGAGGCGATCGACTAGCCCTGTCAGGGTCACCACCTCGTCGACTACACCTCCCGGCGGTGTGTCGACACAGAGCAGTCCGACATCCGGCTCGCAGATCGTTGTCGCGCGCATCGGCGCCGGGCCGCAGACCGCGGCACCCACCCCTTCCGCCGATTTTTCCTCAACCGGCGATAATTTTGCTGCCTTGCCGCTAACGATCGCTGCCGGCTCATCGCCCGAGGGCTCCTCCGGGAGATGGAGGAGAAGGCCCTCCACCCCCCCGTGCCAGACGATGCCGCCACGGCAACCTAAAAAAGCAAGTGAAATCAATATGATAATGACATTGCGCATGTAGAACTCTCCCCTACAGATCAGTTTTCGGCAGGCGCGCGGAAAAGTTGCTTAAAAAACGCCGGAGATCACGACACACTGCTTCATCAATTATCTGCACTGTGCCTAGCAACTTTTTCTCCGATCTGCCGATAAACCAATCGGTGCGTACCACCGCTACATCTCGGTTTCTCTTTCTCGTCGGGTTGTTGTGTGCCGGTTGTCCGGGCCCTGACTTTACCCCCGTCTATTTTCCCTCTGCAGAGACGGGTTCGCGGGAACCTGCGCCGAGCGAATCGCCCCGACCGGTCGCCTGCACCGTTCAATTCGATGCTCGCTTGTGTGTAGCAATCAAGGGCGAAAAGGTGGCTGTAGGCACAGATCCTAAGGACCCCCTCTGTGCAGACGGTCTCCCCCCTATTCCGATCGAGATCGACGGGGGCGCCGTCACGATACGCGGAGATCGCTTTCCAGACTTGACGATAGAAGGACACGGCCTGCCAGCGCCTATAACTATCAACGGTCGAGGCGACACGAGCGGCTCCGACAATATCGGCGCCGGGATTATATCCTCTGACGGGACTATTGCTATCGAGAACTTCTCGATCTTTGTGATGGCGCTAGGTCATTCGGGTAAGATCCCGGATCTTACACTCACAACCGGCAGCGTCGGACCGCTAGGCGCCCTGCCGGCCGTCACTGGGGCACCGCTCGATTCCGCGGGAAACCTGGGGCTTGTAACAGGCACAATACTCGGATCGCTCTTCCCCGGCGCCGACGAGGTCTTGAAGGGCGCGGCGCTGACGGCCAGCTTTTCCGGAACGGTGGCGCCGGCCTTAAGCGCCTGCGCAGAGACCGGTCAGCCGGCCATCTTCGATGCTACCAAATTAGTGGTCGACCAGAGCGGCAAGGAGGTGGGGATCGCGCTCCCAGGCGGCAATAGGTTGGAGGTCTCGGCGGGGACATACATCGCCACGGAGCCGACCGATGTAGGGCCCCGCTTCGAGGCAACGGCCAAATTCCGTGTGGTGAATAATTCGGATGCCCCTGTCCCTGTGCAACTGACCTCTGTAGTCGGTCCGTTCAACATAGAGGCCATTGGGGGACCTAATCAGACGGTGGCACCTAATGGTGAACTGATCTTTCGGATCCGCTTTCGGCCCGATCAGGAGACTGTAAAAAAGGCCGGCGAGGTGGAGCAACCGCTGCGAATAGGCCCCGACACCTTTCTCCTCATTGGCACGGCAATCGAACCGCAAGGACACCCTACGATCGATTGGTTGGCCGCCGACGGGAGTCTTGTGCGTGAAAATGTCGACCAGGTGGCTGTAGGCGAGGTGATAGTGGCAGCCACCACGCAACACGCATATTTTCAGTGCGCAGTAGCGCTTTGCGGCGGGACACCGCTCCCTGCCAGCTGTAAGCCATGCGCCGATCATGCCGGTGGCGCGTGCCAACTCCTAGCCGTCGGTGCCGGCGGGATTCCAGTTGACGAAGTCACCCCGGGCTGCCAACCGGCAAATCCGAACGAGCGGGAACAACTCCTAATCAACTTCGGCGGCGATGGAGTAGAGCCGCTGGTCCCCACCACCCAACTTTTGGCGATCCGCAACACCGGGCCGAAACCGCTCACTGTGACGCAGCTCGTGCTTAAAGAGGCGGCGCGTTCCCACTCCAAGGGGCAATTCGTCTTCGATCCGGGGAGGATCTTTGTGGGGGACCGATTCGATCCGGCCGCCGTGACAAACGATTCTGGCGCCGCGCAACCGCAGTCGGCATTTCCATTGGTACTACCGCCGTTTGAGCCGCCGTTTTCCGCCACTCAACTATTCGTCGCAGTAGGCTACGCCCCGACCGATCTGGTCGGGACCGAAGGGAAGACCGCCGGGGTCGGCACGAGCGTGGTCGATTTTGCAGAGTTAAACATCATAACGGACGGCGGAAACGTATCGGTCAAGTGCAAGGGAACTACACGGATAAAGGACATGCCGCCGCTCCAGGCGGTATTTCGTACGGCCACAGGCCCCAAAGAACTAGCGGACGGCCAGGCGTTCCCCTTCCGCGGCGTGACCGCGGCAACGACCGATCTGCCGATTCCGCTCTTTCTGCGAATCCCCGAGGGGGCGAGTCCGTTGCGGATCATCGGGATCCAGATAATCGGTCCAGATGGCGCGCACTTCGAATGGCTCGATGCGAAGGAGGAGATCCTGGCCAAGCCGGAGGCGGCACGTTGCACAGAGCTTATCCCGGTCAGCCTGGCGCCGAATGGGTACGATCTCAAACCGGGGGCTCACACGCTGGAGACGATGCCGCTCTTCGGATGCGTAAATTTTCATCGCGGCGCCGGCGATGGGGAACAGATCAAGCGCCGATTCCAGGCGATGCTGACGATAACCGCCCAGCCGCTTGGGCCCGACAGGCGGCCCTTGCGCAATCCGGACGGCACGATCAAGGAATCATCGCTGCGCATCCCGCTGGTGGCGGTGATCAATCCGCGCAAGGGGCCGATGGTATTGCGCCTTACCCAAACAATGGCGGCGCTGATGAATCAGCGCTTCCCCAGTATTGCAGCGGTGGCTGCCAAGGGGGAGGTAGACCGCCTCATTGCGGCCGGCCAGGCAAAGGCGGAGGACCGGTTCCTCCTGCTCGGGAGCATGTTCCTCGATCCGTTCGACGAGGAGACGATAATGAACGAGAGTGGGGAGACGCTTTCGACGCCTGGCGACGGGATCACCGCTGTCTTCCGCGCCATAGATACGCACCCAACATCGCAAGACTACGACGATCCGATCCTGTCCGATTTCACTAATACCCTTTTTAACGGCACTAGCCCCGCAGGGGAGCGCGGTATCTTCTTCGATTACCCGAATGTGCCGTCCGATCTCCAAGTCACCGCATTGCGACTCTTCACCTCATCCCTTTCTTATCCGGGACCGCTCGCTACGCCCGAAGAGCGTCCAGATCAGCCGTCACAGTGCGAGGTGATCGACCCATGCAATACCGACAAATTGCGCCGATTTGTCACCGGGCCGGCCGAGCAGGGTAAAAAGGGGGTGTGTGCCTTCTTCTTCGCCTCCGGTGGGGCCTTTGCGAGTCCCGCCTTTAGGTTGCCCGAGGCCGGTGGAGAACGAGTGGACCTCTGCAAGGCATCGGGGCCGCGAAAGGTCCTAGATTGGCGGGGGCGCTACGGACTTGATGGCGAACTGACGTTCGAAGACGGCGGTCTGCAGTTCTGGGGACCGACGTTTGTGCATAATCCTTTCGGTCCACTTGGCCCGGTGCCTGTGCTGGATGAAGTCTTCCACCTGGCGTTCACCACCGAGACGCTGCTTCCCACCACGGAGACGCCCGGCAAACAGCTGCTGCCGGACGCACGGATCAACATCGGCAAGCTTGAGCACAAGATAAATCTGGACGATCCGACGCTTGAGACACCGCCGCTCTGCCGCGGCAACAGCAAGAACAGGCCATTCGGCGGGAAACGGTACAGCACATGGCGGTATATCGCTCCTTTTTTGTCGAAGGATCCCCGCGGTGAAAGCCCTGCGGGATGTCCGGAGGGCGGAGCGGCCTTCACCGGGGGCTCGGCATTCGTCAAGGGGCGCCGGCTCGACCATGCCAGCGGGATCTTCTCGGTGGCTGGGGCCGCTAAATTTAGCGACCGCCTCGAGCTTACCAGCGCATTTAAGGATACGATGATCTTCGTCGTGCTCAACGGATGGCTCTGCGACCCAAACGGCCTCCCTGAGGAGTTTGAGGGGGCGCGCTGCTACGACCGAACGCTTAACGAACGGGATGCCAGGTCGCAGATAACCATAGTGGAGGAGTAACGGATATGCCGGATCCGGCAGGCAATCGTTTTGGCGTCGCCTTTAACTACCACCTGGTGGAAGCGATACCCACCCTCTTTACAGACGAGGGGTCCGGCAGTGGGTGGAGTGTCGGTGTGGAGCGCGGCTGGCGGCCGGAAGTCCGTGGTCAAGCGGCCTATGCATTGCGGATCGGTCGTTTCACAAATGAGACCGAGGGGAAACACCTCCCCTCTGCAGAAGGAATCGGTGCTACGACCCAAAATTCCGATGCAAATTGGTCGGTCGCGCTGGAGCGAATGCGGCGCTACGCGCTGGGCGGCGGCCGGGCACAGGCAGTCACCGGGCAAGAACTCCGTGTTGGGATTAGCGACGGCAGCGTAACCCGTCCTGCCAGAGAACTGACCGGCGATTATTTCCCGGCGGCCGCGCTGGATTACCAGGCATGGACGGCGGAGCGCTTCTTCTGGATCGGAGGCGAGTTTCGCCCATGGCATGCCCGCCTGCTCCCTATTCGCGTCCGGGTCGGCGCCGGGATCGAGAGCCGGCTGAGCGATGCGGATATCGAAACGACGCAGGCGTCCGCCATGCGGATCAAGTACGGCGCCGTGCTGAGCAGCGGTTACTTCGATGACTACAGCGAACCGCCGGCGAGCGCCACATTCGATCCGTATCTGCTCGGGTACGGGTTCTATGCCAATTATTTCGTCCCATGGCTTATCGAGGGACCGGCACGCCGCAAGGCCCTGGAAGAACCGATGGCGCAGACGGAGCAGCTGGCCACCGACCTTTCAGGCGGCGCCTCCGGGTCGTTTAAACACCCCTCTGCAGCCACGGTGGCGCCGGTTCAGACAGTGGCCGACATCTCCACTGCGGTCCCGGACAAGCTGGCGATGTATGCCGCTGCAGGTCCCGGGCAGTGGGCGGTCATAAGCGCCGAATTGGCGGAAGGGATCGGGTCGGTAATATCGGCCGACGGCGAACCTGGCGATGTGCATCACATCAGGCGCGCGCTGACAAACGGCATCACGCTCGCCCGTATGGGCACAACAGGAGGCGATCCCTCTATCCCATGGATGGTTGGCGCGCTGCCTGCCTTCATCGGCACAGGGCTGCTCTACTTGGGGGGATCCGACGGATCCCAATTTGGCACGGGTCTCCGCATGGCCCTCATGGAGAGCGCGATCGCATCCGGTCGCGATCCGGACCCCGCAAACATCGGTTTTGAAAAAAGCACAACGTACCGGGTAGGCATGCTACACAACTATGCGTTCGCCGACAGGGATGGAGACCGGTTTGCGATCGACATCGATCATAAACTGGATGCAATGGACGGCGCCCTTCATGCGGGTGTGACGGCCGCCGTTCAGTGGAAAGACGCCGATACGCCTAACGAGGTGCGCAGCAATCTGACCCTGATGACCGAATCGTTCGGCGGACAGGTCGGTGGGCGGCTGGGGGCCGGGATACATGTCGCGGCCTTGCACCGTGGCACGGAGACCTTCCATGGGGTAGGCGGCCAGTTAGTGGCGGAGGTACTTATCCGGATCTGGGGCAATTTGGCGCTGGCAGCAGGGGGGCAGGCTATTCACACAAGCACGCCTGAGGGGGATGGTGTAGGCTATGGGCTAACCTTCGGAGTGCAAGTGCCTTAGGAACAGTCCGCGTTCCGCAATATACTCGGCCACTGCCTGAGGCACCAGGTCCGCAATGGACAAGCCTGCCGCCATGCTATCCCTAATGTCAGTGGCGCTCACGTTAGGGATCGGACTCCCTGCATGACGCGGCATCCTGAGAAATTCCGCTTCCTGGCGAATCGCCTCTACATCTTTCCAGAGTGAGGTCTCTGCCTCCAGATCGTCCCCGATAAGTATGAACAGGGGAGACTTCGGATGCCGTTCGCGAAGCCTGCGGACGGTCCGCACCGTGTGGCTCACCCCGCCCAACTCCCGTTCTACCTCGGAGCACTCGACACCGGCTATCCCGCCGACGGCCAAACGGCACATAGCGAGCCTGTCGTTATAGGGGACCATCGGTTTGTCATATGGATGTTGCCAGCAAGGGATGATCAGGATTCGATCGACCAAGTCCTGCGCAAAACAATAATGACAGACCCCCACATGACCGTTGTGCGGCGGATTAAATGACCCGCCAAAAATTCCGATCCGTTCGCTTGTCCCCATTATGTCCGTAGTGTATCGTGGCACCGGATGAAACTCAACCGAGTCTTGGTGGTATACAAGCAGGTCGGAAAGGCTGCAGCGGCGCGGAGGGGGACGGATCGCGTCGGAATGGGCGCGCATCTGCGCACACTCGACGCCCTCTACGACATCCTGAAGGCCCTAGGCGTCCACTTCACTGCGATCCCGCTCTCACAGCTCAAAACGGTAGACGACGTGCCACTCGTGATCACTGTAGGAGGGGACGGCACCGTACTGGCCACCTCACACTTCGTGCGCCGACAACCGATCTTGGGGGTCAAATCGTTCGGCCAGCAGAGTGTCGGTTTCTTCTGTGCCGCCACGCGGGAGAGTCTCGGCATATACATGCGCGGCCTGGTCCACGGGTTGCGCCGCCCGCGCCGATTAAACCGCCTGGAGGTCGTTATGAACGGCCAGCGGTTGCGGGAGCTGATCTTAAACGACGCCCTCTTCGCCCACGCCTCGCCGGCCGCGATCAGCGATTATCGATTTGCCGTAGGGAGGCGGACCGAGATCCAGCGCAGCTCCGGCGTTTGGGTCAGCACGGCCGCCGGCTCCACGGCGGCGCTTGCCGCCGGCGGCGGGCATCCGCTCCCTCTCGACTCGGCTCGGGTTGCATATCTGGTGCGCGAGCCGTACGCCCCGGAACGACCGTATCGCGTTATTCGCGGTGTCGTAGGGCCCCGAACCCGGATCGCGATCGAATCGCTCATCCCGCAAGGGACCCTTTCGATCGACGGCGCCGGGATCCAATACCCTGCTCCGGAAGGGACTAGGATTGTGATCCGCCAGGCCCGCCAACCGCTCTGGATCTATTGGCGGTAACCTCTGAAAAAGGCCCATCTGCTGCGTTGCCGTCGTCAGCACTCCTTGCGGCGTACCTTGCAGTACGCCTCAGTCGGCCTTCTCCGGCTGCCTTGCATCTGGGCCTTTTTGAGAGGTTACGGAAAATTTGAGTTTTTCAGAGGTTACTGGCGTTAGGAATAATCCGCATCTACCGGATCGGTCACCGGCGGAAAGTTAACCGGCAAGAATGTAATGCGGGGCGGAAGCGGTAATGTGCCGAGATCGATCTAATTTGCGAAATGACATAATAGCCCTTGTGCGACTCACACATCCGAATGCGGCCTCGGCCGGGGTCGGTGGATTCGGGCCGCCGTCTCCTCGGCTTACGGGCCTCGTCGCGGCTTATCCTCGCTCGCCGCAACATCAGCCCCATCGATGCGGCTCGCTGCGCATATCCCTCACCCACCGCCCCCGCCTCGCCGCTTTCCGAAAGCACGTCATAACAGTTACCTCTCTGCCCCACGCATCAAGTGGATAAAGATACTTCAAGTCTCCCCTCCTTTGTACCGTGTCCGCCTCTGGCGGAAGAAGGGGACTAAGGGGAGGTAGAGGCCGGAGCGATCTA
>JACPFG010000097.1 GCA_016183125.1 Deltaproteobacteria bacterium
TAAGAACGGGTGTTTGCACTCGGGGCACGGTTCCGGCACAGGCTTATCCCAGCAGGCGAATTTGCATTTCGGATAATTTCCGCAACTGTAAAACACCTTTCCGCGCCGCGATTGCTTCTGCACGATCTCCCCGCCGCACTCGGGGCATTTGACGCCGATCGATATCCCCTTAGTCGTCTTGCACTCGGGATATTTCGAGCAGGCCAGAAACCGCCCGAACCGTCCCCTCTTGACAAGCATCGGGCTGCCGCAGGCAGGGCAGGTCTCGTCGGTTGTTTCATCCTTTACCAGCACAATCTGATCGTTTTCCCGTCTAAATTCCTTTGTCGACTTGCACTCCGGATAGTTGGCGCAGGCCAGAAACTCCCCATGTCTCCCCCACTTAATTACCATCACACCGCCGCACTTTTCACAGCGATGCTCGGTGGGGATCTCCTGGCGTTTTACATCTCGCATGTGCACCTTGGCCTTCTCCATCGTCTTCGAAAAAGGGCGGTAGAAGTCGTGGAGCGCCTCAACCCACTTGCGTCTCCCCTCCTCCACCTCGTCTAATTCCTCCTCCATCTGCGCAGTGAACTTGACGTCAAGGATGTCGGGAAAACTGGCGACTAGCAGGTCGTTAACGATCCCACCCAGCTGAGTTGGTGTGAACCGTCCCTCGGTCTTCTCTACATATGCCTTCTCCTGCAAGGTCGAAAGGATCGAGGCATATGTGGAGGGCCTGCCGATCCCTTGCTCTTCCAGCTCCTTGACCAGCGATGCCTCCGTAAACCTCGGTGGGGGTTGCGTGAAGTGCTGATGCGGCTCGATCCCGTGGCAGGCGATCACCGCCCCCTCGGCTAGGTCGGGCAGATTCGGATTCTCTTCTTCATCCTTCTCCGCCTCCTCATCGACCCCTTCCAGATAAACGGCGATGAATCCTTGAAACTTCATGACCGATCCGGTTGCCCTAAATAAAATCGAATAGCGCAGGAACCATCTGCGAGGCGATGAAGCGCTTCCAGATCAGGTCGTAGAGCCTAAAGGCGTCCCGATCGAGGAAGGAGCGGACCCGTTCCGGCGGATGGTCCATCATCGTGGGGCGGATTGCCTCATGGGCGTCCTGGGCATTCTTCTTGTTGCGATAAAAGTTCGGCGACGCAGGGACGAACTCCTGTCCGAATCTGTCGGCGATGAACCCCCTGGCCGCCGTTATGGCATCGTTACCTATCCGAACAGAATCGGTGCGCATGTACGAGATCAGTCCGACCGGCCCCTCGGTCCCCAGATCCACACCCTCGTAGAGTCGCTGGGCCAGCATCATCGTCTTCTTGGCGGTGAATCCCAACTTGCGCGCGGCCTCCTGTTGCAGCTTGCTCGTGATGAACGGCGGAGAGGGATTTCTCTTCCGCTCCTGCTTGATCACCTTGGCCAGCGTGAAAATAGCGCCCTTAAGGGCCTGCACTACCGCAGCAGCCAGCGAAGCACTCGCCAGTTCCGGTTTCTTCCCCTCCCACTCGATCAGCTTTGCCTCGAACGGTGGAGGGACACCCCCCTCGCAGTGTGCGATCACCGACCAGTACTCCTGCGCAACGAAGGCTGCTATGGCCGCCTCCCGCTCGCAGATCATCCGGAGCGCAACCGATTGCACCCGCCCCGCCGATAGGCCCCTGCGCACCTTGTCCCACAAGAGGGGACTTATCTGATAACCGACAATCCGGTCGAGGATCCGACGGGCCTGCTGGGCATCAAACAGGTTGCGATCGAGCGCTACCGGCTTGGTGAGCGCCTCCTTAACCGCCTTAGCAGTGATCTCGTGAAACAGGACTCGATGGATCTTTGCCGCCTTCTTTGCCGATCCCTTCGGCGATTTCTCCCTGATTACGTCCGCGATATGCCACGCGATCGCCTCCCCCTCTCGGTCCGGATCGGGCCCAAGGTAGATCGTCTCAGCGGTTTTCGCAGCGGCCAAGATCTCGTCGACGACCTTCTTTTTCCCCTTGATCAGCTCATAGGTGGGGGCAAAGTCCTTTTTCAGATCTACGCCGAACTTGCGTGGGGGGAGATCTTTCACGTGACCTACGGAGGCCTTCACCTGATAGGCGGCCCCCAAATACTTCTTCAGCGTGTTGGCCTTCGTAGGCGATTCAACAATGACGAGCGATTTTGCCATAGCGTTCAGTCCGTTCCTTACGCCCCACGCTTGACGTACCTGTTCCCCGGCAGCGCGCGCACCCGGCCCGCGCACTCCATCTGAGTAAGCCACGCAAGCAACTCCGGCGCCGCTCGCCCCGTGCGGGCCATCAGCACGTCTAGCAACTGCGGCTCCGCAAGGAGCTCCCAAAGGCCGCCGCCCATAGCATCTTCACCTCTCTGCGTAAAGTGGCCAATATCCGTGGCGCCGCTCAAGCTGGGTGGCGGACGCCGCACCCGGGGTGGGGCTTCGCCCCTCTCCCCCCCGCACTCACTACGTGAGTGCGCGGCCCCCCCACCCCAGGCCCCGCTCTGGGACCACCCCGGGTCCGCCGTCTCGACCATCGGGGCAATCGCTTGCAAAACATCCTCGGCCGATTCGGCAATATGCGCGCCTTGCTTAAGCAGTCCATGCGTCCCACGCGTGGCCAGATGCCCCGCCGGGCCTGGGACCGCGAAGACAAGCCTCCCCTGCTCCGCAGCCAGTCGAGCCGTGATCAGGCTTCCACTCCGCTCGGCCGCCTCTACGACCACCACGGCCATCGACAATCCGCTTATAATCCGGTTTCGCTGCGGAAACTGTGAGGGATGCGCCCGAGCATCCGGCGGAAATTCCGTGATGACCGCCCCATTTCGGCAGATCTGCTCCGCTAGATGACGGTGCTCCTTAGGATAGAATCGATCGTGCCCGCCGCCCAGGACACCAACGGTCCGGCCATCAGCTGCCAGAGACGCCCGGTGCGCTACTCCGTCGATGCCAAGCGCCAGCCCGCTTACCACGGCCACCCCTGCGGCAGCTAGACCGCCAGCGATCTTCTCACATATCCCTCGTCCGTAGCTACTTGCCTTGCGCGCCCCCACCACGCCTACCAGTGCGGAGCCGCTTAAGGCCTCTATCTGGCCCGCGATGAACAGGATAGGCGGACAATCGGGACAGGAGCGCAGTAACTGGGGATACTCAGCGGCATCTAGCGGAATGATTCGGACCTGATGATCCGTGCACCATGTGATAGTATTGTCAACCGCCGCCCAGTCCGTGGCCTTCCTAAGTTGATCCACCGCCTCCCACTCGGGATCGGTGACAGCCAGGATTGCGCGCGGGCCATGAAATATCGCATCGGGAGAGCCAAAACGGTTTAGTAACGCGTGCGCTGCCAGCGGTTTGGCAAACAGGGCCCGCTGGAGGGCAACCCACGCGGTGAGCGCACTCATAGTTTTTCATCGGAAGGTCTAACGGGGGGTTGGTGATCTATCCGATCGCGCAACTCCTTGCCGACCTTGAAAAAAGGGAGCCTCTTCGGTTTGACCTCTATCGACACACCTGTTCGCGGATTACGACCCACATAGGCCCCATATTTTCTGACCGAAAAGCTCCCCCAACCTCGGATCTCTATCCGGTCCCCCCGAATCAGGGCCTCGCCCATCCCATCGAAGATCAGGTTTATAACGTCCTCGGCCTTCTTTTTTGGGAGATTGCGCCTCTGGGCCAATAGCTCAACGAGGTCCGATTTATTCATGATCCACCTCCTACTTTCTAATACCGCAAGATCATTAAATATTTTAACAGTGCCTCACATATCTGTCAAGATTGTTGCTTTCAGACGTCCCAGTCGATAGGGTCGACCGCAATGTCGTATATTTCATGGGCCCGGCACCGCTTTCATGGTTTGCTGGCGGGCATATTACGCCATCCCATTATCACATTGCTGGCCGCTACACTAGTGACCGGTTTGGCCATCGGGGCTACCTCCAGGCTTACTATCCAGAGCAATTTTGCCGATCTCTTGCCATCCGATGATCCGGTGGTGAAGGAGTTGCACCAGTTAGAACAAGTCGTCGGCGGCGCGAGTTTCGTCGTTTTAACGGCCGAGGGTGACCAACCGGAGATTGTCCCTCCCCTCTTCGATGCCGTTGCGGCCCGCCTGGCCGATCATCCAGAGGTGAGGTATCTGGACTATCGTCCCCCAGGCGATTTCTTCAGGCGAACCGCCCTCCTCTACCTACCGGTGGACGATCTGCGTGACCTAGTCGAACGGGTCCGGGAGAGGATCGCCCGGGCGAAGCTTAAGGACTTCGCCGTCGATCTTGCCGAGCCGGACGAGGAGCCGTTCAGTCTGGCCGAACTTGAGGCCAAATATCCATTGCACCTGCCGCAGCAAGATTTCTATCAGAGCAAGGACGGTCGCCTATTCGTGATGCTAATCAAGCCGCATGGACGAGCGACAGATGTCATCTTCAGCCGCCGGTTCCTTAGCGATGTGCAGGCGGCCATATCCGGCGCTCGGAGCGAGTTGGCGTCTCTGGAGCCGTCGGTTAACGAGATCCAGGTCCGGTTGACCGGGCCGTACGTAAAGGCCCTTTCCCAAAACGAGATCGTCATGGCGGATGCCAAGCGGATCTCGGGGATCTCCCTGCTCGGTATGCTTGCAGTAATCTATTTATATTTTAGACGAAAACGCGCCGCCATCTTGATCGGATTGCCGCTTGCCGCAAGCGTAGTCTGGACTATGGGGACGGCCGCGCTCTGGTTCGGGACGCTCAACTTCTTTACCGCCACTGCTACGGCGGTCCTTTTGGGCCTATCCACCGATTACGGCATACACCTCTACAGCCGCTATCTTGCATATCGGCATGATGGCGCGTCGCCGGCGGAGGCCATGCAGCAGACATACACCCACTTGGGTACCGCTATGTGGGCTGCAGCGATCACGACGATCGCCGGTTTTCTCTCCTTGACCCTGTCGTCTTTTACCGCATTCTATCAGTTCGGCTGGATCATCGCCCTAGGAATGGTCTACTGCGTTATCGCGATGACGACGGTCTTCCCAGCGCTGACCGTCCTCTTCGCACGCTACAGGCCGGAGGAGGAGACCGAGACACCGACGCGCCTGTTCTATGCATCACTTGTGGCAAGGCTACATCGCCTCGTCACTAAACCTGCGGTCTTCGGCATAGCCTCAGTTCTATGCGTGCTGGCGCTAATCCCGATCGTCCGCGGTGGGGTGAGATTTGATTACAATTTTTCCAACATCATGGGGGCCCAACCGACCAGAGAGCTAGACGAGCGCGTCGATCAGATCTTCACGCAGACGGTCAACCCCGAGGTGGCGCGGGCTGCCAGCGCGGAGGATGCGGCCGCGTTTGCAGCTGCGGTGCGCGCTGCCAAGGCCAGCCCTTCAGATGGGGAGAGGAGCACGATCTCCACGGCGGTTGCGCTGGCCGATTTCGTTCCGGCCGAGCAGGAGATCAAGACCCCTCTTGTCGGCACATTGCAAGGACTATTCACCGAGACGGTGCTTAACGGCCTGACCGGGGAGGAGCAGTCCGCATACCAGCGAATGCTCCCGGCGCTCTCGCCGCCGCACGTGACTGCTGCGGATCTTCCCGCCTCCATTCTGGCCAAATTCGAGGACCTCCATGGCGAGCGTGGGAAGTTTCTCTTCGTTTTTCCGGCGTTCGATCCGGCTAACGGGCGGGAGTTTTTCAGGTTTGTTGAAGAGTTGCGCGCCGTGCAATGTCCTGCCTGCAGCCAACCGGTCACTATAAGCGGAGAATCGGCGACCTTCTATGAGATAGTCCACCGGATGTTTCAAGACGGCCGGTGGGTGATCGGCGTGAGCCTGCTAGCCATCTGGTTCGCACTATGGGTCGCCTTTAGGCGGCTGACTGACGCCGCGCAATGTTTTCTCCCCTTCTGCGTCGGCATAGTAGTGATGCTGGGTGTTATGGGGGCTTGCGGAATTCCATTCACGCTGATAAGTATCGCGGTGGTGCCGATCCTGCTCGGCATCGCAATCGATTATCCGATCTATTTCTATCAGCAGCGGCGCCACTTCGGGCCGGGACGCTCGGCGACAACATATCAGATGGTGGTCCCGCCGATCTTCGGCAGCGCACTAACGACCATAATCGGCTTCGGCAGTCTCATGCTGGCCCAAAACCTGGGAGCGCGCTCGTTCGGCCTGGCGGCGGTAATCGGATTGGGGAGCTGCCTGCTGGCTACAATAGGCTGGTTTCCGAGGTGGCTCCAATTGATGGAGCGGCATGCTAGCGCGGATGGGCGTCAGCATACAACGGAGAGGGCGACTGCTAGCGCTCGTTCGTAGTTGGCGACCTCTAAAAACTGCCCATCTGCGGCGTTGCCCGCCTCAGCCGCTCCTTGCGGCGTACCTTGCAGTACGCCTCAGTCGGGCCTCAGCGGGCGCCTTGCATCTGGACAGTTTTTAGAGGTCCCCAGAAAATGGGGGTTTTTAGAGGTGCCCAGTTGTTTCTCCCTTTACGAGGTGTTTGCAGAACTCCTTCATCGAGACGATCCCGATAAGACGGCGTCCGTCCATGACCGGCAGGTGACGGAAGTTGGCCTCGACCATGGTGGTGAGCAACTCCCAGGCGTCGTCGGCCGCCTGTGCACAGACCAGGTTAGGGGTCATCACGTCTATTATCTTAGTAGTGACCGGATTCAAGCCGCGCACGACGACCCGCCCCATCAGATCCCGCTCAGTAAATATACCTAGCGCATCCTGAATGGCGCTGACTATGACGCATGCGCCGACGCCGCGCTCGTTCATTGCGCGAACCGCCTCGGAGACAGATGAGGTTGCCTCGACAGTCACCGCCTCGCGTCGCATGATGTCCTTTGCACGTTTCCCTTGCAGCAGCTGCTTCATATATTCGCCCAGTAGCATAGCAGCGCTACCTGGTCAATCATTTGCGTTTCGCATTCCTCTTCGCTCTTGCCTAGCGGACAAATTGCGCTATGATGGGGTCGAGAAAGGGGGCCTGTTATGCCTGAAGAGGAACTTGGCATCATAAGTCATTGGTTCGGTCATCTTTCTGTTGCCGCCATAAAGGTGACAAGCGGAGTCCTGCGCGTGGGGGACACGATACATATCAAGGGCCATACGACGGACGTCACGATTAAGGTGCAAACGATTCAGTTGAACCATCAGGACGTTCAGGAAGCGCCTGTCGGTTCCGACGTCGGCATCAAAGTGGCAGAACACGTCCGCCAGCATGACAAGGTCTACAAGGTCACCTGATGATCGGAAAGCTTCTGGCGGCCTTGGCGGCACTCATCATCTGGATTATCTCTACTGGAGGATATGCGGGGATCGTCATCGCGATGGCGATCGAATCGGCCTGTATCCCACTCCCCAGCGAAGTGATTATGCCGTTTTCCGGCTATCTGGCCTCGATCGGCCGCTTCTCGCTCTGGGGGACTGCCCTGGCCGGTGCCATCGGGAATGTGGCGGGATCGACCGTGGCCTATCTGGTAGGCCGATACGGCGGGCGGGAGATAGTCTGGAAATACGGTCGATACGTCCTGATCTCGCATAGGGACGTGGCGACGGCAGATCGATGGTTCTCGCGTTACGGCCAACGTGTCGTCTTCGGCTCGCGGCTGTTGCCTGTTATCCGCACGTTCATCTCGCTCCCCGCAGGCATTGCGAAGATGCGGTTCATCCCATTTGTGGTCTACACCTTTCTAGGTTCGCTCCCTTGGTGTTATGCCCTGGCCTACGTAGGATACCGGCTTGGCGAGCGTTGGGACACCATCGGCGTCTATTTCCATCGGTTCGACACCGCTATCGGCTCGCTCTTGCTGCTGGCCGCCGGTTGGTGGGTCTGGCGCCATTGGCGGCATCTGCGGGAGGCATAAGACGTTGTAAGTCCGGGTCAGGGGACAAAATGTCTCAAAACTAAACGCCATTTTTATCTCAATCAACTATCGACTATCAACGATCAACCAAATCGTCCAGCCCAGATTGACAAATCAGTTGATCGTCAATAGTTGATGGTTGATGGAGGAAAAATCGTCCATCCCCTACGGGCTGGACGATTTTTGTGCCCCCGGGGTGAGTCGAACACCCGACCTACGGTTTAGGAAACCGCCGGATGATCGCAGCGGGGGCTCCGCCCCCGTACCCCCGACATCCTGCGCGTTCGGCCTGGCGAAGCCAGATCCTCACGCGCAGCCGCGCTCTCGGTCGGTGGTCCTTGTGCCCCCGGGGTGAATTGAACACCTGCAAACATCGTAGGCGGTGAGTTTGTTAAGTCCTTTCAAGAAGGCCAGTTCGATAACGAACGCGCACTCGACTACCCGGCCGTGCTGTCTCTCCACCAGATGGCAGGTTGCCGCGGCAGTGCCACCCGTGGCCAGCACATCGTCTACGATCACGACCCGCTGGTTCGGAGCGATGGCATCGCGATGTACCTCTATGGTGGCCGTACCGTATTCTAGGTCGTAGGAGACCTCGACCGTATCGTACGGCAGCTTCCCCTTCTTACGGATCGGAACGAATCCCACGCCTAGCGCATGCGCCAGCGGCGCACCGAAAACAAATCCTCGCGACTCGATGGCCACCACGAGATCCACCTGTCTGGCACTGTAGCGTTCGGTCAGCAGACAGAGTATCCTTCGGAACAGCTCCGGATCCTGCAGGAGCGGCGTGATATCCTTAAAGAGGATGCCCGGCTTCGGGAAATCTGGCACATCGCGCACCACGCGCTTGATCGCGGTCTCCAGGCCTCCATCGCACATTACGTGTCTTCCCATCGCCCCTCCTCACTTTTTATCTTTACTCCTCTTCCCCTTTGCCCTCGCCTTGCGCAGCGCCTTGGGCGAAATCCGTATCGGTTCCTCCGCCCCGCCAACCGCCCTCTGCGCCTCCGCCTTCAGTCGCGCAATCTCGGCATTACGCGCAGGCAAGAAAAATAGGGGGTTGCGCGCCTTCTGTCCATGACGAATTTCGAAATGGCAGTGCGGTCCGGTGGCCCGACCGGTTGCCCCGACATAGGCGATGACCTCCCCCTGCCTTACCCGCCGATCCAGCTTCACGGCATTGCGCGCATTGTGCGCGTAGGCGGTATAAAAATGGTCGGGATGGCGTAGGATGAGAAGGTGCCCGTAGCCGGCCAGCGTGGCGTTGTATGCCACTACGCCGTCCGCCGCTGCTCGGATCGGCGTCCCCGACTTGGCACCGATATCTACCCCGTCGTGGCGGCGGCTACCCCTTATGCCGAATGTGGAATAGATCGGGCCATCGACCGGCCATTGAAACCGGCCATGATAGAGCCGAATCGGATCGTCATACGTGGCCTTCTCGCCCTTTCGTCCTGTGCCGGTCCGCACATGGACACGCGGGACATAGAGCCTCCGGCCGGGATTGATCTTGTCGGCATCTTGGATGTTGTTCCACTCGGCTAGATCCTGGACGGGGATACGCCAGGCCCTGGCTATTCGCCAGATCGTATCGCCCGGTTTCACCACATAAAAATGGCCGCCGCGGGGCTTGCCAACCGTGCGGCGCGCCTGCTTGGCCGCGCACCCGGCCGTCGCGCCCGCGACCACTCCACAAATAACAACGGCAATCCACCTTCGCACGGTGCCGCCAGCCTATCACAGCCTTACTCTCCCTTCCACCCATATTCGCCGATCAGCTTGACGAAGCGGCAGGCCCCCAGGGTCTCCTCCGGAAATTTTCCCTGCTGCCGGCGCACGCGCCGTAACTCCTGAGCATCCTCCGTACCGATCGGCATCACGAGCCTCCCTCCTTCCGCCAGCTGCTTGAGCAGGACGGGCGGAAGAGCGGGCCCAGCCGCGGTGACGATTATCGCATCGAATGGCGCCGCCTCGGGCCACCCCCTGCTCCCGTCGCCTATTCGCAGCTGAAACCTGATATACCCGCAATCGTATAGGATTCGCCTCGCACGGTGGCTCAAGGTCGCAATCCTCTCTATGGAATAGACCTCGCTCGCCAACTCGCACAGGATTGCAGTTTGATATCCAGAACCGGTGCCGACCTCCAGGACCTTCTCCCCCGCGGCCAGCTGTAGGGCCTCGGTCATTATGGCCACCATCAGCGGCTGGGAGATCGTCTGCCCCTCGCCGATATTAAGAGGATAGTCGCCGTAGGCCTGCTCGCGCAGCGCCTCCTCTACAAAGAGATGGCGCGGCACCTTTCCCATCGCCGCCAGGACTCGTTCGTCCCTCACCCCGCCGCCGCGAAGGTGGACCTCGACCATCCTCTTGCGGGCGATATGGTAGTCCTGCTGGGAGACAGTGAGTCCCGATTTTTTGTACGGATGCTCCTTCACAACCGCCACCGCCGCAGTTTCTTCAAGTAGGCGTGATCGGTTAAATTGACACGAACAGGAGTGATAGAGATCATTCGCTGGAGAACGGCGTTGCAATCCGACCCGGGGATATCGACGAAGCCGGCATCGTCCCCCCCGATCCAATAGTATTTGCGGCCACGCGGATCGAGCTTCTCGACAACTATGTCACCGTAATTCCTTTTTCCCTGCGTGGTGAAGGCAAATCCGCGAATGGCCGTCTTCGGCACATTGGGCACATTAACATTCAGGATTGTCCCCGCCGGAGGTGGCATACGCAGGACCTTGCGCGCCAGACGCACGGCGAACTCACAGGCCCCCTGAAAGCGGAATCTGTCCCTTGCATGCAGCGAGATCGCGACCGACGTAATCCCCAGGATGCCACCCTCCACCGCCGCTGAGACCGTGCCGGAATAGTGGACATCGTCCCCAAGATTGGCCCCACGGTTGATCCCGGAGACCAACAGATCAGGCTTCTGTTTTAACACCTCGTTAACCGCTAGGTTGACGCAATCCGTAGGTGTCCCATCGACCGCATAGACGTTAAGCGATATCCTATTGACTCGTAGCGGGCGATGTAGCGTCAGCGCGTGGCTGGCGGCGCTCCGTTCGACATGCGGGGCGACCACCACCACGTGGCCGACCTGACGAAGGGCCTTGGCCAGCGCCCGGATCCCCTCGGAGTAGACACCATCGTCGTTTGTCACCAGGATCAGCGGACGTCGGTGATTGTTAGGTCGCTTTAGCGGTGAATTTCCCACTGCCATACTGGGGCAGTGTAATGAATGCCGGCCCGATTTGCCATGGCAAAAATCTTTTCGCCCCGGTCTCATTATGCTACACAGTTACGATGGAATGGCTCCTCATCTGCAAGGCAGCCGCGCTCGGCATTGTGGAAGGTATTACGGAGTTTCTTCCCATCTCGTCCACCGGCCATCTGATAATTGCCGGGCGGGCGATTAATTTTCACGATCCGACATTTGATATCTTCATTCAATTAGGCGCGATCGGGGCAGTAGTGGCGATGTACCGCGCCGACATCTGGCAACGGTGCCGGGGAGCGCTCCGCCCGGGAGCGGATCGCCGCGTGGCCGTCAATGTCCTCGTCGCCTTCTTGCCGGCGGCCGTTGTGGGCGCCGGCGCGCATAACGTCATCAAACAGTATCTGTTCGGGCCGCTCACCGTGGCCGTCGCGCTTCTGGTGGGCGGTGTCGCGATTATCGGAATCGAACGCGCTATGCGCCGTTCGCTGGCGTGCATCCGTTCCCTCGAGGGGATGCATTGGCGACATGGACTAGTGGTCGGCTCATGTCAGGTGATCTCGATGTGGCCCGGTTTTTCGCGGGCGGCGGCCTCAATCCTCGGGGGAATGGTCGCCGGACTGGATCGAACAACTGCCACGGTCTTTTCGTTTTATCTCGCGATCCCCACGATGTTCGGCGCGACTGCGGTCGACCTGTATGGGGCCTGGGACGATCTCCACTGGAGCGATCTGCCGACCTATGCAGTGGGATTTGCGACGGCCTTTGTCGTCGCCTGGGCGGCCATTCGGGGCATGCTCCACTATATTGCCCGTCACAATTTCACCGCCTTCGGCATCTACCGATTGCTAATTGGCGGTGGCATTATCGCCCTCATCGCCACTGGCACGCTCTGAAAACAATCTTTGGTTCATTAAAAAATACCTTGCAATGTGCTACGGTTTGTCCCTACATTGCTGCACAGTGAGCACACTGAACCGTCAAGCGTCAGTAGGCACCTCGAATACCGGACTCGTCTGCCATAGTCGCGCGCTCCGCCATTGCCTCTTCGGCTTTATGTGGTCGTCTATCTAGCCGATAGACGACCACACCTATTTCTCTTCCACAACTCATCTTCCATGAACGCAGTAATAAAGAGAAAGGGGCATGGCGCCATGCTGATTGTGCCATTACTGGTTGGGTTAGCTGCCGCGCTCGGCGCGCTCGGCTGCCCGCCGAAACAGGAAAAACCGAAAGAAAAGACACCGAGCCCGCCTGGCCCCGATGGTTACACATCGGAACCACAACCGAATGACCGCTTAAACGATCGGTTGTTGAAAGACGGGCCCAGTGGTCGTCCCACGCGCTTCGACGACCGCCTCTATTGAACGAACCCACGAGGGGATTCGCTCGCGCGGAGTGAATCCGCGCTCGCTAAAGTTAAGGGGGAGATCTGGTTTCCGCCTCGCGGCTCCAACCACTTCCTCGTCCACCCACCTTCGGTGGGTACCCGGACTCGGTCGCTGCCTCCCCCTTAACAATCCCCCATCGACGAAATGAGCCCCGCCGCATTGTCGGAGCGGTGGGATTCGAACCCACGACCCCTACCACCCCAAGGTAGTGCGCTACCAGGCTGCGCCACGCTCCGATTGAACGTTTCTCCCTACCATTAACTGCGCAACTCGTGCAACATCGCTTGAAGATCTGACTTTACCTTGTGGAAGATCTTTTTGCCTGCCGCGTCTAGAGACACGCGGACCTGCTCTACCAGTTGCATCTGCTCATGCCCATCGTCGCGGTGC
>JACPFG010000095.1 GCA_016183125.1 Deltaproteobacteria bacterium
ATCACGCCGATCGCAAAGAGCCAGGTGAACGTGACGCCGATCGAGGCGTCCTGCTGGACGCGCCCGGTTCGATGCAGCAGTTCCGTGACAAATGCCGTGACGAGACCCAGCGCCCCGGCACCCAATAGCATCGGGATCGGATGGCGGCTGTTGCTTAAGAAAAACGCGAGCGCGATCCCCGGCAATACCGCGTGACTGATCGCGTCGCCGAGCATCGACATCCGGCGGAGGACAAGAAACGAGCCGAGCAGACCACAGGACGCGGCGGCCAAGATTCCCGTGACGATGATCCAAACGCTCGCCATTACGCGCCCCCCCGTTCATACGGGATCGGCCGGGCATGCGGATCGAGCCGCGGGCGATGCAACAGGGCCTCCAGCTCCACCTCCAACTCCGGCGTGAGGACATGCTCGATCTCCTCGGCATCGGCGTGGACCTGTCCCTTCCCCAACTGGAGATATTGCGTGAGATAGACCTCCCAAAGCCGATGGCGCCGCACCAAGCTCTCGGCCGCGCGGATGCCGTTCGGCGTCAGTTGCCACTCCTCAGGGCGTCCCCCCTGTTCCACCAAGCGCATCCGCGCCAATTGCTGCAGCAACCGGAGGGCGCGCCCAACGGAGAGATGGCGATAACGGCGCAATAGATCTATCGTCGGTGTGAGTGCTGGCTGGTCCTCCCGCAATCTATACAGCGTCTTCAAAATATTTTCACGGTTGATCCGCGTGGCATTCCGCGCATGACGCCACCAGCGCGGGAGCATGCCGTGCCGCGGAGCAAACGCAATCGAAACGGCGAAGATGGCCGTGATCGCGATCACAATCCACGGGCCAGTAGGCATTCGTGGGGCAAGCGCGCTCGTGACGGCCCCAACGGCGCCGGCAGTAGCACCGAACAATCCCGCGAGGCCAAGCATTCGTGTAAGCCGGTCCGTCCATTGCCGCGCCGCCGCCGCCGGGGTGATAACCATTGCCGCCATCAATACCACGCCGACCGCCTGCAGCCCCGCCACGACGACAAGGACAATAAGAACGGTAAGAAAGGTGTCCATCCACCCGATCGGGACGCCGATCCCCGTAGCAAACCCCGGATCGAAGGCGATCACCTTTAGCTCCTTGTATGCGAGTACCATAGCGATCAAAACAACCAGCGCCAGACTGCCGAAGAGATAGATATCGCGCCCGATCAGCGAGGCCGCCTGGCCGAAAAGAAATTTATCGAGGCCCGACTGATTGCCGAGCGGTTGGTGCTGGATATACGTAAGGAGCATGATCCCGACGCCAAAGAAGACGGAGAGGACCAGGCCGATCGCCGCATCTTCCTTGATCCGACTCCGCCTCGTGATGGTATTCAGCGCGAAGCTCCCCAGCAAACCGCTCGCTGCGGCTCCAACGATAAAGAGGAGCGGATGTTTCATACCCCCCGTCAGTAGGTAGGCGAGGCATACCCCGGGCAGGGCGGCGTGCGCTAGGGCATCGCCCATCAAGGCGCGCTTGCGAAGAAAGGCAAAGCAGCCGAGTACGCCTGCGCTAATCCCAAAGAGCACGGACCCGGATACAACATATAGGAGATTGGCATCCATGACGTTTACTTAACCATCTCTTCTCCAATGGCCGTCAGGAGATTGAGCCGCCCTCCGTACGTTGCGCGCAATTGTTCGCCGCGAAAGACCTCCCGCATGGGGCCGGCCGCGACGAGCCGGAGATTCAGCAGGGCTACCCACTCGAAATAGTCCGGCACCGTTTGCAAATCGTGATGGACAACAACGATAGTCTTTCCGGCCGCCTTCAATTCCCGGAGCAGGATGATAATCGCCTGCTCGGTGGCGGCATCCACGCCCGCAAATGGTTCGTCCATGAGATAAATCTGGGCGTCCTGAGCAAGGGCGCGCGCGAGAAACACGCGCTGCTGCTGCCCGCCGGATAATTGGCTGATCTGCCGATGGGCAAACGCGGCCATCCCCAATTTGTCGAGGCACTCCATCGCCACGCGGCGGTCTTTTTGCCCGACGCGCCGGAACAAGGGAAGTTTGCCATAACGACCCATTAGCACGACGTCGAAGGCGTCGGTCGGAAAATCCCAATCTACCGATCCGCGCTGGGGAACGTAGCCCAAGAGGTGCCGCTGCCGGTCGAGCGGTTCGCCGACGATCCGGATCTCCCCGGAGGCGAGCGGGACCAAGCCCATAATCGCTTTAATGAGCGTGGACTTCCCCGCCCCATTCGGACCGACGATGCCGATCAGTTGGCTGGCGGGGAGCGTGCTATTAATGTCCCAGAGGACGGGACGGTGATGATAGGCAACGGTCAGATCCCGGATGGTAATCGCGGCGCTCATCGCTCTGCTGTCTTTCCGAGCAGGGCGGGAACGATAGTATTGACATTCGACCGCACCATTCCGACATATGTCCCTTCCGGCGTTCCTGACTGCCCCATCGCGTCTGAAAATAACGTGCCGCCGATCCGCACATCGTGTCCGCGAGCACGGGCCCCCTCGACGACCGCTTCGATCGACCGCTTTGGAATGCTCGATTCGACGAAGACGGCCCGAATTTTCCGCGCCACGATGAGATCGACCAAGCGTTGCACGTCTTTTAAGCCGAACTCCGAGACGGTGCTTATCCCCTGCAGCCCGACCACGTCAATGTCATACGCCCGCCCGAAATATCCGAAGGCATCATGCGCCGTAATCAACACCCGTTGTCCCTTCGGGATCTGCGCAATCTGTTCGCCGCACCAGGTGTGCAGGGTCATCAGTTCGGCAATATAGTGCTCGGCATTCGCCTGATATTCCTTCGCATGGGCCGGATCGAACTCCGCAAGCCCCCGCGCGATCCTGTGCACCGCCCCCGTCCAGAGTTCCACGTCAAACCAGAGATGTGGGTCGTAATGCCCCTGAAATTCGGGCGGTTCTCGCAAGCGTTTCGCATCTACATCTTCCGTCACCGCAATCGTTGGCCGCGTGCGGGCCATCTTCACAAAGATGTCGCCCATTTTCCCTTCGAGATTGAGGCCGTTATAGAGGATGAGGTCGGCCTGGGCGAGGCGCTGAATATCGCCCTCGCTCGCTTTATAGAGATGCGGATCAACCCCCGGACCCATGAGTCCGGTGACTTTCACATACGGCCCGCCAACTTTCTCGGCAGCATCGGCGATCATGCCGATCGTCGTCACAATGCGCAACGGTTTCTCCGCGCTTACCGCCGCGCGAGCGGCCCCGGAGTCGGTGGAAGGCGGCGCGGCCCGAGAACAGGCACCGAGGCCGGCAAGACCGAGGCCTAACAAAACATATCGAAACGCAATTTTCCGCTTGATATTAGCCATGGCTAAACTATAAGGACCCTAATGCCACGCCTGCGGAAAGTCAAGAGTTTCAAATTTCGCCGATTGCGGGACGCCCATCACCGGGAAAAGGCTGAGGACTATGTTGAGATGGGGGCGGAGTTAATGACGGAACGCGGCGAGGCGCGACTGACGGACATTGCGAAGCGGTTCGGCGTGAGTCTCGTGACGGCCCATAAAATTATCGACCGATTACAACGCGAAGGATGGGTGCGGAGCCAGCCGTATCGGGCGATTTTTTTGACGACGAAGGGAAAGCAGTTGGCTGAAGAAAGTCGACAACGGCACACGGTCGTGTATCGCTTGCTGCGATCGTTAGGCGTTCCAGACGCGGTGGCGCAGGTGGATGCCGAGGGGATCGAACATCACGTGAGTCCAAAAACATTAACGGCATTTGCCGCCCATGTGCGGCGAGGAGGATAAGATCATGCGTGTGCTGTTCTTGATTGTTGGCCTTTCTCTCATGGCTTCACCGAGCTTTGCTGAGATGCCGCAAGAAACGACGAGTAGGTTTGCCGAGGCGCTCATTACCGATCGCCCGGACGCCGCCGAAGCGAGCCAGACGGTCGGAAAAAATCGCTTTCAGGTGGAGACGAGCTTTGCCTACGGCCACGATCACGATGCCGGCGTGACGACTCGCAACTACTGTTTCCCCACGCTGCTCCGTTTTGGTATCCTAGGTCCACTCGAGGTACGGCTAGAGGGAGAGATGTATTCGGTCCAGACGGAGGCGGGGGCGGCCACGCAACGGGGGATAAGCGATCTTGCGGTGGGCCTTAAGGCCCACTGGCTGGATAATCGCGGATGGGGCCCGTCACTGGGCACGCTCGCCCACCTATCGGTCCCGACAGGGTCGAACAATTTTTCATCCAACGCGGTGGAGCCGATCTTCAAGATCCTGGCGGATTGGGAGCTCCCGGCCGATTTTTCATTAGGGATAAATGCCGGCGTCGACCTGCCGGCACGGGACGCGGTCGGCGACAAATTCGCGCGGTTTCTCTACGCAGCGGCGGTCGGCCATCCGACGCCGTTCTGGAAAGAGCGGATGCGGATCTTCGTCGAGGCGTCAGGGGCCGTCCAGCTAAAGGCGGCCAAGTCGGCAGAGCAGACCTTCGATACGGGGCTGGCGCTGCTGATCACGCCAGATATACAGGTGGACGGCTTCGTGCAGCTGGGCCTCACAGAGGCCTCCCCAGGCCTGCAGACGGGGCTCGGTTTTAGCTGGCGGCTGTAACCGCACTTTTACTTCACCACGTTCGCGCGTGCCCCCCGGTTCGGATTTCGATCGACCAGTAAGGGTCGGTCGGTTGCCTTTTTCGCGACCGCGATCCGCTGGAGGGCATTTTCTGTGCGCTTGCGAATGGGTCAAAAACAACCGAGCAGCCACCAGTCGGGAATGGCAAAAACCTTGTCGGCAATCTGCTGAACCGTCTCGCCCGGATAGACGAGATAGCCGTAAGGAACGTCGCGATGGGCGGCGAGGAAGGCGTTCAACCCAGAGGCGTCGCGGCGGGAGGGTTTCGGAGACCACTTGATCTCGATCGGCACGGGGCCCTGCTCCCCGGTAATAATAAGATCCACCTCGGTCTTGTCCGGCGTCCGCCAGGAGGAGACAACCGCCGCGCAATTCACATTGGAGAGGGTCTTTTTCACTTCGCCCAAGACAAAGGACTCGTAGAGTGTCCCAATGCGTTCGTCAGCGGGAAGCATCGGGAGGACCATATGCGTGCCCACGGCATGGTGCATAAGCAAGGGATCAACGACATAGAGTTTGGGCATTTTCACCACGCGCGTGAGAACGCTTTTGACAAAGATGGGGACACGCTCGATCACCATCATGGCCTCCAGGTGATGGAGATACTGATTGGTCGTCGGCTGACTCATCCCCGCGCGTTGAGCAATTTTGGCCACATTCAGAAACTGGGCCGACTGGCCGAATGCCAATGCGGCCGCCCGCTCGAAGGCCCCTGGGTCCCGGATTCCGAATTCCTCGATCACGAGCGGTAGGATATAGGTCTTGAGATAATCCCGGACCCACGCGATCCGATCCTCGCTCGACGTCATGAGGGTCGGCTGGGGATACCCTCCCCAAGCCATCCGATCGGAACGGGTGCGCGCGAGTTCCACAAAGGAGGCCGGCGAAGCGATGATGGTTGGCGGACGGCGCGCGAAGAGATCGAGGAGACCGGGGCGGCTGTGCCATCCGCCGATTTCTTGCCACGACAGGGGATAGATTGAGAGCAACGAGACACGTCCAGCGAGAGATTCGTGGATGCGCTTCAGCAGGAGAAAGTTGCCGGAATTAGCGAGACAAATCCCGGTCGGCTGCGGGTCATAGCGATCCACCAGGATTTTCACGGCGCGAAAGATTTCGGGCACCCGCGCAGCCTCGTCAATGAGACAGAACTCCCCCGGTCGATATCGTTGTTCCAAATAGCGCAGCGGATCCTTCGCCGCCTCGGCACATTCCAGCGGATCGTCAAATGTAATTAATGTCCCCGGATGGGTTTTCAGCACCTCCTTGAGGAGATACGATTTCCCCACCTGCCGTGCACCCAACAGGGCTGCACAACGCCATTTCTTCAGGCGCTCAACCAAAATCCGTTCCAACATTCGCCTCATATTAGGAGGCTGTTGACAAACTATCGTCGCTCCGGGCGGAGTAAATCCGCCCTCCGCACAACACCCTCCGCCAGAGGCGGATGGGCCCGTCAATCCGCCTACGGCGAATTGACCCGTTAACCGGTGGTTTGTCAACAGCCTGTTAGCCAATATATATCAATTATACTTTAATAAACAAGCTTATTTTTTAAAGCATACTTATATTAATATCTGGGTGGGTAAACTCCACGAAATTCATGCGCTGTTGGGATTTGCGGGATAGGTGGTTTTGGCTGAGCTATGAGCAAGTACCGCTGGCGTTGTCGATCCCCTCGAAATGACGCATGCCGATCTGGTCGTCATAGCTGAGTCCCAGGTGGCAGAGCCGGTCGGTCGTTATGGCGGTGAACTCTGCGCTGGTAAGCCCCGAAAGGGTTGCATTCGCGGCCGTCCAGGTAATGGTCCCCGAAACACTAGTCTTTGGAATGGTTATCTGCACGCTCTTACTGCTGTCGTTGTCGATCCGCAGCGAGATGTTCCCTCCGGCGCTTGCCACCAGGACCTCGATCTCTGTGGCCGATGCGGCGGTCCATCCGGAGGCGGTCTTCTTCATCCACTGGTAGCCGACGCCGGCGATCGTGCATAGGTTCGTGCAGGCGGCATCGGACTTGGTAAACTTGATGAAGGGAAAGATCCGCCCGGTCGGCGCGGTAAGCTCTGATAGCGCCGGTGTCTTCACATCGGCGAACGTGAGGGTCTTGCCGCCGAACGAGAAGACGATATCTCCGGATGGGAGCTCGGAGCCGGCCGATATGTTCGGGCCAAAGCCGTAGTATCCGCTGAAGTTATTTGTAGTCACCGCCGAGGTGGCGGTGTTGGCCGGAATTGCCCCTCCCTCGTCCGTGGTCACGGCGGAATCCTTGAATGTCACGCTGCCGGTCGTGGCGGATGAAAAACTCGTAGGATAGGCGACGTATACGCCGGTGTTTGTGTAAGTGGCGGTAGTGGCTGATTCACTTAAGAAATTATCGATGATGTCGCTGATGGTCGCCCGCGTGCCGCTTACCTTCATGTCGAACCGGACGTGAAAATCTAGCATATATTTCTTGCTCTCCTTGCAGTCGATCGTCCCGTCCTCGTCGATATCCGGGTTGCTGTAGCGGCGCACCGCGTCGTCGATCGCGCCGACCGTGTCGGCCGTGCCGCTGTCGATCCCCAGGCTGGAAATGATCTCGCTATGTTCTTTGCTTGAACTGGCCGTTCCGGTGGCGCTGTCTATTGTTACCGTGCCGAAATCACCGGTCGCCGAGCTTTTCTGCGGCACGATGGCATCAAGCTTCGAGCTGGAGAGCCGGCCCAAAAACATCTGCTTCCCCTTCTTTGCCCGGTCTAGAAAATAGAGGTACCAGAGCCTGCCGGGCGTGACCCTCATCGAAAAGCACAGCATCATGACGCCACGATATCGATCCATAAAACTCCCCCTTACGACTATATAACTCTATTCAGCAAGATATGTACCAACGGATATAATAAATTTACTAATGATTATAACATGTTGCCAAGTCTACGGCTGTCCTGTAGATCGCGCTGTGGGTATAGGGACACCTTTAACCCGGTCGAAGAATACCTTTTAGAGGTCCCCAGGAAATGAAGGCTTTTAGTTTTTAGTTTCTTGCGGGCGATGAGTTATATGATAAGGTGACGGCGTGGCGGGGCGCCGACAGGGATCGAAGGGTTTGGAAAGCGAGCGGCGGGCGGCTTACGACGCGGCTGAGCGGTTAGCTGCGATTGTCACGGACTCCGATGATGCTATTATCAGTGTCACCCTCGATGGCATTGTAACCTCCTGGAATCTTGCTGCGGAACGGATCTACGGATACACAGCGGCAGAGGCAATCGGACATCATATCGATTTCACCGCGCCGCCGGACCGTCTAGAGGAGCCGAGGCGGATTCTGGCTGCCATCGCGCGCGGGGAGAGGGTGTCGCATTTCGAAACGGTGCGCCGGCGAAAAAACGGGACGTTATTTGACGTTTCCCTCATGATCTCGCCGATTCGAGACTCAGATGGCCGAGTGGTCGGGGTGTCCGGGATTGCCCGCGACATTACGGAGCATAAGCGCTTGCAACAGATGAGAGACGAGTTCGTGTTGATAATCTCCCACGAGATGCGCAACCCGTTGACGGCGATCGAGGGCGCTTTATCTAACCTTAAGGTTGGTGTCCATGGCACGGCTTCACCAGCGCAGGCGGCGGAGATCGCCCTGGCGCTCAGAAATGTGAAGCGGATCGAGCGGTTTCTGGAAACGTTGCGCGATGCGCAGCGGCTGGCGGCGCTCCCTATGCCGTGTACGCGCTGCCGCATCGATCCGCGCACGCTTGTCCATGATACCGTTACAGGTTTTCAGCAGATGGCGGTAGCCGGGCGGATTGCGTTAACGGAAGACCTGCCTGCTGCCATGCCGCCGGTTAACGTCGATCCGGACCGTATTACCGAGGTCCTACACAATCTCGTTCGCAACGCGCTGCGGTTCGCCGCGCGCCGGATCGTAGTCGCGATGAGCGTCCTCGACGGCGTGGTGCAGCTGAGCGTGAGCGACGACGGGCCGGGAATCGCACAGCACGAGCTGGAATCTCTCTTCCACCGTGTTCCACAGGTGCCGCACCCCGATGAAAGCGGCGAGTGGAGGAGCGGGCTAGGCTTGACCATCTGCCGTAGGATAGTCGAGCAACACGGAGGACGCATCTGGGTCGACAGCGGCGCCGGATACGGCGCCCGCTTTCACTTCACGTTGCCACGTACGAGCTAACCAAATGGCTAATGCTGGCGGAGGGGGTGGGATTCGAACCCACGGTGCCTTTCGGCACACCGGTTTTCAAGACCGGCCCGTTATGACCGCTTCGGTACCCCTCCAGGCATTGTACGAAGTATAATCGATCACCCTACTGCGATTCTGAAGTTTAGGGTTACCAAAACCGATGAGAAAGCGATAATGGTCAATGGCATTGTGATTACTCAAGTATAAGGACCGCTTGAGCGTTGTAGTCGGTTTTAAACCGATGGCACGGAGATTATCCCTAACAAATTGCATTAAAAACCGGTCGGCATTGCGGAAGTTTAATTGTTTGTATACGTGCCAGCCTTCTCGACTTTTATATTTCTTAAATGAAATGCTTCCTTCGGTGTCGAATAAACCTTTGAGGCACCGATGTCGATACCGAGACTTTTGCAGAATCCAATCTGGTATCACCTTATTACGTGGCACTAGACCCATTTCCTTCAAAAAATCGGCGACAAGGCGCGAACTAATTTGGATTCTTGTAGACCGATCCCTTTTACTGGGAATAGCCGTAATAGAAGCGCCAGGAAATAAGATTTTTGCTAAGGTCATAACATATGGGACATAGTTAGCATCGGCTACTGAATTGAGGGTAATGGCAGTAAAATATCGGCTGACATTCCCATCACCGAGGATAATGCCGACAAACTCCGCCAATTCGACACTATGTTTTGGTAGTATGACGTGTTGTAACCTATTGCGATGGCATCGGTTTGCACACACGACGGAACAGAACCTTTGCTGCTTATACTGACGAATAAACGTTGTATTGCAAAATAAGCATCTGGTTTCTCTCATAAATTCAGCTTTCCCTATTAATCCTCTCCATGCCGCCCATGTAGGGGCGCAGGGCTTCAGGAATCAGCACGCTCCCGTCGGCCTTTTGGCACTGTTCGAAGATCGCGATCACTGTGCGCCCAACCGCCACGCCCGATCCGTTTAGCGTGTGGAGATAGCGAAGCTTGCCGTCGCCACCCTTAAACCTAATATTGGCGCGGCGCGCCTGGAATTCCTCGCAGTTGCTGCACGAAGATATCTCTCGGTAGGCGTTTTGTCCCGGCAGCCAGACCTCGATGTCGTAAGTCTTTGCCGCCGCAAAGCCCATATCGCCCGTGCAGAGGGTCACTACTCGGTAATGGAGTCCCAGCCGTTTCAAGACCTCTTCGGCATTTGCCGTTAGCCGTTCCAGTTCTTCGTAGGAATGATCCGGATGGGCGAAGGCGACTAGTTCGACCTTGTTGAATTGATGTTGCCTAAGCAACCCCTTCACATCCTTGCCGTAGGAGCCGGCTTCGCTCCGAAAGCATGGGGTGTAGGCAGTAACCCTTTTCGGCAGATCGGCCTCCGCAAGGACCTCGCCTGCGTAGAGATTGGTTAGAGGCACCTCGGCGGTTGGGATCAGGTAATAGCCGTCGGTTGTCTTGAAGAGATCGGCCTCAAACTTTGGGAGCTGGCCTGTACCCGTCATAGTCTTGGCGTTTACTAGAAAGGGGGGAAGCACCTCCATATAGCCGTTCTCGGCCGTGTGGAGGTCGAGCATGAAATTGATAAGTGCGCGTTCAAGCCGTGCCCCGGCGCCGCGATATACGGCAAATCGCGCCCCGGCGAGTTTGGCCGCCCGGTCAAAATCGAGGATGCCCAATTCCTCGCCGATCGTCCAATGTTCCGCAGGCTTGAAATCAAGTCGTGGGACCTCGCCCCACGTTCGTATGATCGAATTGGCATTGCTGTCGCGACCGATCGGCACGGTTGCATGCGGCAGGTTCGGCAACTGCAAGAGGAAATCGGAGATGGATGTTTCGCTCTCGGCCATTGCCGGCTGGAGTTGTTTGATCCTCTCCGCCACCTCTTGCATCTGAGCGATCACCTTGGTTGCCGGTTGACCGGCCTTTTTTAGCCGCGCGATATCGGCGGATGCGCCGTTTTGTTGATTACGGAGCCGATCGAATTCCTGTTGCAGTTCTTTGCGGCGCCGGTTGAGTGTTTCGAGCGGGGCCAAATCGACCGGATCTCCGCCCCGCGCGGCCAGCGCGTCTTTGACGTGGGAGAGGTTGGCAAGCACGAACTTGAGGTCGAGCATACAAGCAGTCTTTTAACGTTTTGCGAGCTCGCCCTCGATGATCCCCTTGAAGTCCTCGAATGGGCGCGCCCCGGAAAGGCCGATCCCGTTGACGAAAAATGCGGGCGTGCCGTTGACCCCTGCGGCAATCCCCGCGTCGAGGTTTTTTTGCACCTTGGCCGTATGCTTGCCGCTCTCTAAACACTTGTCAAACGCAGCGGTGTCGAGCTTTAGCTGTCGCGCATAGGATTTCAACTGCGCCATCTCCAGGGCCTGCTGATGTTCGAAGAGGAGGGTGTTGTATTCCCAATATTTGTCCTGGTCGTTGGCACAGTGCGCGGCCTCGTGGGCCTTGAAGGCGTTCTTATGGAAGTTCAAGGGAAAGTCCCTTATCGTGTAGCGGACCTTCTCTCCGTAAGTGGCGAAGATCTGATTGAGCGTTGGGCGCGACCTGCCGCAGAAGGGGCACTGGTAGTCGGTCCTTCGTCGGATTATCGCCTGCCTCGATCGTGCGGCGGGGTGGCTCCAGGTTCACTGCTATCTCGGCGCCGGACTTAAGCGATGCCAGCAGCGCCTGGCGGGCCGTCTGCGCGCGCGACTGCGACAGAACCTGCTCGATCTGTCCCTTGACCTCGTCGAAACTCCGGTCGCCTATCTGGGCCTTGCGCTGTTCGTAGAACTGTTTCATCTCCTGTTCGGTCGGCTTGGTCGCCTTGTCATCTACCTCTTTTTTCAGGAAGGCCTCCACCGAGAGGCCGGCCTTTTTCGCCCCTGCGGCGATCAGCTGTTCCTCGACCAGGTCATCCAGCGCATTTTTCTTGATCTGGTAGATCTGCGATTCTACCTGGGAGAGCTGCCCTTCGGCCGCATCCTGCAGCTGTTCGCGTGTAATCTGCGTGCCGTTCACAGTGGCGACGATGGCCGGATCGTTGCTCGGCACGGCGGCCGGGGTCTTAGCCTTGCAGGCCGCAGATCCGAATAGTGCGACCGATCCGAGCAGACTCCAAATGGCAATGCGGTACATGCGGGCTCCTTCCTCAAGGGTTGCACGATAAACCGAATTAGCGTACACCGCGATGGACGGTGATGCAAACAAAAAGTCGCTCATGAACCAGGGAACCGGACAACTCGGAGCCGCAGTGCTTGGGATCTTGGGTGTTATGGCCATCGGGGGGCTGCTCCCGCTCTGGTGGCCGGGGATCCGCCGTCACCTGCCACTCGCCTTGGCCGCGGCGGCCGGGATTATGCTCGGCACGTCGGCCCTCCATCTCTAGCCGGAGGCGGCCCGTCTGCTCGATCGCCGCGCCGGCGCGGCC
>JACPFG010000017.1:0-543 GCA_016183125.1 Deltaproteobacteria bacterium
CCCTCCTTACATCAAAGGAGGGGAGACATAAAAGACCGACAGATTACCCACTCGAAAACGCGAAGACCCCCAATTAATTCAGATGGTTCGACGTTTTCTCCGTTTTGGAACCACTTGCCAATACATGGTGAGTTAGTGATGTGTCGCCAACTGTCTTGGATGGAGAACCGTTAGATCCCGACAACGGGCGAAGTGGCGGTCCAAGGTGACCAGCTGAGCATCTAGTTTTCGGGCCGCGTAATATTGGAGGCAGTCGTCGAAATCTAATCCGACACGTGGAGCTAGTCTGGCCACCTCTAGCTCCTCCGCCACCGTAGTGGCATACGTGTCCAGGTACGGATATGCCATCACCACTGCGAGAAAGGTGGCGACCAATTCATGACGACCCGTACGGTTGAAAATGATATGCTCGATGGCGTGAAGTGAAAAGGCCGTCAGCCATCCCTTATGATCTGCATCGGCACGTCCCAATGCAGTAACGCAATCTTCCCGCCCGGGTTGGTCGAGAAGGATCTCCAGAAAAATGTTGGTATCGAAAAGGAA
>JACPFG010000017.1:561-7057 GCA_016183125.1 Deltaproteobacteria bacterium
AAAGGAACATCAGCGCTTGCGCTGAAAAGCCGTGTGGGCTAGATCCACCGATGTCGTGCCGCGAGCGACATACGGTCTCAGACACCCGCTCAGTCGCCGAAACTTCCGTATCGCCGATCGGCGCCGTTTTTCGACCGTGTCGCCGCGCAGCAATTGTGTGCGTGCCAGTTCCCATGCACGGCGCACCCACCAGGAAACGGGACGTTGCGATTCCGTTGCCAGATGCCGGATCTCCTGACCCATGCCGGCCGGAATGGATATGCTGAACTTCATGTCTTACTTATACTACTGATAGGAAGAGAAAGATAATGAATTTTTCTGTATCACGCAACTGACACCGGACTACTTGATCAAATGGCTATTGGCCCCGGCCGCGCCTGCGGGCACTTCTGGCGACTCCACTGGTGGCTCTGGTGCGGACGCCGGCGGTGTGGGTGGCAGCGGCAATTCGTCCGTGTCCGCGCCATGTTTTTCGCCGACACCGCCATGCTTGCTGCCATGCGAGAAGTAGATCCCCTTCTTGCTTGCAACGTAGATATGCGTGTCGTGCAGGCTCGGATCAATAGCGATTGCGCGCACCTCTTCGCCGATCTTGTCAGCGATCGTCGTAGAGACCTGGCCATTGCGCAGGACCACCAACCCCTTTGCCGTACCCACATAGAGGGTGGCCACGCTGGCCTCTTCGGCAATCGCATAGACCGGTCCGGTTACACCACTCACTGCCTCGAAGCTGCCGCCGGCGGTTGAGCGATAGAGCCCGTCGGCCGTGCCGGCATACAGCGTCCCATCCGCACCGACGGCTACGGTATAGGGCTTGTCCAAGTTGCCGACTACCCCAAAGGCGGGGGCATCGGCGTTGATTGCCTCCACTCCGACCTTAAAGATGCCGCTGTCGGCGGCTACATATACTGTCTGGCCCTGGCTATCGTAGAAAAGATCGTTAACGATATGTCCAGTCAGCATATTCTCCTTCTTGAGGAGGCCTTTCCACCCATTAAACCCTTCCTTGTGGCCCTTGTGATAGGCGGCCACATCAGTATGATAGGCAATGCCACCGTCCCAGGCCATAACCAGCCCCCCATTGGGTAAGAATAGTAGATCGCAAACCTGCAATAACCCTGCAAAGGGGTTCTTCCCTGTTCCTTTCGCGTTGCGTCCTTTCTGCGTTGTTCCCTTGCAACTTGCATGAGTTCCATCCCCATCCACTCGATAAGGCATCGCTTCAACCAGTGGATATACGGTCTTCCCCTCTTTATCCTTCGTGCTCAAATAGAGAGCGCCCGATGCACCGATGGCCACGAGATCAGGATTGCTAGGATGTATGGCAATGGCGTTGACCCGGTAGGGATTAAACTTCGCAAATTCTGCCGAGTTGGTGCTTACCGTATAGACCTTCAAGAAGGAATCGATGAAATTGAGTTTCAGTGGCTGTGCTACATTTTCCTCCGTCTGTCGCGCGATCGACAGGTCGTTACCTGCCAGATCCTGTTCCAACCCAAAGAATGCGCCCTTATCAGCATTTGTCACTGCCGCTCCCACCCCAGTATACAAGGAATCAAAGCCGCGGACATATACCGTCTTGATATCCTTCACCTCGCCATTGATCTTTACCTGATACTGATTATTGCCCGGCTCGGTCGGATTGTGCGTTGCGGAGAGCGCCCCCTCTGCTAGCGCGGCCCCGTCAGGTCCTACTATGCTCACACCGGTTGCATCCGTCGCACCGTCCTCGGTCCCGTTCACGGTCACCGTGATCGTTACAGGCTCGCCTGCAAAGACCGATTCCGGCGTGACTGTCAGCGTAGCGGAAACGGGCGCCAGTTCCTCGGGCTCGCTAACCGTAACGGCAAGCTGTTTCTGGTCGAGCTGCACTCCATCGGCGGATTTGAGCGTCAAGGTATAGCTGGCCGACGCACTGATCCCCTCCTTCACAGCATATTGCCCCTCACCTGTAGCGGTGAGCGACGTCACATCGACCCCGCCAGGATCGAGCACCAGTTGATACCCACTGGCAGTGGCCGGGGTCACGTGCCAGACCAGTTCGAATGCCTGGCCTGCCGCTACCGATGTGGCCTGCGCCCCATCCACCGACGCGGAGAAATCTACGAGCGCGATCCCTTCGGCCGCAGTTACATCCGCGGTCTCCTCGGCACTCGTACCATCAGAAAGTGTGGCCACCAGACGATACGTGGCCATGCCCGGCGTTGCCGATTCCTCCACCACGCAACCACGCACGGTGGCGGCTGCCGATCCCTCGGTGTCGGTCGTCCCTCCGGTCGTCTCCGGCGCCACCGTCTCGGCGGAATGACCTACGGGCGGCAGATTAAGCGAAGGCGCCATGATCGATATGGCCAATCCTTCGGGGAGCGGTCCCCAGGCATCCTCCACGCCCTCAGTAGTCGTAGGGGACGATTCGTCGCCACCCTCGGTCGACTCAATCACCGCAGGCGCCAGCTCACGTCCGTCGGGGGCGAAGACCTGCACCAGCGCATCGGCTGGCTGTACTTCATAGCAGAGTGTAAACGAACGGTTCGCCTCGACCGAAGCGGGATCTTCGTAGGTATCCCCTACACCAAATTACAAACTGGTTGCACTAGCCTTTGGCTTGATACGCACCTGCACGGTCTGCTGCACCGCTGCAGCACCTTCCGTGTAGGCAGAGAGGATAAAGGTCTGCTCCGCGCTGATGTTGGCGACGAGCTCCGTCCCCTCCGCAGGCACCTCATGTTCCGCCATCAGGGAGCTGTCCGATTTGAGGAGCACCTGCTTGGCCCCGGTAACACTCCAGGCAAGCTCCACGCTATCTCCGGCAGCAACGGCGATCGAGGCGCCGGTGGCGCTCGGATCGGCGACGCCGGTCCCGGTAAACTGATTAATCACCGGCGGACTTACCGACGGGACCGCGATCTCGGTTAACGAGGGGGCCACCCCGTCACTGCAGGCAACTAGCAAAAGACCGAGCCCCGTCATAAGAACGCGGCGCATCATCGCTCGGCCAATGCTGTTATAGATCAATGTCTCCCTGTCATTTTCCCGCTCCCCGAGATCGGTCGTACGTCGGCCATATGCTAGTCTAGCGGACACTGAAGTGTCGCCATCTTTATACACCCCAATGTTTAGCGCCATATCCAGCCCCTGCTCCTCAATCGGTTGAATCGTTCGGCCATCGACATTGGAGAAGACCTCTTCGACAGTCGTCTCTTCGCGCGAGTAGCTCGTCCACTCAGTCGAAAGGTCGAACAACGAATAACCGATTCCAAATCGCCACGCAGTTTGTTCAATTGCTTGGACGTTATCGACAAATACGCTAGCACTAGCGAGGAATCCCGGCACCCAAGCAAGGCTGGCCCGAAATTCTCCGGTCTTCACCTTGGAGCCGATTTCGACACGAGTGTTCGTCTCCATGGACGTCGTGAGCTCCATCTTTTCAAGCTCTGCAGGTTCAGTTACCGTTGTGTGGTACCGCCCGCTTAGCGAAAAAGAGAGCCAGTCCGTTGTTGTTGCCTCAGCTCCTGCACCAGCGGCCACCAGAAAACCACGTGGGTCAAAAAAGGGCTTGGAGTCAGGGTTGACTCCCAAGCTGGTGTTTAGGTAGTAACTTCCCGCCATTAAATGTCCGGATATTGAGAGCCATGGCCAAACTGATCCCTTAGCCGAACCTACCCCCCCAAAGCTGCCTACCCCGGCGTTGGCTAAACCTTGTATTTGCTCAAAACTACTACCAGGTTCTACAACGCCAGCCTGTACTGAAATATCAGTGTCATACGGCTTGGCAGTAAATTCCCCAGTAATGCCGCTCCAACTAGCATCGGGAGCCACTTTAAATTCGCTGTGGCTTGCCAAAATACCTTTGCTGCTCCCAGGTTTTGGCTGCGCGCTGTAACTAAACCCAGTGCTACCAGCCAAGGTCATTCTATTACCTAGGTCTGCTGTGAACTTTGGTGAAAGCCTCACCAGAAGTGCTGCCGGCGGCCCCGCCAAGGGCAAAATCCGTCTTGAGCGAGAACCATGGTGCTGATGCAATTGGCGACCCCATATCTCTCTCCTCCGTCCCCCTCTATCTCTATTTTCGGCAGGACGCGGAAAAAGTTGCGTCCTATTTTGCCGCTCCCCTCGCTTTCTTGATCGGCAGATCTCCAAAAAAGTTGCGTAAAATTTTTAGTGGCGCTGCAGATTGTTCATAAAGCAAGTGTTTTCAGGTAGTTAGATCGTTCAAATTTTCTGCAAGTACCGCCGGGGGAGAATTTGGCTAATGGGTCGTGCACCGAGGTCTGTGTAATTTCTAAGGTTGCGTAATAGCCCTTGTGCGACGTGGTTCCTCCCCTTGTGGTCGACCGGCGGCGTCGCGCCGGGATGTAGCTACGGCCTCCGCGTGGCCCGCGGCCCTGGCATTGGCAAGCCCTCGCGTGGACCGGGGGCGCCCCATCCCGTCAAACGCCGATCCCTCACGATGAGAGCCACGGCGGGATAAGTACCCAGCCAATGCCGGATCCGCGGGCCCGCTCCGGCCGACCCGCCACACCTGGCGCGTCGCCGCCGGAGATCGTCTAACTGCACGCCGTCGCTTAAGCCCGCCTCCGACACAGGGGATCGGCTGTATTCCCTCCCCTTTGTACGCTAGTCCGCCTCCGGCGGAAGGGGAGGGCTAGGGTGGGGTAGATCGATCCGGCTTCTACCTCCCCTTTATCCCCTCCTTACAAAAGGAGGGGAGAGATAAAAGACCGACAAATTACCCACTCGGAAACGCGAAAACCCCTTATCCACGTGATGCGTGGGCAGAGAGGTAACTTCTATGACGTGCTCTCGGAAAGCGGCGAGGGCGGGGCGGTGGATGAGGGATATGCGGAGTCCGCCAACGCTTTGTGGCGGACGCGGCTAAGGCCGACGAGGCCCGTAAGCCGAGGAGACGGCGGCCCGAATCCACCGACCCCGGCCGAGGCCGCATCCGATGTGTGAGATGTGTACGTCGCACAAGGGCTATTACGTAATCCACGAATTACACAAACTTTGTTACACTGCCTGGCTAATGGGAACAATTGCAATGGGGCGGCGGTGCTGATATGTGAGTCGGCATGGATCTCCAAGCCTTGCTAGCGACCCATGCGGGGGAACAGCACGACCTCTTTGCGGCCACCGTCAACCCCCAGTTGGTACGGGTGCTAAAGACGATCGGGTTCGACAAGGAGTACACGCGCGCGCAGGGCCAGTATCTCTTCGACGCGTGTGGCCACCGCTACCTCGACTTCCTCTCGGGCTACGGTGTCTTTAACATGGGGCGCAATCACCCGCGGATCAAAGCGGCCATCGCGCAGGCCCTGGAACTGGACCTGCCCAACATGGTCCAGATGGATGCCCCGCTGCCGGCCGGACTCCTGGCCAAACGGCTGCTGGCCATCCTCCCACCCGCCATCGACCGAGTCTTTTTCACCAACTCCGGCACCGAGGCCAACGAGGCGGCGATAAAGTTCTCCCGCTGTGCTACAAGGCGCTCTCGGATCTGCTACTTCACGCACGCCTTTCACGGGCTTACCAACGGCTCGCTCTCGGTAAACGGCAACGCGGAGTTTCGCGACGGATTCGAGCCGCTGCTGCCCGGCTGTGTCGGCATTCCGCTTGGCGATCTGGATGCCCTTGAACGGGAACTTAGGCAAAAAGATGTGGCGGCGCTGATCGTGGAACCGATCCAGGGGAAGGGGGTCTACCTGCCACCCGATGGCTTTTTTGCCGCCGCGCAGGAGATATGCCGCAGATACGGGACCCTTCTTGTCCTAGACGAGGTCCAAACGGGACTGGGGCGCACCGGCAGGTGGTTCGGATTCGAGCACTGGGGACTAACGCCCGATATCGTGACGATTGCCAAGGCCCTCTCAGGCGGTCTGATCCCGGTTGGGGCCTGCTGTTACTCGGCTACTGTCTACGAGCGGGTATATTCATCCATGGAGCGATGTGTAGTCCACTCGAACACGTTTGGGCGCAACACACTGGCGATGGTTGCAGGGCTGGCGGCACTCGACGTCCTGGAGGAGGAGGGACTTGCGGCGAATGCCGCCGCGCGCGGGATGGAGCTGTTAGACGGCCTTCGGGCCATGCAGCAGCAATATGAACTTATCGAGGAGGTGCGCGGGATCGGCTGCATGATCGGGATCGAGTTCGGCCGACCTAGATCGCTTAAACTACGTGCCGGATGGGAGTTGATCCACACGGTAAATCGCGCGCTCTTCGGTCAACTGATCGTCGTCCCGCTGATGACCGATCACCGTATCCTCACGCAGGTTGCCGGACATAACGTAATCGTCAAGCTGCTCCCGCCGCTTGTGATAACGCCCGAGGACGTGCGCTATTTCCTGTCGGCATTCGAAACGGTTGTAGCCGCCTGTCACGAGTTCCCCGGCGCCGCGTGGGATGTCGGGAAAGGGCTTGCCAAGCGGGCCATGACGGCCTAACCACGGCCGATGCGCCACCGCTTCTTTCACTTGATTGCCCGAATTGTCTGCCG
>JACPFG010000017.1:7093-21521 GCA_016183125.1 Deltaproteobacteria bacterium
GATCTCCGTGGGCGGTCTTGTGCCTCGCTTTCCTCCTAACCGTAGCGAGTGTCTACCTCGCGACGACTCGCTTACCGCTGCATACCGATCAAGACGATCTGGTCTCGGAGAAGCTGGACTACCATCGCCGGTACAAGGAGTTCCTGCGAGAGTTCGGCGACCAGGAGTATCTCTATCTAGTCGTGGAGGCGGGCAACGATATCGCGCGCGCCAAGCACTTCGTGCGTCACTTCGTAGGGGAGGTCGGCCGGCGGGGCGGGGCGGCCCACTTCCGGGAGATCCTCTACCGGATCGACAATCCGGCGATGGAGCAAAGCTACCTCCTCTACCTCCCGCGCGACCAGTTGACACGTCTTGAGGGATTTTTTAGGCAACCAGGCACCGAGCCGGCACGCCTTGCCAGGTGGAATGACTTTGCCGATCTTGTCGCCGGGATCAACGAGTTGCTAAAACGCCCAGTCGATCCTACACAACGCGAGTCGCTAACGATCGGGTTTACACTTCTTGACGGGATCGTCGACGGGATGGCCGGAGCCCTGAAGGGACCTGTGATCCCCACGCCGCAGTTGCAAGGCGCGCTCATCGGTGGCGGGCGCGCGATCGATCCGGACGGCTTTTTCCTCTCGGAAAACGGCCGGTATCTCTTCGCGCTCTTGATGCCGATCAAGAATTACGCAACACTCGGGGTGATCGCCAAGCCACTTTCCCTTCTTCGCGACGCGCTCACTGCCACCCGCGCGGCGCTGCCAGATGTCGCGGCCGGACTTACCGGAAGACCCGTCTTGCAGGCAGACGAAATGGTGGTCACCAATCGTGACATGACCCGCGGGACGTTGCTTGCCCTCGCAGCGGTCGCCCTTCTCTTTATCGGCTATTTCCGGCGGCCGACCAGGCCGGTGTTGGCGGTGGTGGCCTTGGTAATGGGGATGAGCTGGACGTATGGATTTGCCGCCTTGTCGATCGGGTATCTTAATATCCTCTCCATAGTCTTTGCCGTCATCTTGGTAGGGGCAGGGATCGAATACGGACTGCAACTGGTCGCTAGGTATCGGGAGGAGCTGGCTGCGGACGGTGACGTGCACCGTGCGATAACTTCCTGCATCACACAGACCGGAAGGGGGAACCTGACTGCGTGCCTGACGACTGCAGCAGCATTTTTCGCCGCGCTCGGCACACAGTTTCTGGCGCTTCGCGAGTTGGGTGCGATCGCCGGTATCGGAATCCTCCTCTGACTTATGGCCGAGCTAACCGTGCTCCCTGCGGCGCTGCTGATACGCGACCGACGCCGGTCCCGCGAAAATCTCCATACAACACTCGCCATCCGTCTCGACTTTCTCGAGTGGGTCCATTGCCGGCCTCGGTCGGTGCTGACGGCGTTGGCTATCATCACGGTTCTCGCCCTGCCGGGACTGGCGCGCCTCAAGTTCGACCACAACCTCCTTGATCTCCAGGCCCGAGGGCTCGAATCGGTGACATACGAACTAAAACTGATGACAGAGACGGACCAGTCGACCTGGTTTACCCCATTCATCGCCGAATCTGCGGGCGCTGCAGTGTCGCTGGCGGAGCGCGTGTCTCAGACGAATTTTCCGATCACTGCTCGCGGTTGCAGGGGGAGGCATTTCGGAGCGGCGAGGCCGATGCGGTGGCCGCACTTGAAACGTTGACTGCCAAGATTGATCGGTTCGGCCGCGAGTTGGCTAAAGGCGATCCAGACGCCACACAACGGCTCCTTGGCTATCAAGCGGCCTTTTTCGCCCAGTGGCACAAGTCACTTAAGCTAGTCGCCGACGGGTTGCGGGCCACGCCCATAACAGAAGCGGACCTGCCGGATGCCTTAAGGCGCCGGTATGTAAGTCCGCTTGGGCGCTATGTCGTCTATGCGTACCCGACGGCCAATCTCTGGGAGCCATCAGCGATGGCCGCTTATATCCGCGACATCCGGTCGATAGATCCGTTGGTGACCGGCGTCCCGGTGGAGGTCTACGAATCGAGCCGCCTGCTGGAGCGGAGCTTCTACCGGGTGGCAGGTTTGGCGTTGCTCGCCATCTGCCTACTGGCGCTTGGTGACTTCCGCAATTGGCGCCATGCCATGTTGGCTGTGACCCCGCTGTTGGCCGGGATGCTCTGGTTGCTAGAGGCGATGGGGTGGATGGGGCTCCCGTTTAACATGGCAAACTTTTTTGCCGTCCCGATACTGATCGGTGTGGGGGTCGACAACGGGATTCAACTGATCCATCGCTGGAGGCAGGAGGGTTTTCAGCCGACGGTCATCACCCGAAGCACCGGAGCTGCGGTGCTACTCACATCGGCCACGACGCTCGCCAGCTTCGCCATGCTCTGCACCGCCGCCCACCGGGGGATCTTCAGCCTGGGACTCTTGATGAGCATCGGGACCGTGACCTGCCTGGTAGGCTCTCTCATCTTGCTTCCATGTCTGCTGCGCACCAGCGCAACTCGTTGAATGCCCTTGCCTTAAGTAGAAATAAGTTGTAAAAGGACATAGAAAAGGTATATATTTTTTATGGAATTTGAATGGGACCCGGTAAAGAGCGATGACAATTTTGCCAAACATGGTGTCTCTTTTGAACACGCGCAGGCAATTTGGGCGGATGTCCATGTGGAGATCACCAGCCTGGCTCGATCTAACGATGGCGAAAGCCGCAATGCCACAATGGGGCGGATCGGCAGCAAACTCTACGTGGCAATCTGGACGATGCGCCATGGTAAGATTCGCCTCATTTCGGTAAGGAGGAGCCGTCCTAATGAAGAAAAAACCTTTATGGCAAAAGTTCAGGACCGCGCGTGAGATGGACCGCGCGTTAGAGAACGCGGATTTGTCCGCGGCATTCGCACAGCGTGGCGTCCTCCGGCAGTCGAGGATGCGCAAGATCAACTTGGACCTGCCTGAGGGGATCGTGCGGCAAATTGATCAGATTGCGGATCGCGTCGGTGTGGCCCGTCAACCCCTCCTCAAAATCTGGATCCACGAACGCCTGAAGGTCGAGGGGACGCAATGAATCGCCGATCACGGGAGGGCGAGATTGACCGAGAGCGATACGGCCTCCTCCCCTTCCGGAACCTCCACCGCCTGCTCGGCAAGCCGCGTCCCTCCCGGCACGAAGACCCGCGCGGTCACAATTAGCGCCGTCAGGGCTGGAACACGCACGGTCACCTGATAGTCCCCAACACGGTCGTATGGTGTCACCTGTATAGGCCCGGTTGCAGCCGCCTGATCGCGCAGCTCGATCAGCATTGTGGAGCCGGCAGCACAGCTGGCGCACTGGATGACCCCGCCGATGGTCGCCTCGACAATAGCAGGTGGCGCGCTATTTTCCTGGGCCGCGTTTAGCAGGATATCCTCCGGTCCGACATAGCTGCGCCCATGACAGGCGCCGAGCAAGACGAACAATATGGCGATCAATATATTCATATCGGCAACGTGAAATAAAAAGTCGTGCCCCCCTCCGGCACACCGGCAAACCAGAGCTTGCCCCCATGCAGCTCCACCAGCTTACGCGCCAGGAGGATTCCAACACCGCCTCCGCCCGGCAATTGCCGTGTCGGCACGGCTGTCGCTCCATCGCCGGTTAGACGTTCCGCCACCGCCTTGGCCAACCCCGCGCCGGTATCGCGCACCGCTATCTCGACCATCTCCGGCGCTCCCTCCAGTCGCCGGGCTGCAAACGTCAGTTCGCCCCGTTCGCGATTGTATTTCACGCCGTTATCCAGCAGATGAAATAGGACCTTGCCGATCTTCTCAGGCGCCATAGGGATCGGCGGCAGATTTCCAGGGATCTGTACCGTAAACCTGATACCGCGGCGCTCGATCGCCGGTGCCAGATCTTCCAATACTAATTGCAACAATCCTTGCAACTGAGTCGGTTTCCGTGTGATAGGCGCGGGACGGTATTCCAACTCGACCAATTGATTGATGTCGGTAAGCAACCGGCTTAAGTGCTCCACCTGTGTCGTCATGGTCTGCAGGAAGCGGCGCCGGCGTTCCACCGGCATGGCTACCTCCGCTAACAGATCGGTCGTCCCTTTCAGTACGGTGACGGGAGTCCGCAGCTCCTTTGTAATCAGGGCCGTCGCCTCCGATTGCATCCGCTGGACGTCCTCCTTGAGCGCAAGTCCGCGCTCCGCCACACCGCGCAATTTCTCGGTGCAATCGCGCAGGCGCTCGCTCATAGTTACGGCAAATCGACGGAAGAGCCGCGCACCGGCGGCCGGCTGCTCCGCGAGGAAACGGGCAAAAGCCGCCGCCTCGACAACTAACAGCCGCACTGGCTCCAGAGCCACTACGGACGCGGAGCGCGCGCTTCCCGTCAGCAAGGCCATCTCCCCGAAATAATCCCCCTGGGTCAGCACGTTTAGCAACTCGACACGGCCCTCCCCCACTGCCTTGGTCACCGCCACGGCACCCTCAATAATAAGATAGAGGCTGGTGCCGACCTCTCCCTCCCCGACGATCGGCGCATTCGCCCCAACCCGCTCCTCGCGCACAGCCGACATAAAGGCGGTCTGCTCGGCGGGATTCATCTCCGCCAACATCGGGACGGCTCCTATAATTGCCGCATCGAGCTCCATACGGATTTAGCTCCCTATCGTTCCTGTCGAGAACTTCCCGTCGCGGCAGGCTGCCACTTGGCCAGTCCCTGGCGCACCTCCTGGCCGCGCGGACCCTGCTCGATCCCCAGATGCTCAAGCGCTCGCCACCAGTGTTGATACGACAGATGACAATCGAACTGCGCGCCGACCTCCTGGAAACGCACGACGCTGGCGGCGAAATGCCGATTCATCTGTTCGATCTCGCGCCGCTGCGCGGCCAGGATCCCATCCGCGCGCGCAACCAATCCGGCTAGCCACTTGCGCTGATTCTGTTCGACGCTCGACCTCGCCTCCGCCAGTCGTTTGGCTGCCTCCTCCGCGTGGCCCAATTGCGCAGCCACCAAGGCAATCGTCACGCCGCACTCATCTGCCTCCACCTTCGGGAGCGGGGCGCCTGTAGTCTCCATCAGTTCCTCGTATATATGGTTCAATTCGTGCCGTTCCAGCGCGCACTGCCCCTCGAAGATTGCGAACTCACGCTTGAGGGCGGGGCGGCCCTCCGGATCGGACGCAGCCGCCTGCTTTAGCAGGCGTCCCTTGCGTAGCTGGTATCCCACCGTGTCTCCGCGCGCCAGCAGCACGGCCGTCAGCAACAATTCCATTTTGCCGATCATAAAGGCGTCGTTGTAGCGTTCCAGGTATTGCAGCGTCTCGGTGAAGACCTGATGGGCCTCGACAAATTGTCCCAAACGCCACAAGGCCGCTCCCCGGTAGAATGCCCCCCAGCCGACGCCTCGCGCCCAACCGATCTCCCGGAAGTACGCGCGTGCCAGGGCCGCACGCATCGCGATCGTGCTGAATTCCACGCCACGGTCCCACATGAGCGAACAGTAGAATAGGTGCACCATGTGCTGGGCGAAGTTATGTCTGGCACCTGTCGGCTCCAACACCCTGTGAAAATACTCTTCGGCCTTCGTAAGGGCATTGTTGTTCTTGTAATGATTGAAAACGTTGTAGTCGATCTTATACATGATGCTGTGATCGAATGCGGCACGGTATCGATCGAGCGCCTCGGCCTCGTTGCTCTGCCTGATCCGTTCCTCAATGATCGGCCGGAGCTTCAGCGCCGTCTCGATCTCGCGGTCGGCAACGTCGCCCCTCTCCCAGGCGATCATCCCCAGAAGGAGGTGGCACTCGATCACTATATCGGGAAATTGTAGCACGGCCTTTGCGGCCAGCAGCTCCCGGAGCTGTTTCTCCCCTCCGGCCATGTCTCCTCGCTCGTACTGAAGAAATGCCGCCTGCCATTTGAGCGCCGCCACCGCCCAGTGCTCTGCCGGGAGCACCGCAATGCCGTCGCGGATTAGCCGCTCGCGGGCATCGCTATTGCTTAACGCTTCATAGAAATGGCCGAGAGCCACGTAGATAAGTCCCAGCCGTTCCACCTGGTCGGCCGCCCCTGACACGCGCACGGTCGCCTCGGCCTCTTCCACCAGCGTCTCCTCCTCCGAACCGGCGGTCCACTCTCCCGCCTGAGTCATCATCTGTCGCAGCAACTGGCGTCCCCGCTCGAAAAAAGACACGCCGTCACGGTAGGCATAGCGAGCCCTGGCCGCAAACCCGGCCTCCAGATAATGACCTATTGCCCGCCCCGTTTCGCCCGCCCGCCCCCACTGCTCGGCCAGATAAGCGGCATAGGGCCGCAGATTGTCCATGTGTCCCCCCTCCACGAAACGGGCCACGATGCCGTGCAGTTTGCGGCGATTGGCATAAAGGATTGTCGTATAGGCCACCTCCGCAACCATCGGTTGTGCGATCGCGTAGGCGCTGTCCGAGGGGGCGAGCAATTCTTGATCGATCAACTCCTGGGTCAGCTGATTGGCATCGAAAGAATACCCCACCCGTTCAAGGACGTGGCTCAGAAGCGGAAGTGAAAATTCGCGTCCCGCCACGGCCGCCACCTGAAGTGTGAATTTTTTCTGGCGCGGCAATTGATCGAGCCGCGAAAGCACAAGGGCCTTGATCGAACCTGGAAGCAACTCCTCCAGCGTGAAGTGGGCCAGCTCGCCCACTCGTGCTAGGGCCACGAGCACCTCGCTTAAGAACAACGGGCTTCCGCCGGTCCTCTCCATAACCTGTCGGCAGAAAGGGGCCGTGAGCTCCTGGTGGGGGAGGCGAATACGGATCAACTCCTCCACCGCCTCCATAGGCAAGGCCGGCAGGTTGAGCGTCGTGACGGAGATAGTAGCGGGGAACCATTGTCCTACCTCGGCAGGCCTCCCTACGAATATCCAGAGTAGCGGGCGGTTGGCCGGGACGCTCTGCAGGATCTGTCCCAAGGCATCCCGCGACGCGTGCGAGACCCACTGCTGGTTGTCCACCACGACGATCATTGCAGGCACACCCCTCTGGCGCTCCCAGTGGATAGCGCCGGCCAGGAATCGTTTTAGCGCCAGCAGCATTTCGGCCTGCCGGGCGCGCGGTTCCATCACCTCCAGTGCGGCCTGTTCGTCCGTCGCAAGCGGCAATCCGATTAGGTCGCGCAGATGCACTTGATACTCCTGAATACCGCCGCGCAGGCTGTCGTCGCCGATCTCGGTGACGAACGCCTCCAAACCCATCTTGGCCTGCTCCAGATATTCGCGGATCAGGTCGGAGAGGACGTGATACGGAGGTTGGCCGAACGATTCGGCTGTCAGATATGTGACCACCGGTGGCGGGTTTTGCTGCGCACCGATGCGGCCTATAAACTCCTGCACCAGGCGCGACTTGCCGATCCCCGCCTCCCCGGTGATCTGGAGGATGCTAAGCTGCGAGGCCAGCGTTCGCTCCCAGAGCATCCGCATAGTGGTTAATTCCCCCTCCCGGCCTACGAAAGGACCGGCGCCGGGACGCGCGGCTCTATGCAATTGCGGCAACTCTTCCCAGACCCTATATACGGTTAGAGGCTCGGTCTTGTTCTTGACCAGGAGCGGGGGGAGTTCCTCGCACCGATAGTAGGGGTGGCAGTCCTTGTAGACGCTCTCGGAGATTAGGATCCCGTCCTCGGGGGCATTCGCTTCCAGACGCTGTGCTATATTGAGGGCCTCCCCGGTGACCGTCTCGTGTTCGGCCAGCTGGCCGGTGACGACCAGACCCCTGTTAATGCCGATGCGTGCGTGGAGTTTGATCCCGCGCTGGGCCAGGATGCTATTGATATCCTCCAGGCGGTCGAGGATGGCGTGGGCAGCAGCCACCGTACGGCGAGAGTCGTCCTCATGGGCCTGTTGACGCCCAAATAGGGCCATGATCGCGTCGCCGATGAATTTCTCCACCGTGCCGCCATATTTTTTAACCTGATTGGTGAAGACCTGCAGCGTGTTGGAGACGACGAATTTAAGTTGTTCGGGATCTAGGCGTTCGGCCAATCTCGTGTAGCCGACCAGATCTAGGAAGAGGACCGTCACCTCGCGGCGCTCCCCCTCCTCCAAGCGTACCGGTGCCCCTTCGGCAGTTGCCGCGCGCGGCACATCGACGAGAAGTTTGGCAAACTCCTCCGCCAAATGACCGAGGTTTAGCTCCTGGTCACCCACGCGCCGATTGTGCCACGGAACCTAATCTGGCTGCAAGACGCGTTATTCTTTTGACACTATACGGCGTGTTCTTTATACTGAATTTATCGTCCCTTGACAGAGTCTTACACGGAGTCGGTTCAGATGAAGCGCAGAGCTTTGGCGGCTTTGGGGTGTTGTTCGTTGATGGCAATAGCCGCATGCGCCTCAACAGGTAGCAGACACGCCTCCAGACATCATTCCTATAGAAATCGAGCGGTTGCCGTTCATCCCTCTTACCGGAACCTCTTAAGCCAACTCCATTTCGATCTCCCGGTGACTGTAAACGACCGGGTCATGGCCTGGATCGACTACTTTACAGGTCCCAACCGCGATCGGTTCGAACGCTATCTCCAGCGCTCCGGCCGCTACATGTCTCTATTCCGGCAAGTGTTGCGCCAGTATGGACTCCCCCAAGACCTTGTCTACGTAGCCTTGATCGAGAGCGGGTTCTCCAATCGTGCAACCTCCTGGGCCTCGGCAGCGGGGACCTGGCAGTTTATCCAGAGCACCGGGCGTCGATACGGTCTAGGGATCAATACCTGGATCGATCAGCGACGTGATCCGGAGAGGGCGGTCGATGCGGCTGCACGCTATCTGCGCGATTTGCATCGGGAATTCGGCGATTGGTACCTGGCCATGGCTGGCTATAACGCAGGCGAGGGGCGGGTTCGGGAGGCCGTTGCCCGATACGGGTCGAAGGATTTTTGGGAGCTCTCCGCCCCAGGGACAAACGTCTTTAGGGCCGAGACGCGGGATTATGTGCCTAAGTTTTTGGCCGCCGCGATCATTGCAAAGGCCCCCGAGCAGTTCGGTTTCCGTAATGTCCAATATCAAGCCCCCTGGAGCTATGAGCGTGCGCGTGTCGACAGCCAGACCGATCTCACCCCGCCGGGAGCACACGAGATACGACTCCCGATCGGCACCGTGAAAAAGTTCCAGGTAGCCTTTGCGAAGGTGCCTCGCGATGAGCGCGTACGGATGGCCTATCACGAGGTCGGCAAGCACGACACTCTCCCCCGTATTGCCCGGCGCTACGGCGTCTCCGTGCGCGAGTTGATGGCAGCCAATAGTCTAAAAAATGCCAAGGCGCTGCGCCGAGGCCAGCAGCTCCTGATCCCGCGCGGTCGAGGCCACCATGCGACACCTACGGTTGAGGTGGCGCAGGCCTCCACGCGGATGCGCCGAGCCGGCGTTCGCGAAGGTGCGGCTGCGACATATCGGGTGCTGCGTGGGGACACCTTGGCAGCCATAGCAGCGCAGTACGGGGTGACGGTCGCCGATCTTCGCGCCTGGAACGGGCTGGGCAATCGGTCGCACATTGTTCGAGGCCAGCGATTAAGGATTGCCGCGAACGATTCGCAGCCACGAGAGGGATTAAGTGAACGGCTTACGGTTGCCGGCGCACCGCCTCAGGAATCGCCAACTACGGCCGGAACGGAATCGCAGGGAGCGCCTAATGCCGAAGCGACGACGGCTGAAGGTAATAACGCGCAGACCGAGACCAATGACACAACTTATACGGTAAAACAGGGCGATTCGTGGGCCAAGCTCGCGCAACAGCATGGGGTCTCGATCAAGGCACTGAAGGCCTTAAACCCACAGCATGCCCACGGTGCGCTAAAGATCGGTCAGCGGTTACAAGTAGAGCCTGCGGCCGCGATGGCGGCCCAGCCGACCGCAACTGAAACCGCTCCGGAGAGCGGAGCCGCGGAACCGGCCTCTCCTCTGCCTACCGCTCCCACGACTGCAGATGAATCGGCGGCGCGTCAGGCGATCAGCCAGGCACCGCTTACCTCATCGGATCGCTTGGCCATGGCGCCGGCAAGTCCCCCGACTATCAGGTCACAGCTCCCTGCGCCACGGGCCACCAGACCTGCAACTGCAAAGGGGCCCCAGCGGTTGGTTCACCGGGTGCTTGCGGGCGACACGATCTGGGATCTCTCCCGGCTCTATAAGGTGACGCCGGAGCAGATAAAATCTTGGAACAACCTCTCCCGCTCTACACTCCAACCCGGCCAACGTCTAACGATCCATCTCGCCCAGTCACGGCGTTCGTAAGTCACACCTCAACCGATCACACCGAACTGCTCAGCTTTAAATTTTCTGCAGGCTTAACATAGTCCTTCTTCGACTCACGCCTCCGGTGCGGCCTCGGCCGGGGTCGGTGGATTCGGGCCGCCGTCTCCTCGGCTTACGGGCCTCGTCGCGACTTATCCTCGCTCGCCGCAGCTTCAGACCCATCGATGCGGCTCGCTGCGCATATCCCTCACCCACCGCCCCCGCCTCGCCGTTTTCGGATGTGAGATGTGCGAGCCAAAGAAGGACTATTAGTGTCACGAGATGCGCATCCGGCCGAGATAGCGATACACGTCTTTCCGATGGGCAATGAGGAGGAAGAGTAACCGCCGCGCTTGAGAGTTGATATAATACACCACGCGATAATCGCCCAACCGTGAACGATACAGATGTTCGTAGCCACCGAGTTTTTTCGCCGACACATCGTAGGGATCGGAGATGATTTGCTCAATGAGCTCGGCGCAGCGCTCGCGGACTTCGGTCGGCAATTTTGCCAGATCTTTGAGAAATGAGGGTTTGAAGGTTGCCTGATACGCCATGATGTCAGCGCATCAACCGAAGCGCCCGCCGATAGTCTTTATACGTCCGTTCCCCGGGCTCCGCCAGCCGTTCCATCGCCATCTTGAGCAGGGCCTCTTCCTCATGCAGGGCGTCCAACTTCTCTTGGATCGCCTGGGTGATGAGATGGCTCAACGTGATGCCGCGCTTTCCGCACTCGGCGTCGAGCCGGGCCTTCAGCGATTTCGGCACTTGCGTTGCTAACGCTGCCTTGTCCATATATCCTCCAGCAATACAGAATACTAGCATATTCTAGTACATTCTAGAATATCCTGTCAATTACTTGTTCGTTTCAGGTCCGCAACGTATAGTGAAGATTCGCGGCGATAGAGCCGGTTTCCATCTAATTCAGTAGCGGCGCAACTGTTCCGTCAGGATTATTTTCATCATAGTCTGATAACCGATCCCGCGCTTGGCCGCCTTGGCTCTCAACCGTTGCACAAGCGGTTCAGGGAGCAAAATCGAGGTTGGGCGCGACCGAGAGCGCACATGCAGCGCACTGCGGCTCCGTCGCACGTCACGCCCTAGGTCCCCTTGTTCAAACTCCGCGAGTTGGCGATCTCTTCGTAACTTCCTCATACAATCTCACCTCCCCTTTGCGCATCGGCCGGCAGGAAATGGGTCGAATGCGATCATCACGAATGGTAAATATCAGTGCAAGTCGCCTTCCCATTACTGTCTCCCCCAAACAACACCCAGCGACTCTCCGGGTGAAATGGTTCCACGATCCGTCCACCCAACACGAACGACGAAAGAAAAAGCGCCTGGACCTCCTCCCGCACGACCCGGTGTTTTGACAGCTTTGGCAGGTTCCCCCCATCCCACTGAAGCGTCTCCTCGGAAATAGCCAGCGCCTCCAACCACCGTGTCACATCCACGTCGCGTGCAAATTTCATATATAGCTATATAATATATATAACATTACTATGGGCCTGTCAACGCCCTTTTGTTTCAGGTCGGCAGCGTATAGTGAAGGTCCGCTTCGATATAGCCGGTTTCCATCTGGGCCAGTTGCAGCGTGCCGCTTAAATCCCAGTTGACTGCCTGCCAGCGAGTGAACTGGTCGATCACCCAGACGCCCGATTGACGCGCGCCGTTGCCCGACTTCCCGTTCCCGCCGAATGGCAAGTGCGCCTCGGCTCCCGTCGTGGAATTGTTGATACTCGTCATCCCTGCAACGATCTCTTCCTTCCACTGGTAGATATATGCCGGCGTGTCCGTGTAGATCGCCGAGGAGAGGCCGTAGCCGGTTCCGTTGGCGAGCCCAATCGCCTCGTCAATCGAGCGACATGTCATCACGTTAAATAAGGGACCGAAGGTTTCGGTAGAATAGATCGCGTCTTCGGGGCGTACTCCATCCACGATTGTCGGGAAACAGAAATATCCGGCGTCCGGATCGCCGCCCACCCAGTTTTTCCACTTCCGTTTTCCCGTGATCCGCCCGTTCGGATCGGTGAGGAGTGTGTGATGCGGTTGAATGAGCGTCTCCAGGTGTGTGAGGTGATCCCGCATGAATGTCTCGCTGATCATCGGGCCGTAGGTGATGGACTCGTTCATCGGATCGCCGATCTGCATTCGCGCCACTTTATCCAAGAGCATCTTAAGAAACCGATCGCGGATTTTTTCGTGGAGAATGAGGTTGCCGAGGCTAGTGCAGCGTTGCCCAGCCGTGCCGAACCCCGACCAGCAGGCCCCGGTGGCCGCGAGTTCCAGATTGGCATCTTCCATGACAACAAGGGGATTTTTCCCGCCGAGTTCGAGACACGGGACTTGGAGCCGCCGCCCGCAGATCTCTCCGATCCGTTGGCCCACGGCGGTCGAGCCGGTGAATCCGACCTTGTCCACCATGCCCTTTTCAATAGTCGCTAGGAGCGCCTCGCCTGTCGAACCACCCCTCCCAAAGACCGTGTTGAAGACCCCCTCAGGGCATCCGGCCTTGTTGAGCAGCTGTGTAAAGTAATAGGCAGTCAGCGGGACGTCGGCGGAGGGCTTCCAGACACAGGTGTTTCCGGAGAGCAATGCGGGGACGATATACCAGGAGGGAACGGCTACGGGAAAATTTCCGGCGGTGATACACGCGAAAACGCCGATCGGCCGGCGATATGTGTAGAGTTCTTTGCGTGGCATCTCTGAAGGAACCGTCATTCCATATAGCCGGCGCCCCTCGCTCACGAAGAAATTGCAGGTGTCGATCGCCTCTTGCACATCTCCACGCGCCTCCTTAATGGGTTTGCCCATCTCGCGCGTCACGATCCGCGACAGGGCCTCCTTGTTTGCCTCGATCAACCGCCCGAAACTCTGGATCACGCCCGCGCGTACCGGCGCCGGCGTCCGCCTCCACTTGCCGAAGGCCTCCCGCGCACGGGTGCACGCCATATCAACCTGCGCCGATGTGGCGCAGCCAAACGTGGCCAGTATATCCTTTACATTGGCCGGGTTCGTAGTCGGTAATAGCTCGGTGCTTGTTTCATGTAAGGAACCGGAGAGAAAGCTCAAACCTTTCGGGACATCCTGCATAACTCTACCCCTCCCGACCTCCCCTTACAAAGGGGAGGTGTTTCTTTTGATCTCGCTCAGCACGTCGCCCACAATTGCCACAGCGGTGTCCACCTCATCTCCCGTCACACACAGTGGCGGGGAAAAGCGCACCGTGTTCGCCCCGCAGCCGAGGAGCAATAGCCCTCGCTGAAACGCGGCTTGAATGAGTTGGTTCCGCTCTTCCACCGCGCGCGCCTTGGACTTTTGGTCGCGAACAAGTTCCATCCCGACCATCAATCCTATCCCGCGTACGTCGCCGATCAGCCGATGTCGCTTTTGCAGATCGCGCAGGCCCGCAAGCAACCGCTCCCCTTGGCGCACGGCGTTCGCCATGAATTCCTTCTCGACGAGGTCAATGGTTGCAAGCGCTGCCGCGCAGGCGACCGGGTTCCCGCCAAACGTCGAGGCATGACTCCCAGGCGTCCAGTTCATGATCTCGGCGGGGGCAATTATCGCCCCTAGCGGTAATCCTGATGCTATCCCCTTGGCCAGGCAGAGGATGTCGGGCACCACACCGAAATGGTCGCAAGCAAACCACTTGCCGGTGCGTCCCATGCCGCTCTGCACCTCGTCAGCGATCAACATAATCCCGTGGCGATCGCATAGTGCCCGCAGGCCGCGCAGGAAGTTGACCGGCGGCACCACGTAACCGCCCTCGCCTTGTATCGGCTCTACTATGCATGCCGCTACCTCGTCAGGCGCTACGACCGAGGCTAAGACTCGGTCTCGGATCCAGGCCAGGCAGCCCTCTGCATTTTCCTCCGGCGTCATCCCTGGGCGGCAGTGATACGGATCGGGATATGGAACATGTGTCACACCAGGCACCATTGGAAAGAACCGTGCGCGCTGGGCCTGCTTGCTATTAGTAAGCGACAAGGCCCCGAAGGTGCGGCCATGAAAGGCGTTGAAAAATGCAATGAATTGTTGGCGTTTGGTGTGCCAGCGCGCAAGCTTCATCGCCCCTTCGATCGCCTCAGTCCCGCTATTACATAGGAACACTTTTTTTGCCGAAGGACCCGGAGCCAGTTTCGCCAATCTCTCGGAGAGAGCCACCTGCCGTTCGTAATAAAAATCGGTCCCCGACATGTGGATCAGTCGCTCGCTTTGCACCC
>JACPFG010000017.1:21556-41481 GCA_016183125.1 Deltaproteobacteria bacterium
CGCCACGCCCTTCGGATGACAGTGCCCCGTTGCCGCCACGGCGATCCCGGCCGTAAAGTCGAGGAATCGGTTGCCATCCACATCCTCGATCATACAGCCTTCGCCCCGCGCTGCCACGAGCGGATAGACGCGCGTATATGACGGCGAGACAAACTCCTTGTCGCGCGTGAGGATTGCCGCCGCCTTAGGGCCTGGAAGCGCAGTTTTGATCTGGGGATAATCGAGTTTAGTCATAATTTACTCAAACGCCTGAAGGCCGGTGATGGCGTGGCCTAAAATCAACGTGTGGATGTCGTCGGTCCCTTCGTAGGTGTAGACGCTCTCGATATTCATCAGGTGCCGCATGACCGGGTATTCATCGAGGATGCCGTTGGCGCCCAATATCTCGCGTGCAAGTTTGGCGCACTCCCGCGCCACGCGCATGTTGTTCATCTTCCCCATGGAAACGTGACTGTGACTCGCTTTTCCCTGATCCTTGAGCCGCCCGATTTGCAATGCGAGGAGCTGCGCCTTCGTAATTTCCGTGACCATCCAGACGAGCTTCTGCTGCGTGAGTTGAAACGCAGCGATCGGCTTGCCGAATTGGATCCGACTCTTTGCGTAATTGAGCGCTGCTTCATAGCAGGCGATTGCGGCCCCGACACCGCCCCAGGCGATCCCGTACCGGGCTTGGGTCAAACAACTGAGCGCGCTCTTGAGGTCTTCCGTCTTCGGCAAGCGATGCGCTTCCGACACTGCCACGTCTTGCAACACGAGTTCCGAGGTTACTGATGCACGCAAGGAGAGTTTCCCAGTCATCTCCGGCGCGGAAAATCCCTTCGTCCCCTTCTCGACGAGAAAGCCTTGCACAACATCCTTCTCGTCCTTCGCCCACACAATCGCCACATCTGCCATCGTCCCGTTCGTGATCCACATCTTGGCGCCATTTAGTAACCAACCGCTCTTTGTTCGTTTCGCGCGCGTGAGCATCCCGGCGGGATTAGATCCGTAATCGGGTTCAGTCAACCCAAAGCAGCCGATTTTCTCCCCGTTGGAGAGCTTGGGTAACCACTCCCGCTTCTGATCTTCGCTCCCAAATTTCCATATCGGATACATCACGAGCGCGCCTTGTACCGAGGCAAAGCTCCGGATCCCGGAATCGCCGCGCTCGAGTTCCTGCATGAGGAGGCCGTAGGCCACGCTGTTGAGACCCGCGCACCCGTATTCCTCCGGCAGGTTGGAGCCGAGAAACCCAAGTTTCGCCATCTTCGGCACGAGTTCCATCGGGAAGGTTGCATCTTGATAATGTTGCCGAATGATCGGCAGGACTTCGCGGTCAACGAACTCGCGGGCCATGTGCTGGATCATCACCTCGTCGTCGGAAAGCGCGCCGCTTAAGTCCAGAAAATCGAGCCCTTTGAGTTGAGCCATAGATGGTGCTATATCTGGCAGAAAGACAAGACGCAAGGACTTGTATGCCCCGACACGCATGGGATTTCTCCGACCCGGTACTAACCTATTCCCCCGCCGGGGCACGGGCCTTTGCGCAACTGGCGCGGGCGCAGGTGGCACGCGGGGTATACAGTGCGGAGACGCGCCTTTTTCAAGCGATCTCCCCGCAGCTCATGGCACAGCTCCCGCACCAATTTACGCTGATTGATTTGGGTCCTGGTATTGCAACTAACAGCGGAATCATTCTGCAGGCTGCATGCGCCGCGCAAAAACTGGTGCGATATGTGCCGGTAGATTGCAGCCGCCTCTTCCTAAACTGCGCCGCGCGTATAGCGCGCAGGCTTGGTGTCCCGTGCCATCCCATTCACTCCACCTTCGAGGCCGTGGCGCAAGACCGGATCTTAAACCGCGACAGGTCGGCGCGCCTTGTCTTATTGGGGCTCACATACACCAACTTTTGGCCTGACCGGATTCATCCGATAATCAAGGCCATCATGGGACCTCGCGGCGCGACGCTGGTCTCCGCGCAACCGCGCGAGCGGGTCAACATAAGCAAGGTCCGCCGGCTCTATGAGTCTCGGACTAACCGGGTGCTACTTCACGCCAAGCTGCATGCGCTCGGACTCTCCCCTGGGGATATAGCAAGCTGGACATTTACCGACGAGATCCGCGTTTATGTGACGCTTCGCTGCGTGACGAAGGCATTGGCCCGGCTTGGGCTTCGCCCGGGAGATCGGCTGTTATTTAACCAATCGCTTAGACACCCACTGTCAGCGCTCAGGCGGCAGTGGCTGCGGGATTTTCACCTGACGCTATTCGACCACGGCGGCGAATGTGTCGCAGCGCTCCTGCGACCCCGGCATTATATACAACGACATTTTAATTTGCAGTAATTCCCTCTAGCCCCCTCTTAAATTAAGAGGGGGAAGGGGGGAGTTATGTCGTTGTGTATAGAAACCCGGAGTGGCGCCCTGCAGACGTGATCGAGCGGGCAGGCGGGACAAATTTTCGGATGCCTGTAACCGCGGCAGCCCTCCACGATACCGATTCGAGTGAGGGCAAAGTCGTATTTGCACGGATCGTCTGGTGCGAAGCTGCGCAAGGCATCGGTGATTTCGCGGGCCATGGCCCAATTGGTCGTCCGCCGCTGCGTCAACCCAAGAAACTGGCTGATCCGGGCGATGTGGGTATCCACCGGGATCGTCAGTTGGCGCGGCGAAATTTCCGGCCAGAGGCCCAAGTCAATTCCATCCGCCGGACGAGCCATCCAGCGCAGAAACATATTGAAGCGCTTGCACGCTGCACCGGTGGCGGGATCGTTCAGCAGAAAACGAAGGCCCAGGCTCTTTTCGCCGATAGCCGCACGCAGCCGGGCGATAAAGCGGCCCATTGCTAAACTCAAGTCATCACTTTTTGGGTCATGTTCGGCGAGGAAACAGCATTTTAGTGAGCCCCACTCATTAAGGACCCGATGCATTCCTCTAATCAATGCATAGAGGTCCGTGGCCGAGACCCAACGGTGCACAAATCCACGATAGGCCTTGGCGCTTCCCGACGTCAGCCCGTTAAGAGATGTTGCCGGATGAGGACCCATCGGCGTCAAGATTCTACGGACGGTGTTTAGAATTGATGTTACATTACCGAAGGCAAAGAGGGCAGCTAAAAAGGCCACAATCTCGCGGTCTTGGGTGTCCACGTAGGCGTGCGGAAACTGCACTGGATCGCTAGTCAAAAACGATTTGTCATACCGGCAATAGAGACGGTCAAGATAACGCCCCAACGTTGACATCCTGCCAGGCATCGCTATATCTTCACAATATAATCGATAAGGAGGCAATATGTTTTATTTCGATCCGCTCTATCTCATCGTAATGGTCGTCACGCTGGTCTTTTCCATCTGGGCAACGGGGCGGGTCAGATCCGCCTTCAACCGATTTAGCCGCGTCCCTTCCGCGACCGGGTTCACAGGCGCCGACGTCGCCCGCCGGATCCTTGATCAAAACGGGTTAATGAATGTGACCGTTGAGCCGGTAGGTCACCGGTTCATGCCATTCGGCGGCGACGGAATGTTAAGCGACCACTATGATCCAACCAAGCGGGCAGTCCGGCTCTCGCCTCAAGTCTATCAGAGCTCCTCGGTTGCCGCGCAGGCGATCGCCGCGCACGAGTGCGGACACGCAGTCCAACATGCGAAGGCGTATGCGCCGTTGCAGATCCGCAATGCGATGGTGCCGGTCGCCAGTTTCGGCAGCCAGGCCTCATATATCCTTATCTTTCTCGGATTCATCATGCATGCGATGACGTGGGTGAAACTCGGCATCCTTCTCTTTAGTGCGGCGGTGCTTTTCCAGCTTATCACGCTGCCGGTAGAGTTTGATGCGTCCCGTCGCGGAAAGGCCTTTCTTACTAACTACGGACTAATTAGCCCACCCGATCGCCACGGCGTCTCGGCCGTCCTTAACGCCGCCGCCTGGACGTATGTCGCCGCCGCCGCCGCCGCCGTCCTCAACCTGCTCTACCTCCTCCTCCGCACAGGTCTCCTCGGCGGGAGGTCGGAGGAATAATCGCGAGGGGCAAATCGGTTCAGAGGACGTTACAGCCCCATTTCGCGCAGGGCCGTTTGCCAGGGGAGAATGGCAACATCTTCAATCTGTTTCTCAACCGTTCCCAAATAGGCGACAATTGTGCGAAGGGGGCGCCGATAATCGGCAGCAAAGTGGCGCAACCCGCGAAGATCGGCAGGGCCGACATTCGTGGAGGCCTTACACTCAATTGCCCACGTCCTATTACTATGTTCGAAGATGAAATCCACCTCCACACCATGTTGCGTGCGATAGGTAGAGATTCGGCAGTCAATATCCGCCGCTGCAACACCGGCGATCAGCTGGTTGAAAAAGAGATGCTCGAAGAGAAGCCCCTTCCGATCGGCTGAAACACCAAAGTTTCCCAGGAGCGCATTCAAGACACCCGTATCGAAAAAATAGTACTTCGGATGGCGGATCAATCGCTGGCGCACAGTATGCGCAAAGGCCTCGCAGCGGTTCACGATCAGGGTATCCTCCAAGATCTCGAAATAGCGCATGGCCGATTGCCGTGCAATCTGTCCTTCGGAAGCGAGTTTCGTCAGATCCAAAAACTGGCCCGAGCACGCGGCGGCAACGAAGAGAAAACGGGAGAAGCCTTCAATGTTCCGTGTGAGGGCCTCGGCCTGGATTTCTTCCTTCAGATAGGTCGCGCTATACGAACGCAACGTTTTCTGCCGCTCGTCTGCGGAGGGTTCTATATAGATGCCGGGGAGGGTCCCCATCGCCAACCCATCGATGGCATCACACCGATAGTCAAGCTCTCCCGCCGCGAGGGGGCCGAGATGATACGTATGGAGACGACCCGGCAGGAGATTGGCCCCGCCTCGCTTGAGTTTGCGGGCGCTGGATCCGGTGAGATAAAATTTGATGTGCCGGAATTGTCCATCCATCAGGTCCTGCAACGTATTGAGGAGGCTCGGCAGCCGCTGAATTTCGTCAATAAAGACAGTGGGGACTGTCCTGCTTGCCAATCGCTGTTCCAGTTCAGCGGGATTCCCCGCAAATGCCAAGTAGGTCTGCTCATTGGCCAGATTGATCGTCAGGGCAGGGTTCAGTTGCTGAATAAGCGTGGATTTCCCCGTTTGACGCGGTCCCAGCAAGAGCACGCTTTTTTTACTCTTCCGCAACCGCTCGGCCAACCGTCGGGGAATAAGCATGTGGGCATTTTACTCGGAAAAACGCCCGCATGTCAACTGTTAGACATTCGCCATCATCACGGCCGTCATCAACCTCCTGTATCTCCTCCTCCGCACCGACCTCCTCGGCGAGAGGTCGGAGGAATAAATAATGCGGGCGTTTTACTCGTAAAAACGCCCGCATATCAACTGCTAGACAATAGTGAAAGGATACCGCTGGAATGTGCTTATGGAAACTAGGGAAACCGGTGAAATAGTTGGTAAGTCAGGGGCCGCTATGACTTACTTAAGCAGGATGTAATCCAAGGCAGTGGGTGCCTTAATAGTGTCGATGGCGATCTTTATGGCAGCCATGTCGGATGGTACCCCATTGAACCCATACCCCGAGGCCCAACCCGAACAGACAATTTGATCACCAACAGCAACGCTCACATCGCCATTGTCAAAGTCGAGCCCCAAAACGAAATCCTTGTTGAGAAAGTTCCCCGACTCACAATCACCTTGAGCCCAGTGGTTGGCGGATCCTTCTAAGTATGTCACTGCGAATTGGCCATTTTCAGCCATCCCAAATTTGAGTTCGAACCCACTACTAGCGTCAAGAAGAAACATTACCCCAGCAGCATTATGCACGCTGGATCTAAACGAGACCGTAGGATGGTAACCCGTTATCCAAAAACTCTCGAGAATAGAGACGCCATCCGCAACCAGAAAACCATTCTGGACTATTCCCGAATCCGCATATTGCCATTGCTTCGGACTGGGATCATTGACGAAATCATCACAGAGAAGTTCTGTGCCCGTACAGACAATTGTATCTGAGGGCTGTGTTTCCTTGATGCTATTCTCGCCTGGATTGCACGGGCCCTCGAATTGGTAAGCAGGAACCTTATCCTTGTTTGGGTCCCACCAGGTATCGCCGGGCGAGAGCACACAGGTGAGCGCACCGGGCGGCGGCGTGCAGAGCGAGACCGGATCCTTCACTTTCCGCACGAGATAGCCCTTGGCCTCCGGCAGGTTATAGTGGTTCTTGATGAATTGGAGATACAGATCGCCCCACGTCCAGGGTTTGCTTGCACTGGCCAGCGCGGAGATCAACTTCCAGGGACCGGTGAATCCAGCGCCTACAGGCAAGAGGATAATAGCCGCCGTCAGTTCGGCCTCGCTCTTCAAGAACTCGACGGACATACACACTTTCTGGTGAGTTGCTGATTCCTCGAGAATCTGTAGCGGCTGCTCTTGTGTCGTCTGCCAATAGTTATAGACCGTGTCTGCAAGGCTGATGAGGCCGATGATCAGGAGTGCGGTGGTGAACGGTTCGATCGCGCCATGTTCTTCCCCATACGCCATCAGCGCGCCGGAGTACGTTGCAAACTCGCTGATCGTGCCGTCCAGCAAGGCCGGGAAATAGACTCCAGGTTTCCACCCCATGGCGAGAAAGTGCTCCCCGTCAGAGGCGTAGCCCACGGTGGCATTTGGGATGGGGACCCCATTTTGATCTACGACCTTCACCTCGATCATGGTGCCGGACGGGTCTTCAATCTTCACTCTGCCGGCTGTATCGGTGGTCGCTCCCTTGACCACCGGGCCTTCCTGCGGCACTCCGGCGACAGGTTCCGCGTTGTCCGGCGCGCATCCGGCAAGCGAAAGGACGCTGCCTACGGCAGAATTGATCGCCGGTTGCACGAATCGTTCCGCTTTTATCTCGCGGCCGTAGGCGGTGTGCAACAACCCCATGCCCCAGCGCGCGGGCGACGCATCGCTTTGTCGAACGAATTGATCGAGGGCGTGCAAGATGGCGCCGCGGTCCTCCCCCAGGCCCTCTGCAACGACGTTCAGCAGGTCCTTTGCCACGCCGCCGAGCCCCTCATGCAGGCCGCGGGCCTGCGCTTTTGCCGCCGTCCAGTCGGGGGAAAGATCCCGTTTTTTGATGTGTTGTAATCCATCGCCCATCACTCCCCCTTCACGGGTGTATACACCGATGCCGCCTTGCCCAGTTCCACGATCAACAGAAAGAATGCAGCTGTATTACTTTGCCAACTTGGAAATCCCATATCCAACTAGCAACGCTCCACCAATCAGACCTATATATCCAAACGTTGCAAAAGGCGCAACCTCTTGACACTCAATGTTGCCCCCGCTACCGGTGCATATTGTAGCGGGTACTGTGAGTGCGTACCCCGCAAACATCGTCACACTCCCTCCAAGGATATACAGCCACGGCGGTTTTTCAGCAATGCCCCCCGGCTCGTTCTTGCTCTCTTTAGGAGGAGTACTTGCCGACCCTGTCTGTGGTGGTGGTTCCGGTAAGGAAAACCTCGAAAGCGGTTGCTGACTCGCCAAAGGCAAAGCCTCCGGCTGATAAAAAGCAAGAGCCGACGATTGCGTTGGTGCAGTAGCCCAAGGAATAAAAAGTCCCTGAATTCTTCGCTGGTGATCGCCCATAGCCGGGCCCTATAGTCCTACTGCCAAAAATAAGTCAAGTGCCCACGTGAGCCCAACGTGCCCGCTTTATTTCCTTAGCTGCCGGCGCAGTTGTTCCTCCCACTCCTGCCCCGGTCGCAATCGTCGTTGCACATCGCCCTTCAGGGTCGGATCGAGTTGTCCTGCAAGATCAAGTGCCTTTCGCGCCTCATCGTCACGCCCCCACTTGAGCAGCAGCGCCCCTTTGTTAAAGTGCGCGAGCGGGTGTCGCGGATCGATGGCCAAGGCTGTGTCACACATCATCCCTGCCTCGTCAAACCGGCCTTGGGTCGCGAGTACGCCGCACAGGTTGACGTATGCGTTAACGTATTGCGGCTCAATGGTGAGCGCCTGGCGGTAGGCCGCCTCGGCCTCCCTGTATTGCTGCAGTTCGCGGTGGGCATTGCCCATTTCCATCCGCGCTTTCACATGGCCGGGCTCTGCTTTCACGACGCGTTGGAATTGTTCGATGGCGTGCGCGTAGTCCTGCTCATTTTCTGCCAGGGCCTTGCCAAGGTTGAAGCGGGCATGCGAATCTTTCGGATCGAAACAGAGGGCTTGCATAAACATGGCCATGGCCGCCCTCGTCGCGCCTTCTGCTGCGGAGGCAACGCCAAACCCGTTATATGACCCCGGATCGTCCGGCGCCATCATGAGCGCCAATGCAAAGTGGTGACTGGCCGCGCGCCAATCCCCCCGCGCCGCGGCGTAGATCGCGCGATTGCGATGCGCCGTCGCCACCGCTCCATGCCAGTGGAGGGCGCGCAGGCGACGCCCGGTGGCCAACACGTTAGGATCGAGCATGGATGGGTCGAGGGCGAACTTCCGTTCCGCTTGCCCATCCTTGATCGACACCTCGATATAGGCATGGGCGGCCTCGGCTGGACCGACGCGCAGGCGATCCACGGTGACCCAGAAAGGATAGACCCGCATGCCTGCCACAAAAGCCCAATCAAACAGTTCATAGGCGCTCATCACGAGGGTCAGGGCCTTCACCGCCGTCTGCGTGCAGGTCGCCCATTGACTTCCATCAACCGCCATACACGAATCCACCGCCTCGTCGGCAGAGCGGTTCTCTGCGCGGAGCGGGTCGCCGAAGGGCAGATACGCAAGACATAATCCACCGGCCTCCCATGTCGGCAGGGCCATCGCATAGAGCATCTCCACCGTATGCGGGATTCCCCCGTTGAGGGGGACCGCCTGCAATAATTCGATGATCCGCCGATGATAGTCTCGATTCGCTATGTGAAACGACGGCTCAAACCCCAGTTCCCGCACCAGGGAGGCCAGATAATCCTTCTGCTGCATGAGGGTTTCCCACGTCTTCCAGTGGCCGGCATAGCCATGCTGGACGGCGAGCATCGTCGCTTGTTGATATTCTACTCCGGTCAGGAACTGAAACAACTCGACCTTGCCCAAACGGCGGTCTCCCGGTTGATCGAATCCCTCCTGCGGGAGGCATTCAGCGCCGCGCCCTGCTCTGATGTCCCCCGCGTCCATGAGGGCAAGCGCTCCATCCTCATAGCCCGCGATCCACTGCGCCAAGGGGCCACCTGGGCGGATATCATCCGGAATGTGATAGCCACGAATCGTGACCATACCCGTCTCTCCTCCATCACTTCCGAAGCGTTTTGAGCCACTGCAGCCCAGTGCGCGCGTCGAGATTCTTCGGATCGTATCGCAAGGCCTTGCGAAAGGCCGCGTCCGCTTGGGAAATCTTCCCTTGAGGGTCGCTCATAGATTTACCTCGTTTCCTCCGGGTTTATATGCTCGTCCCATACCGGAATAGGGGGGAGTTCCGGCTGTAGTTGCAAGGCCATCCATAACATTTTTTCTCCCCGTGGAGCCAGGTTTGCATTGCCGCGGAGGGCCTCCCTCGATGCCAGATAGTAGTATGCCGCCATGGCGCCGCGCCAGAGATGGGGGGTCGGATAGCTCCGATTCCGTCGTGCGGAATCCGTGATGATTGCCGCAGGGTCAAGGATCAGGTTTGGCGTCTTAGCACCGGGGACATATGCTGAAAAATACGCATAGGGCACTTGGTCTTTCGGCTGAAAGCCATGAGCCTCTCGTTTCTCTGCTGGAATAGGGAGATCAACTTGAGTAACCCAATAGAGCTTGACCTTTGCATTTGAATAAACCGCCGCGGCACCCACAAGGAGCGCAAGCACCTTATATCCCGTCTGTAAGAAGCTCCCCCACTGTGCGAGATCGCCCGTGGTACAGGCTCGCGCGGCCATTTCAGCCGATTGGAGAACAGGGGAGAGAAAATTTACACCGGCGGGGTAACCAAGGCACAACCCACCATCAGACCAGGGGGCGAGGGCTTTGGTGTAGAGCTGTTTGGTCGCCTCAGGATCCTTGGTATTTGTCGACCGGAGGAGGGTCACGATCCGTTTGTTGTAATCGCGATCGGCAATGTGGAACATCGGTTCCCAGCCCAATGCCTTGATCAGTCCCGCCATACGATCCCGCTCCTGCAGGTGTCGCTCCCACGCCTCCCACTTATCGGCCATCCCCGCACGGACTGCCGATCGCGACAGTTGTTCGTACCGCCGCACAATATTCTGCAAGAGTTCCACCGGTCCCAGAATTTTGTCGCGCGGCCGATCGGACGAAGAAATGGAATCCGACTCATCCCCCCGATCCATCGCGCGGAGTTCCCCCTCCGATCGCTTCACGAGCCACTGGGCAAGAGGCCCGTCGGGCAGGATGCTGGTGGAAACGGTGTAGCCATTGACCTCAATCGGGTAAGCCATAACGAGCCCTCCAACCTGTGCAAATACAGGCGGACTGGGCATTAGACAGATAACACTAATCTGTCAAGCACACCTATTACGGTGTCTCCGATGGCCGGTCGGAAGAGTGAATAGATTCCTCTTGACGGTGGCTGAATATGTATTATGATACATAATATGCATAGAACCACCATAATGCTGCCTGACGCCCTCCGGGCGCAGTTACAGCGCGAGGCGGAGCGGGACAAGACCTCCTTCGGCGAGCTGGTGCGACGGGCCCTCCAGAAATATCTCCTGGGGAAGCAGGGGACATTTGCCCAGGATCCCTTCCTATCGAATCAGACCGTGTTTCAGGATGCGGGCCCAACGGATGTTGCCGAACGGCATGATGTCTATCTCGCGCGAGATCCCCATTGAGATCGCGCCTCTTGATCGACACCGGGGCCTTCTATGCCAAATACGTTGCGCGCGATGCCTATCATGACCGAGCGGTGGGATTGTGGGAGCGGGTCCGGACGGAACAGATCGCGTGTGTCACAACCAATTTCATCGTTGAAGAATTGATTACGCTGCTGATCTACCGGTTTGGCACAGCCGCGGGCCTGAAGGCCGCGCGGGAGATATATGCATCACCGGCAATCCGTATCGTCCCGCTCACCGTAGAACTCGAGATGCAGGCCCTGGCCTGGCTTGAGCGGTTTCAGGACCAGCGTTTCTCGATGACCGATGCCTGCTCGTTTGCGGTCATGGAATCCGAGAAACTCCACCAGGCCTTCTCTTTCGATCGCCACTTCACGACTGCCGGATTCACACCCTTTCAATAACCGTTGAGACGGTTGCTAAAGAAAAACATCCCTTCGGCGGTCGGGTGGAGGATTAACGCGACCACTTGATCGAACAGCCGATCGGGTGGACCTCTTGCAACTTCGGTTTCGTGCCGACGACGAGCGCCGTACACGCGTCCCAGAGGTAGCGCTGTTTGACCGCGCCGAGGTCTTCCATGTTGTCGTCCACGCGGCCGGTGTAACAAAGTTTCCCGGCGGCATCGAAGCAGAAGACCTCCGGCGTACAGCCGGCGCCGTAATCGGTGGCGACTTTTTGCGTGGCGTCGCGCAAGTACGGGTACGGGAGTTTATACTGGATCGCCTTTTCCTTCATCTTGGCAAACGAATCGTCCGGATAATTTTTCTCGTCGTTGGCGTTGATCACGAAAAACATGATCCCCTTCGGCATAAACTCCCGGGCCGCATCGTTAATACGCTGGTCATAGGCCTTCACGTACGGGCAATGATTACAGGCAAAGACCACTACCGTTCCCTTCGCCCCCTTGTGCCGGGCAAAGGAATATTCCTTCCCGTCCGTTGCCGGCAGCGTAAAATCGGGCGCCGTTGTTCCTATTGCCAAGCGTGCTCCCATCGGTTGGTGGGCCATAGAACCTCCGTTCTTCGTTCTTCGTTCTTCGTTCTTCGTTCGTCAGGGTATCTATCTCACAGCGGCGGCAACGGCAAGGCGATAAATCTCCCGTAACGGGATCCCTTTTGCGCGGGCCACCCTCTTGCAATCCTCATACTCCGGGCTCACTTGCAGCAGCTCCCCCTCGCCGGGGTGGAGTCCGGAAAATCCGAGTTTCACGCGGACCGGACCATGCCTCGTGCGAGCCATTCGCTCTTCACGGGCAAGCATCCGACGCTGCACAGGATACCAGCGCACGCCGAAACCGGTCGTCTCACGCAACAGACAGCGGATCAACGCCTCCCGCTTCAACTCTTCGCACAAAATCTGCACCTGGGCCGCCGGCCGCCGTTTTTTCATAAGGATCGGCCTCACCACTACGTCCAGGGCGCCGACTCGCAGAAGTTCATCGATCAGGTAGTCGTAGATCTGGGGATTGGCGTCGTCGATATTGGATTCTATCGCTACTACCGGCGCCCCCTCCCCAATCAATAGCCTCAAGACATTCGGTATCGACCGGAAATGCTTGTCGCCCACACCGTACCCGATCCGCGTCACAGCGCGGAGCGGACATTCGCCAAAGGCGCCTGCCACGGTTGTCAGGACTGCTGCCCCAGTGGGTGTCACAATCTCCCCACGAACTGGTGATGGGACAATAGCCGCGTCTTTAATCAGTTCCAGTACTGCAGGCGGCGGCACCGGATAACGGCCGTGCGCGGTTCGAACAAATCCACGCGTAATCGGTAGTGGGGAGACCACGATCGTCTGGAACCTAAAATAGTGAAAGCCGATTGCCGCGCCGACGATATCGACTATCGAATCTACCGCCCCCACCTAGTGGAAATGGACTCTGTCCACCGGAATTCGATGCGCGCGTGCCTCCGCACGGGCCAGGCGATAAAATATCTCTTGCGCCAGCGCGCGGATCGGTCTGGCCAACCGGCTCTGTCCGATCAACCGGTGGATGGAGCGATACGACCTTTCGCCATGAGCCCCATCGTGGAAATGAGCGCGCACATCTATCTTCGTGCCTCCTAGCGCGCCCCGGCGGGCTGTCTCCCGCGCCAACCCATAGCCGCGTATCGGCAACTTCTTTAGCTCGCGCGTTAGATGCGCAAACGGGAGTCCGGCATCGCACAGCGCACCCAGGATCATGTCGCCGGCCACGCCGGCAAAACAGTCGAAATATCCACTCGGCATATATTAGATGGCCGTCACTTCCACTTCCAGCACCGCTCGATCTGTCGCCTGCCGAATCCGATACCGATACCGGTCTATCATAATTACATCCCCCATCCGCGGGATCGAACCGTTGACCTGGAGCAGCGCCCCTGCCACCGTTTCGTAGTTGCCCAGCGGAATCCCCAGCCCCATCCGCTCGTTTGCGATCTCCACCTCTAGCCTCCCGCTAATGAGATAATGATGCGGCCCTAGCACCTGATACATCTGGCGGCCCAAGGCGAACTCATCCCTAATCTCGCCCACCACCTCCTCAAATAGATCCTCGATCGTGACCAGTCCTACCGCGGCCCCGTACTCATCAACTACTATGGAGGCCTTTTCGCCGCGCTCCTGCAACAGGCGAAAGAGCTCCGGCAACGGCATCTCCTCGGGGACAAAGAGCGGGGGGCGCATCAGAGCGGTCAGCGGTTCGTCTTTCGTCTCACATAGGACCTCGATAGCATCCAGGATGCCGATAACGTGATAGATCCGATGCTCGTACACCGGAAGCCGGGAATACCCCTTCAGATCGAAGACCGCCAACGCGGCCTCCCGCGAGGCCGATGCCGGCAGGCATTCCATCTCCGCCAGCGGGACCATCACGTTTTTCGCGCGCTGTTCCGCCAGACGCAGGATCCGTGAAATCATCGTCCGTTCTATCGGCCGAATATCGGTGGCAGCCGGATCCGCTGCTGGGGCCCCCTCGTCAAGCATCAACACCAGCTCCTCCCTGCTGATCCGCCGCTCCCCGCCGCTCGCCTTTCTAACGCCGCCGAGCAACCGATCGGTGAGTCGCGAGAGCGGCCAGACGAGCGGATAGGCCACGGTTGAACAGGCCGCCAGGATCGGCGCCACCCGGTCGACGATCCAGTTGGCATGATGCTGACAGATACTCTTCGGTAGGATCTCGCCCATGATCAGGATAACCGGCGAGATGAGCAGGGCAAAGGCGCTGTACTCAGGCCCGTAATGGTGAATGATATAAAAGGTAGTGACGACGGACGCGGTAATAGCCGCCAAATTGGTCCCTAGCAATGTGGTGCTGAAGAGCCAGGCAGGCCGGCCGATCAGCCACTCCGCGATCTTGGCGCCGCGACCTCCCGCCACTGCCCGCTGATGTAGTCGAAGTTTGTCCGCCGATACCATCGCGAGCTCCGCTCCGGAAAAGAAGGCCTCCGCGAACAGACAGAGACCGATGATGCTGAAGACCAGCGAGATCGGCATGGCGGCAATGGCGGCATACCATGGCATATTAGGCGGCCTCCTTTGCGCCGAAAAGCGCCCGTAGGATATCGTCCATGGTCGCCACCCCCACCGGTTTGCGTTTCGCATCGACCACCACTGCCAGATGGATCTTCTTCTGCTGAAACTCGCGAAGCACCTCCTCCAGGCGGGCCGTGCGTGGCACGAACAGGATCGGGCGCACTATCTCTTCCACTTCGCGGGTCAAGCCGCGCAGGCGCTGCGCGTGAAGTGAAAAGAGATCCCGGGCATACAACACGCCTACTATGTCATCTGGCTGATCGGCATATACCGGAATACGCGAATATTGGGCCGAGCGCACCTGTTCAAGCAGGTGCTCGGTAGACTGCCGCAAGGCCAACCTGAACATCCGGCTGGCCGGCGTCATTACCTCCTCAACGGAGATATCGCCGAAATCGAAGACTCTATGGATGAGATCGCCCTCCGATGTGGACAACACACCGGCCTGCTGGCCCATCTCGACCATGTGACGGAATTCCTCCTCTACGATCATTGCCCTAACCTGAGAGGGATCGCCGCCAAACAGCCGGACCGCCCCGTCGGCGAGCCTTGTCAGGATGGCGCGCACCGGCCTGGTGATGAATGTAAAGAGCTCCAGCGGCAATGCGAGCATCGGAGCGATCTGTGATGCGGTATGGACTGCCAGGTTTTTCGGCAGGATCTCGCCAAAGACCAAGATCAGCGGCGCCACCAATGCCACGGCGATCAGGGTGGCTTCCCAGGCCGACGGAATCACGGTGTGGACGAAATCGGCCGCCACCACCGAGATCGCCACGTTGGAAACCTCGTTACCGATAAGAATCGTTACCAGAATTTCGCGGGGGTGGCGCAACAAGGCCCGAAGTCGCCTGGAGGGCCAATCGGCCGCGCGTTTCAGGCGATGCAACTCCACCCGAGAGAGAGAAAAGAGGGCGGTCTCCGCACAGGAGACGAAGGCGGAAAAACTGAGCAGGAAGACAAGTAGCAAAAAGTGAAACACGCCGGCTCCGTTTCTAAGCGTCGCGGAATTGATGCACAAAACCGCGTTGTGTCAGCTCCAGCGGCCGTCCCTCAGGATCGACGACCGCAACTCCACGCTCCTGGGTGATCGCCCCGATACGGGTGATTGCATGGCCCAGCGTCTTTTCGGCGGCCGGCAGAAACCGCTGAAAGGCGTACTCGCGCGCGCCGGCCACAGTGAAGGCCAGTTCATATTCCTCCCCGCTGGCACAGGCAATTGCTATTGGCGATCGTTTCCACCCTTCCGCCACTGGAGACATCTCGGGAAAGAGGGGGATCCGCACGGCCTCCAGCCGCGCCCCCACCCCAGAGGCCGCCGCAACACGCTCCAGATCGGTTAATAATCCGTCGCTCAGGTCTATCATTGATGTCACGCACCCTGTGGCGGTCAGCCATTGCCCGGCCGCTACCCGCGGCGTCGGTCGCATATGCCGTTCGATAAAAGGACCGTACGTGGCCGCCGACAGCCGCCGTTGCAGGGCCTCCAATCCTATTGTAGCGCCGCCTAGCGCACCAGTCACGTAGCAGCCATCTCCAGGCCGGGCCCCCCTCCGGTATACCGCCCGGCCGTGCGGCACCTCGCCAACCGCCGTGATGGACGCGCAAAAACTCTTGCGTCCTTGAACCGTATCGCCCCCTATCACCGTCATCTGAAATTGGTCGGCCGCCGCCCGTAGGCCGCAATAAAATTCCATAACGGCTGGCACCGGGAGATCGTCCGGAATCGCCAGCGTGACTAGGCAAAATCGCGGCCTCCCGCCCATTGCCGCAATATCGCTTATGTTTACGAGCGCACTTTTTCGACCGATCGCCTCCCAGCTTGCCCATTCGCGCCGAAAGTGGATACCTTCTACCAGCGCATCGGTAGTTATGAGCCAATCGCGGCTGCCGGAGGCGGCCAGGACGGCGCAATCGTCGCCGACACCGGCAAGCAATCCCTCTGCTTGCGTCGCCACGCCCTGCAGCAGGTGTTGGAGTAAGGCCAGTTCGTCCACGCCCACCTCAGTAGATTTTATTCGTACTTATCCCGCTCGGTCAGAGGGGGGATCGACGACTCGGCAGGACCGCCGATGTCGTATTTCGGGTCGGTGCCCGCCGGTGCTGCGCGACGCGCCGAGCGACCTATGGCCGATTGGGTGACGGGTCGCGATGGCGCCTCTATCTGCTGGATTGCGCCCGCGCGCACGGTCAGCAGGTGGAGCTGTTTTATGGCATCCCCCTCGGCATTGAAGGATATACGTCCGGTCACGCCGGCAACGTTTTTGGTGCGAGCCAACGCGTCGCGCACGTTGGCAGGGGCACGAGAGCGGGCATCCTGCGCCGCGCGGATGAAGAGCCTCACGGCATCGAAGGCCTGTGCCTCAAGCAGTGTCGGCTCTATCCGGTACGCCTCTGCAAACGTCCGTACGAATTGCTGGGTCGGCACGTCGGCGCCGCGCGGAAAAAAGGCATCAACAAAGACGGCCCCCTCTACCCGATCCCCGGCGGCCAGGAGACCCGCACTATTCCACCGGCTGCCGCCCAATAAGACAGCGCCACCGAATATGTCGGACCCTCCTAATTTTAATAACGTCAGCAGGCTCCGATAGGAATCCGGCATAAAAACGGCCTCTGCGCCGCGCACGCGCGGAACCACCGGCAGCGCCGCCTCCGAGGCCGCCAATGGGACGACTTCGCCGCTTGTGGAGAGCGACCCCGGCTTCGGTCGCGCCTTGGCCGCTTCATCGGCCTCGCCCCCCTCATGGCGAGCCTCTACAATGTTGGCTATTCCCGCAGCATAGCCCTTCTCCGCTACGATAGATGCACCGAGGGCGGTCGCCGCGTTGCGGAAGTAGGTCCGCAAGGTCTCACCGTATGTATTTTCTGGATAGACGATCGCAATCTTCTTCCATCCCCGCTCCTTCACAGCGTAGCGGGCAATAGTCTCCACCTGTGAGGCGGCGTTGAGACCCACCCTAAAGATATAGTTTCCGATCTCGGCGATGCCATCCCGCTGACTTAAACTGATCAGTGGCACCTTGAGCTCTTGCGCCCGGCCGGCCGCCGCCTCTACCGTGCGCGACAAGAGCGGCCCGATAATACCTGCGACCTGGTGCTCCTGCACGAGCTCAGTGACTGCAGAGGCTGCCCTCGACGGATCCCCACCGGAATCTTTTACGTGTAGTTCGATCGGGATCGGGGAGTTACACGGAGTCTGTTTACCGGCGGCGCACTCGATACCGTGGAGCGTCGCCTCGCCATAGACTCGGTATTTGCCCGAAAGGGGGAGGATGGCCCCGATCCGCAAGGCCTTCCCTCTCGGAGGGGCTGTAGTCATGCCGGCCTGTTCGGCACAGGCGGCACACCAGATAACGGCCACCAGACCGATCGCGAACCGCCAAAACGTCTGCTGCACTCGACTCCCCCTTATCCTGGCATGCCTGCCGACGGCCCGCCCCGTGCCACAGTGACCATCGCTGCCCGCAATACACGCCCGCGCATCTTGTAACCACGACGCAACCGTTGCACTATCCCCCCTGCTGCCACCCCTTCTGCATCGATCTGCGCCACTGCCTCGTGCACGGCCGGGTCAAAGGGTTCTCCCGCCTCCGGCTCGATCGGTTCCAGATCGTAGCGCGCCAGGATCCCCAAAAACTGGCGGCGGGTCAGTTCCACCCCCTCGCAAAGACTCCGCGCGGTCTCCCCACCATCAGCGACCGCCTGAGTATTAGCCAAGGCCTCATCCAGATGATCGAGCACGGGGAGAAGTTCTTCTATAAGACGCTGGTTTGCAAACTGGATCTGTTCCACCCGCTCCCGCTCCGCCCGTTTCTTGAAATTATCGAATTCAGCCATCACGCGCAGCAATTTATCGTAATGTGCCTTCGCCTCCTCCTCTGCGGCCCGTATCTGGGACTGCAGGGCATCTATCGGCTCACCCTCGGCAGCCGGCGCACTCCCTTCTGCCGGTAGGGCCTCCGGCTGAGAGGGCTGTTCACCTTGCTTGTTCACCTTCAGTGCCTCGCGCAATTGATCTACCTTCGTTTTTTCGGATTTGGCCATCGACACACCTACTGGATGTGATAAATCCATAGCAATTTCGCTATATTAGAAAACGCGCGGCACCGTAGCAATGAGGCGCGAATTTGTCAAGAAATGGGGAGCAATTCCGCGCACAACGTGTTGGCAATGCGGCGTCCGGTGGCGGTGAGGGTCCACGACCGATCGGGTCCGAATCCTTCCGCAAGCAAACCGTCGCCAATCCACTCCGTGAATTGAGGGCCGTACACGTCCATCGGCGAGCAGCCGAATTGTTGCCGGAAGAGAGGTTCGCGGATGCCCTGCTCCATCCGAAGGGCCAAGAAGGCGCACTCGCTCATGGCGGTTGCCCAGTCGATCGGGTCTTCATAGTCGCACGCCAGGTCGCCGGCGAGGTAGCGGCGTAAGTTTCGGGCGCGTTGGAAGCGAAGGGCGTATAGTGGCGGCGTTCGGAGGAATGAACACGCCCCCGTACCGAGGCCGAGATATTCGCCGTATTCCCAATAGTTGCAGTTGTGCCGACACTCGTAGCCAGGACGAGCGTGATTGGAGATTTCGTACGCCGCGTAGCCTGCATCACCAAGCTGCTCACGCACGGTGTCCCACATGGCGAGGACAATCTCATCATCGGGCATCCGGACTTTTCCTTCGCGCACTTGGGCGGCGAGCGGTGTGCGCTCTTCCACTGTCAGCTGATACGCGGAAATGTGCATCGGCTCCAATGCGATCGCCTGCGTCAGATCGGCTTGACACTCCTTCATCGTCTGCCCCGGCAGACCGTAGATCATGTCGAGATTGACGTTTGCGAATCCCGCGGCACAGATATCGCGCGCGGCTGCGATCGCCCGCTCGGCCGAGTGGACCCGCTCCAAAAATGCAAGGTGGCGCGGATGAAATGACTGGACCCCCATGGAAAGGCGATTTATCCCGGCGGCGCGTAATCCCCGCAATCGCTCCAGCGTGAGCGTCTCCGGGTTGGCCTCGCACGTGATCTCGACGTCACCGGCGAGCACAAACTTCCGTGATGCCGCATTCAGGATCTCGCCGAGCAGCGCCGGACCGAGCATTGACGGCGTTCCCCCGCCGAAAAAAATGCTCGTGAGGGTTCGCTCCGCCAGCCCGAATCGCTCCACCTGCACCCGGAGTTCGGCCAACAACTGCTCGATATATTGTCGTTGTGGGATCGCATCCTCCGTCACCGGCAGGGAATAAAAATCACAATAGCTGCATTTGTGTAGACAGAACGGAATGTGGATGTAGAGGGAAAGGGGCATCTGATTTAACGGTAGGCGTCCTTGCGGGCGCGGATGGCGGTGAGGATGATGACTTTCGTCTCCTCGTCGAGGGAATAGAATAGCCGGAGGTCGCCGATGCGATATCGCCAGGCATCGGGAGCATAATCGTGAAGCTTTTTGATGTGCGCTCCGTAGTGCGGCTCTTCTTTCAGCTGCGGATACACCCGCTCCCGGAGTTTTTTTAGGACCCGCGCGTGCTCCGACGGCGCAACATGTTTTCGGAACTCCTTCAGGAACGAATCCGTTTCAAAAATTCGGTAAGGGAGGGCCACTAAATGTATCTCCCCCGCTTCATTTTATAGTCGGCCAGGCCCTTCAGAAGGGCCC
>JACPFG010000017.1:41507-44212 GCA_016183125.1 Deltaproteobacteria bacterium
TTATCTGCCTCGGCCAATCGGCTGATCTTCCGATAGAGGTCGTCTTGTAACGCAATGGTCGTCCGATGCATTATTGCTCCTTTTGATGCATTATGCATTATTTGATGCGATATTGTCAAGATGAGGTTCCGCCGCGCTGTTGATAAGCGATGTCCCGTTCCACCTCTGCATAGATGGACTCGCGAGGGCCGATCGCGATGATGTGGGTGACCTTTCGCACCAGATCAAGCGTGTAGATTATGCGCAGCATGCCCACGCGGTAGCTCAACAAGCCGGCCAATTCCTCTTGAAGGAGCTTCCCTGCGCGCGGTTCCCTGGCAACGGCGCGGAGGACCTCTTTGATCTTCCGTTTCCGATCTGGTGGCATACGGCGAATTAGGGCCCTGACTTCCCCATCCATGTCGAGGTGATAGATCACGATCGTCAGAGGTCTTCGTCAAAAACTTCTTCAAAGGTAAATCGTCGTCCCTTCCGCCGCAACCGCGCTATTCCTTTGTGGATCTCCTTCCGGAAACCGGGATGCGCCAGAATCTCCCTGGTCTCACGCCAGCCTTCGTAGACTGCAGCGGGGACCAATGCCGCCACCGGATGGCCGTTTTTTGTAATAATAAACTCGTCATCCCGGCCATCCACCGCCTCGACCAGGCTATTGAACTTCATCTTCGCCTCGGAGAGCGAAAGGGTCTTTTCCATAAGTCTCCTTTTAAGGACGACCTAAATATAGGTCTTTTTGTATTTGGCGTCAAGAACAACAATCCCCTTCTCCTCGATCCCGTTGAGGACGGCCACGGCGCTCTTGCCGGTCGCCGTCGGGAGATGGATCGCGTGGATAGTCGCCGCCGCTTGGGGATCCGAGGCCTCGGGGCATAACCTGGCAAAATGGTTTTCGGATTTAAGAAGCAGGTCCTCGCGGAATATTATCCCCGGATCTTCCGGATAGAGCGGCAGATATAGGATCTGATCCTCTATCAGATCCTGAAAAAAGTGGGTGCCGTACGAGGCCTCCGGCGCATATCTGCCCTTTGCCACCTCTATAAGGACCGCGCAGTTAGAGATCTCGGCATACTGGCATGGAACGCCGAGGTCTATGTTTACCGACCCCCAGCGACCGGGGCCAATCAGGAGGAAGCGCTGCCCCTCCAGCGCGCGATTGATCTGTCCTATGTACCTGGCTACGGTATGGCGACGTTCCCTGGGCAACGTAAAAAACCCTTCCGGATCTACGTAGACGATGTATTCCAACCCCTCCACGTAACCTGTCGGCACGCTGCGCCTCGCTGTGAAGAGGACTTGCGCTGATGGAACCTTAGGCATCGGCCGCGGATATTGTTCCTCGCGTTGGCTCAAGGCGCGTCCTTGCAGCAGATAGATCCGCCGGATATCGCCGTTAGGGACGGCCTCGATGTCGCCTGCAAACTCGGTGTCGACCGGATATCCGAACTCCCGCTCCAGGACCTGCAACAACTGTTTCATCAATAGGGGAAAATTCACCTGCGCCCAGGTCTGGCCCAAGATCGCATCGAATGTGAGGATCGACCGATGGGCGGGATTCCACATCCGGGTGGCCGGCACATAGATGGTTGTCCCGTCGCGAAGAGACACGAGGCGCTCCGCTGACGGAGGGCAATCGAAGCCCGATCTTATGATCTCTCTGAACCTAATCGACCGGTGCTCGTTGCTGCTAAGGTCCAGGCAATCGACCCAGCCCTGCGAAAACTTATCGATCGTCTCGGCATCCAAACCTTCCGCGCGCGAGGTCGGGCTGCCGGGCGAAAAGATGCGCGCATATCCCCTCCCCACCGCCCGCGTCCCCAGGCCGAAGACCAGACGCACAAGCCCGTCGCCCTTCTTGATCTCTGGATGCCAGCAATTGGGGTTTTGCGAAAAACCGACTCCGGCAATGATCGGGAAATATAGCCCTTCGAATTCGCGGCCTATGGCATGCTGAATCATTACCGCCATTTTTTCGCCGGCCTTTAGCAGACGGTGTCTCCGCCGATACTGTATCGCGTTGGCGCTCCCCACGCTCGCATAGACCTGCTGTACCGCCGTAGTGAGCTGATGCAACCGCTCAGACCCATCCCCCCGGTTGCTTATAAAGAGGGTCAGATATTTTCCGGCAAATGAGGTCTTAGGCCGATCCTCCAGCAGGCTGGATGACCGTACAGCCAGTGGCCAATTATTCCTATCTAGCACGACGCGCAGCGCTGTAATCGTCTCCGGCGGAAACGTGCCGGCCAGGAACGCCTCCAGACACGCATCCTCGGCCCCGGGACGTTGCGCCTCGCACTGGGCAACCACGCCTGCCAGACGGTTACGCTCTACATATGCGTCGTAATGATCGGCGGTGAGGAAAAAGGTTTCGGGGAAGCGCACAGATTGCACCAGTTCAGGAAATGCGGTTCGGATCGTTTCCGACTGAAGGATAGCGCGTGACCTGATAAAACCGTTTGCCTTGCCGCCCACGTGCCCCGCGCCGAGGATTTCCTGCATGCGCTTAACTATAGCGAGTTACATTCACCCGCGCAACCGCGTGTATATTATCGTGGATATTATCGGCAATGTAACAAAGTTTGTGTAATTTGTGGGTTACAGAATAGCCCTTGTGCGACTCACACATCCGAATGCGGCCTCGGCCGGGGTCGGTGGATTCGGGCCGGCTCGACTCGCCTTTACGAGGCTCGTCGGCCTTAGCCGCGTCCGCC
>JACPFG010000102.1 GCA_016183125.1 Deltaproteobacteria bacterium
CCAGCGGCTGGACCTCGATCCAGCAATCTCCGTACTGGCCGCGACCACCTGACTGCTTCTTGTATTTCCCCTGTACTTTCACCGATCTCAGCAACCGTTCCCGGTATGCCACCCGCGGCTTTCCTATCTCTATATCGATCCCGAAGCGCTCTCGGAGTCGCTCGAGTGTCGTCTCCAGATGGATCTCCCCTAATCCTTCGACCACCGTTTCGTTAAACTCCGCATCGATATGCATCCGGAACGTAGGGTCGATCGCCATTAATTTTTGTAATCCCACGCCTAACTTGTCCTGGTCGGCCTTTGTCTTCGGTTTGACTGCCAGTGAGATCATCGGTTGCGGAAAGGGGATTGCTGCACAGGTGCCGGCACGCGCCTTGGCGCAGAGAGTGTCGCCTATCCCAGTCCCCTTCAATTTGGCCACGGCGGCAATATCGCCAGAGCAGACCTTCTCCACCTCCATCCGTTCCCGACCACGCATGACAAAAATATGGCCCATCCGTTCGGCCGTCCGCCTACTCGCGTTATACACATCCTCGCCGTGGCTGACCTGGCCCGCAAAGACACGGAAGAAGGCGATATCCCCGATCCCCGGATCGGATGTAGATTTGAATACCTGGGCCGTGAATGGGGCCGCCAGGTCCGGGCGCCGCGTCTCCTTCTCGCCCTGTTCCAAAGAGATCTCCACCGCAGGCGCCTCGGTGGGGGCAGGAAACCAATCTACCACCATCTGCGCGAATGCCTCCACACCGCCCAATGTGAGCGCGCTGCCGCAACAGATCGGCGCGATAGTCCCCTCCTCGATCCCCTTGGCCAGCCCGTGATGCAACTCCTCATGGCTGAGCACCGTCCCGCCGAGATATTTCTCCATCAGTTCCGGCTCGGTCTCCGCTACGTCGTCCATGATCTCTGTCCGCGCTGCTTCAACCTTTGCTCGCAGCCCCTCGTCCACATCTCCAACGGTAGTCTTCTCCTGAGCGGTGACGAACGTCTTGCACTCGAGCAGATCGACTACACCTCTAAATTCCGGCCCGCTTCCTAGTGGCATAGCCAAGATCGCCGCGCGCGCTCCCAACTGCTCGCGGATGGCTGCCGCTACCACGTCACTATCGGCATCCGGCTGATCGAGGCGGGTGACGAAGAAGGCCACAGGCTTGCCGAATTCTCGCGCCATCTTGTAGAGCCGCTTAGTGGCCACCGGAACACCGACAGAGGCGTCGACCACTATCACCACGACATCTGCAATCCACATCGCCCCCACCGTCTCGCCCCAAAAGTCGGCAAAACCCGGGGTATCGATCAAGTTGATCTTGTGGTCGCGCCATTCGATCGGAACCACTTTTGCAAGGATTGTCTGTTTGCGCCTGAGCTCCTGTGGATCGGCGTCGAGCAACGAGGTCCCGTCTTCCACGCGACCGCGGCGATTGTTGAGCCCTGCGACAAAACAGAGCGCGTCGCCCAGACTCGTCTTGCCCACCCCCTTATTGCCCACTAACACGATATTGCGGATCCGCTCCGGCGGGTATGGCTTCATAGGCACCCCCTGACAACCGGGGTCCTAGTGCAAGCGCATTTGCAATTCAATGACAAAGCTCAGGCATGGTACTGACTAAGCGTGGTCTGTTTCTGGAAGGTCAGATCCCGTTCGAACCGCTCCAAGGTCTGGGGGCTCAGTTGAGAGAGCTGATCGCGGGCATTCAGATATTTTTCGCGACAATTATCCATATAGTGGAGCAGCTCTTCGCGCCGCTCCTGATCGCCGCTTTCGTCGTATTCGATCCGCGCGTATGCATGGTTGATCGAGCTGGTGGCCATCGCCAGCTGCAGCTCAAGTAACGGATCCTTCGTCGTCGCCGGCTTGTTACCGATCGGTTCGCCGCTCTCCAGAGAGATCACGACCTCCGCATCTTCATGACGGCCGGCCGCCGATCCGTATATCCCCTTCTGCTTAGTAGTCCGTTGAAACATCTGTTACCCCCTTTGCCCTCCACTCGAGATAGGAGCAACGGATATGCCATGGTGGCCTGTCGAAAGGCCTTAAGCGGTAGTTTAGGCTAACATATTGATATAACTAATTAATTGTTATGGCGGTCCACTTCAGATGGGATCGTTTAGTGTTCCATTTCCTGCAAAAAAGACCGGGAACACCCCAAAAAGTGGGGAATTAAGTCCCCATCCCCTTCAAGATCGCGTGGACACCGGCGCGCGGATCGGGGGCTTCAGTTATCGGCCGACCGACCACCAGATAATCGGCCCCGGCATTGCAGGCCTGGCCCGGGTCTCCCACGCGACGCTGATCGTCCGCCGCCGTGCCGGGGAGACGGATCCCCGATGTGACGATGACAAAATCCTTTCCACACGCCTGCCTAATAGCCTTAATCTCGAGCGACGAGGCGAGCACACCATCCAGCCCTACCTCCTTGGCCAATTTCGCCAGCCTAACGACCTGGCTGCGCACCTCATACTGGACGCCGATATCGGCGAGCGATTCCATACTGGTGAGGACCGTTACCGCGATAAGCTGCGGAGAACTGGCGCCAAGATCCAACTGCGCAATCATCTTGCGTGCCGCCTCCATCATCAGATGACCTCCCGAGGCATGCACGTTGATCATCGCCACCCCCAGCTTGGCCGCGGCCCCCACTGCCTTGGCCACAGTGCTCGGGATGTCGTGGTACTTAAGATCGAGAAAGGCGCGCCCCCCATTCTCCTGGATCATCTTAATCGCCGCCGGCCCGCATGCGGTAAAGAGCTCCATGCCGATCTCGAAATTGCGCACGTCCGCCTTGAGCAGATCGACCAACTCCTGGGCACGCACAAGTGAGTCGCCGTCGAGCGCTACAACGAGCTTTTTTCTTGCCACGGCAAACGGATCAGGAGCCGGCATGGGACAGGGCCTCCTTTATGGCTCCCACGGCCTCCGCCACAGTGCAGAGCCGCGAGACACCGCCGTGTCGTTTTTTGAGCTCCACCTTCTGTTGCCCGATCCCCTTTGCCCCGATCACTAGCTGATAGGGAAGGCCGATCAGTTCGGCGTCGGCGAACTTCACGCCCGCACGTTCGTCCCTATCGTCGTAGAGCGTCTCGATCCCGGCGGCGTTGAGCGCTTCATAGACCTGAGTGCCGAACGCCGCATGGGTCGGCTCGTTGGCCTTGAGAAGCAAGACGACGGCATGAAAGGGGGCGATCGGCAGCGGCCAGACGATCCCCTTCTCATCGTGATGCTGCTCGATAGCGGCGGCGGCAGTCCGGCCGATGCCTAGCCCATATGTCCCCATGACGATCGGCTGTTCTTTCCCACCCTCATCCAGATAGGCCGCCTTCATCGCAGCGGAATACTTCGTGCCGAGCTTGAAGATGTGACCGACTTCGATGCCGCGCACCATGTCGTAAGTCCCGTCCTTGCAACGGGGGCAACCCTCGCCGGCCATCACCATGGCCAAATCGGCCACCAGATCCGGCGTAAAATCGCGGCCAGGGACTACGCCTACTAGATGATAGTCGGTCTTGTTGGCCCCGGTCGCCCCCACGGCCAGCGCCATGACCGAAGTGTCGGCCACAACCGTGACCGCACCCAATCCTGCAACCTCTTTAGGCATCCCTATAGGGCCGGCAAAACCTATCTCGCAGCCTGCTAGTCGTCGATAGCTTGCCGCATCCAGCATCGTGCAAAAAGCCGCGCCTACCGCCGCCTGCAACTTGGCCTCGTTGATCTCCCGGTTGCCAGGGATCAACCCCACGACTACGCCGCCATCGCGCAGATAGAGGCCGGTCTTGATCATCGCCGCCGGGGTAACGCCCAACACGGCCACTACGTCTTCGACCCCACCCAGACCGGGTGTGTTGACCTCGCGCGGCTTAGAGGGGACCGCATCAGGCGACGGAGGCGATCCCACCGATGGACGTGCCGTCGCCAGCTCCATGTTCGCCGCATAACCGCATCTATTACAAACCGCTATTGCGGACTCCCCTGTCTCGGCCAGGACCATCACCTCGTGCGATGATTTTCCGCCGATAGCGCCTGTGGCGGCCTCCACCACGCGGCACTTAAGTCCGCATCGGGCGAAGATCCGCTCGTAGACGGCCCTCATCAAGTCATAGTGCCGATCCAGGTCCTCCACACTGGCATGAAACGAATAGCCGTCGTGCATCAGGAACTCTCTCCCGCGCATAAGCCCAAATCGGGGACGGATCTCGTCCCGAAATTTCGTGTGGATCTGATAGAGATTAAGCGGCAACTGGCGGTACGATTTGACCTCGCGGCGCACGAGGTCGGTGATCACCTCTTCCTGTGTAGGACCGATGCAAAACTCCCGATCGTTGCGATCTTTAAGCCTTAGCAGCTCCTTGCCATATTGCTGCCAGCGCCCCGATTCCTGCCAGAGCTCCGCCGGTATCACGACAGGGAGCTGCACCTCCTGGCAACCGACTCCATCGAGCTCTTCGCGCGCGATCCGAATGATCTTTTTTAGGACCCGCCAACCGAGCGGCAGGTAATCGTAGATCCCTCGCGCCACCTGCCGGATCATCCCGGCGCGCATCATTAGTTGATGGCTGATAACCTCGGCATCTGCCGGGGCCTCGCGCAACGTAGGGATAAAGCTTCTAGAAAACCGCACGGCGGAGAGGTGTAACGGGGGACCGGGGAAAAGTCAATGATTACGCGGGCCCGTTTTTTTACTTTTTCCCTTTCAGTTGCTCGGTACTCGTCGTACCGGACCCCGTGCTCGTGGCCCCAGACCCTGCGTCTGCACATGTAGTACCGGCTACCGGCTGGCCGTATCGGTAGACGGTTCCGCTCTCGACCAGACACGGCACCGTTCCTCCTGTAACACTGCCGGTCCCACTGGTAACACTACCCCCGGAACTACCGGTAGAACCGCTGCCATTGCTGCCGCTCCCGGTGCTATCGGTGCCGGCCCCACTACCGCTTGCATCCCATGCACCGAGCGGAATGAGGACCCTGCTGATCCGAAAGAGCTCTTCTCCCGTCTTCGGATCGATCACGGAGATTATGATCTTGTCGCCCTCGAACGCCACAACCTGCGTCTTGAATTCCCCCGATTCGCCCGCCATGGCACAGGCCCGACCATAGGTGTAGCAGATCGGCGGGAAGAGGTCGGCGAGGGCCTCGCTGATGCCGAGTCGCTGCAACTGCCTGAGGAGAAAGGCCACTGCGCGCTGCGTCCAGGAGGACTTCGTCCTGTTGAATGCATATGGCTCGGCGATCGATTCGTTGGTCGCCATGACTGTAGAAAAGGGCTTCACCATGCCGGCACTATTATCATAGGAATAGAGGGTAACACTCGTGATTTTGATCTTCCCGTCGATCATGATCGTCGAATAGCCAACACTTACCCGTTCTACTTCATAGTCATTCGCACCGCCGTCGGTGTGACCGTCTCCCTCGGTGGA
>JACPFG010000096.1 GCA_016183125.1 Deltaproteobacteria bacterium
ATGCCAGGGCCGCGGGCCACGCGGAGGCCGTAGCCACATCCCGGAGCAAAGCCGCCGGTTGACCACAAGAGGACCGCCCCGGCCGAGGCCGCATCGAAGGCGCGCGCCGTACAAGGGCTATTATGTTGCCCGGCAAATTGCACAAACTTTGTTACACTGCAGACGATCCCGTATGATCTATGCCAGCATCTCTTCGATCTGTGATTTCGGCACCGCCCCTACGACCTGATTTGTGGGCTGTCCATTTTTAAAGAGGATAACCGTGGGGATCCCTCGCACGCCGTATTTGGCGGCGATGCCGGGGTTGTCGTCCACGTTCACCTTGCAGACCGTGATCTTCCCCTGATGGGAGGATGCGATCTCGTCGATCACAGGAGATAATTGTTTGCATGGCCCGCACCACGGTGCCCAGAAATCGGGCGGGTGGCCTTTACCACCTCCTCCTCCCACGAGGACTCGTTTAATTCCTTGACATGCGCGCTTGCCATAGCAACTCCTTTCAGATTTTTACGCTAACGAATTGTCCTCACGAATGCAAGAATTACTGCAGTCATATTGACTTAGAGGTGCGGCTCGCCTTATGGAAGGGATGTGTCGGCGTACTGCGTGGTTCCAAATCTAATCCTGTACGGAATCGCCGCGTTTATGGCGTTTCTGGGGCATTGGATGCAGCTGCCGACCGTTAGTAGATGGGCCCTGCGCTTCTTTTGGCTTGGGGTGGGCGTCCATAGTTTGTATCTGGCGCTCCTTGTCGGGTGGCTCGGCCGTCCATTTCTTGCTACGCGCGGCATCCTGATAGGTCTGCTCACATGGACCTGTGCCCTGATCTATGCGTGGCTTGCGCGCGACACCCGCTGGCGGCAATTCAGCGCCTGGTTTCTGCCGATAGTCTTCCTCATATTTCTCCACTCCATAGCACGCGGCCCGGAGTATTCGATCATTCATGGCCTGCTGCCAGCCGTGTGGGCCGGTTCGATCCATCTGGGAGCGGCGACCGTGGGGCTTGGCTGTTCTTTTATCGGGGGGCTGATCGCCATCATATTATTGCGGATGATGGCGAGGATAAAATCGCGCCGGCCGGGCCCATTGTGGCTTAGCTCCCCTTCTCTTCCGGCCTTAGAGAGGTCTATGACGGCCATACTGGCGATCGGTTTTGTCGCGCTTACGGTAACGCTGGCCACTGGCGTTGTCCTGACCGCCTGGACGGCGACGGCAACATGGGTCCCATGGAGTCATGGCGGGACCGCTCTCCTTGCGTGGGGATGCTACGGTTTCCTGCTCACCAGCAGGTGGCATCTGGGTGCCATGGGGCGCAAAGGCGCGCTACTTGCCTGTCTGGGCGGCATTATTTTGATCTGCTCGTTCGTGGAGGTGCATCTCCAATGATAGGGCTCTGCTGTTGGGGGGTCAGTTTTCGTACTGCCACAGTTGCAGAGCGGGAGGGGCTTATCTGGCCGCGCGCCGACCGGATTGCATTCGTGGCGGACTGCTGCGCCCAGTCAGGGCTGCGCGAGGCTCTTCTAGTGCAGACCTGCAACAGGTCGGAGCTTTATGTGGTCGCCACTTCCTCCGCGGCGGAGATCTTTCAGACCATGACGGAGATCCTATCCCGCCAGGGCCAGGCGATGGTGCAGTGCTGGCAGACGCGGGGTTATCGGTATGCCGGAGAGGTCGCCGTGCGCCATCTCTTTCGGGTTGCGGCCAGCCTGGATGCCATGATCGTCGGCGAGGCGCAGATCTTGGGCCAATTAAAGGCGGCTTATGCCGAGGCAGTAGAGGCCGGCAGCATAGGTCCCGTGCTACATCGTCTCTGCCAACGGGCATTTGCCTCCGCCAAGCGTGTGCGAGAGCGGACCGGCATCGGCCAGCATCCGATTTCTGCCGGGTCGGTAGCGGTCGAGTTGGCCTCTCAGCTCTTCGGTGATCTAGCCGGCTGCCGTACGCTGATTGTCGGGAGGGGGGAGATAGGACAGCAGATTCTGCGGCAACTGTGGAGCCGTGGCGTGCGCGAGACCATAGTGATCGGGAGGACGCAGCGGCCTGATGTTGGACGGGCCCTTAGCGGTTGCGATATAGCGCTTGCGGCCGCCGCGGCGGAGGCGCTTATTATCGATACGATTATGGTCCGGGAGGTCATGGCGCGCCGAAGGCAGCCTCTCTTCCTACTCGACCTCGGGATGCCGCGCAATATCGACAGCGAGGTCGCCAAATTTTCCGACGTCTATCTCTACGATCTGGACGACTTGCGATCGGTTGCAGAGCAGAATTTGGCCGCACGCCGAGCCGAGCTGACTGTAGCGGAGGAGATGGTAGAGAATGCGGCAATCCGCCAGGCCCAAGAGATCACGGAACGTTTTCTACTTCCACAAACGACGGCTATGTAAGGTCGCTCATCGGTCGAGCCAATTCCCTTGACTTTTCTTCGGTAAAAACCTATTGCGCTTCGCTAACTTAGGGCGCGTAGCTCAGTTGGTTAGAGTACTTCCTTGACATGGAAGGGGTCACAGGTTCGAGTCCTGTCGCGCCCACATGGTCTGTAGATCTGGACACGAAAACGATCCGGTAGAGCGGATGCGCCATTCCGCGGCGCATGTTATGGCCGATGCGGTTCAACAGCTGTTTCCGACGGCCAAGGTGACAATAGGCCCGGTCATCGAAAACGGCTTCTATTACGATTTCGACTACCCGGCAGGCTTCACACCCGACGATCTGGTCATAATCGAGACGCGGATGCGCGACATCGTCGCCGCCGATACCCCGTTCGAGCGTCGGGAGGTGACCAAGGCTGAGGCGGCCAAACTATTTCGCGCAAAAGGCGAACAGTATAAGTTGGAAATTTTAGATGGGATCCCGGACCCGGTCGTGAGCCTCTATCGTCATGGACAATTTACCGACCTGTGCAAGGGGCCACATGTCGAACGGACAGGGAAGATCGGTCCCTTTAAGCTGTTGAAGGTGGCCGGCGCCTACTGGCGTGGCGACTCTAAAAATAAGATGCTGCAGCGAATCTACGGGACCGCCTTTGCGTCACAGGCGGCTCTGGATCAATATCTGCGCCGCCTGGAGGAGGCCAAAGAGCGCGATCACAGGAAGATCGGACAGGCGCTCGATCTCTTCTCTTTCCACCCGATCGCGCCAGGCGCCCCGTTCTTTCATCCTAAAGGGACGGTTGTCTACAACCTGCTCGTCGAGTACATCCGCGATCTCTATCAGAGCTACGGATATACCGAGGTGATCACACCACTCCTTTACAAAACAGAGCTCTGGAAGACATCTGGACACTACGAGGCGTTCAGGGAGGATATGTTCCTGCTGCGTCAGGAGGAGGAAGAATACGGGTTGAAGCCGATGAACTGCCCGGGTCATTGCTATCTCTTCGGTCAACGCAAACATTCGTATCGCGAATTGCCGGTGCGATTTGCCGACTTCGGGCGGTTGCATCGGCTGGAGCCATCCGGGACACTGCTCGGCTTGACGCGGGTCCGCTCCATGGCGCAGGACGATGCCCATATATTCTGCACACCCGAACAGGTCGATGCCGAGCTTGCCCAATTCATCGCGATGACACGCGAGGTCTACGCCGTGTTCGGGTTTGCCAACATAGAGGTGACATTGCAGACCCGCCCGGAAAAGTTTTTGGGGCCGCTTAAACTATGGGAAGCGGCGGAGGCCGCATTGCGCCGGGGAGTGGAACAGGCTGGTTTTACGGTGACGGAGTTGCCGGGCGAGGGGGCCTTCTACGGCCCAAAAATCGGTTTTGATGTGCGCGACGTGTTGGATCGCAGCTGGACGCTGGCAACCGTGCAGATCGATTGTGCCATGCCGGACCGTTTCGGGTTGCGCTACGTTGCTAAGGATGGGAGGGAGGCGACTCCTGCGATGCTCCACAGGGTCGTGTTAGGCTCGATCGAGAGATTTCTGGGCATCCTGCTGGAGCAGACCGCCGGGAAGTTGCCGGTCTGGCTTGCGCCTGTGCAGATCATGGTCTTGCCGATGAGCGATGCCCTGGTTCCCATGGGGGAGGCGGTCTTGGCTTCCTTGCGCGCGACCGGTTTGCGCGCAGCGGTGGATGCCCGCAATGAAAAGCTAGGCGCAAAAATTCGCGAGGCACAGTTGCAAAAGGTACCGTATATGCTAATCCTCGGACAGAAGGAGTTGGCGGGCAATGTTGTGGCGGTCCGTTCCGGCACGGCGGGGGATCTGGGGCAGATGCCGCTGGAAGGGTTTATTGACCGCGTGACACGGGAAGTGCGGGAGCGGCAATAACCGATGGGGTCGCGCGCGACTCCTAAATATCAGGGAGGTGCACTATTAGTCGCACAATGGAATTGCGGGTAAACCGACGGATCCGGATTCCGGAGGTTCGGTTAATCGGGGCGAACGGCGATCAGCTAGGCGTCTTCCAAACAATCGATGCGATGCGCAAGGCAGAGGAGGCGGGGCTCGACCTCGTCGAGATCTCGCCTACCGCTCGACCGCCGGTGTGCAAGATCATGGACTATGGGAAGTATAAGTACGAGCAGGCCAAGCGCCAGCACGAGGCCAAGAAGCATCAGGCAGTGGTGCATTTGAAGGAGGTGAAGATGCGCCCTGTGACCGATCAGCACGATTTCGAGATCAAGCTGCGGCACATCAAACGGTTTTTGACGGAGGGTGACAAGGCTAAGGTGACGGTGCAGTTTCGCGGGCGCGAGATGGCGCATAGGGAGCGGGGGCATGAGATGCTCAAGAGGGTAGTTGTCGAGGTGGGGCCGGCTGCGGTAGTCGAGCAATATCCACGATTCGAGGGGCGGTTTCTCTCGCTCGTCTTGGCGCCGATGAAGAAATAGCAGATGGTATATTAAGGAGAGGGCAATGCCGAAACTTAAAACGAATCGTGGGGCAGCGAAGCGGTTCCGGGTAAAGAAGAGCGGCAAGATCCGCCGCTATCGGAGCAAACGGAGGCATATCTTGTCTAGCAAGCCGTCAAAACAGAAACGGCGTCTGCGCATGCCGGGGATGGTGCTGGCGGCCGACGCGGTAAAATTGCATCGGCTACTGCCGTATGGGTAACCTCGGCAGCGAGGAATGGCAAGACGGTACTTAAGGAGGGGGTATGGCGAGGGCAAAACGTGGGTTTAAGGCAAGACGGCGGCGCAAAAAAGTATTGGCGCAGGCCAAGGGTTACTACGGTGGGCGCAGTCGCCTGATTCGCACGGCGCAAGAGGCATCCACGGTCTGAAAAAGGCCGGCGTAACCCTGGACCGTAAGGTGTTGGCCGAGTTGGCGGCGGAACATCCGCGGGATTTTTCCGCGTTGGTACAGATCGCTGCCCAGGCTGCCTAGCCGGCGGCGAAACCGCGCATGGAGACCATCGAGCAACTAAGTAGACTGGAGGCAGAGGCGCGAACCGTGCTAAACGCGGCTACGACACCAGGCGCGCTGCATGCGGTAAAGGTTCGCTTTTTGGGCCGCAATGGGGAGCTTACCTCCATTCTGCACCATATGGGGGCACTGACCCCTGAGGAGCGCCGGTCCATAGGGAGGCGCGCGAATGAGCTTAAGGGGTGGCTGGAGGCGGAACTCAACCGCGCGGCGACTCAATTAAGCGCCCGACAGATAGAGGGCGCATTGGCGGAGACGGTGGACGTAACCCTCCCTGGCCGCGGCGAGGGCCCTGGTCATGCGCATCCGGTAATCGCGACGCTCGAGAGGATCACCGACATTTTTGTTCGGATGGGATTTTCCATCTTCGAGGGGCCGGAGATCGAGTCGGACTATTATAATTTCGAGGCCCTCAATATGCCCGCCGACCACCCGGCCCGCGACATGCACGATACCTTTTACGTGGAGACGCCGGGCATTAAAGGACCGCTGCTCCTCAGAACGCACACATCACCGGTCCAGATTCGCGTGATGGAATCTAGACGACCGCCGCTTCGGATGATCGCCCCCGGCGCTGTTTACCGGCGTGATGCCGATGTCACCCATTCGCCCATGTTTCATCAAGTCGAGGGGCTGTTGGTCGACGAAGGGGTGGCCATGTCCGATCTGAAAGGGGTGCTGACCACCTTCGTGCGAGAATTATTCGGTCCTGAGGTTCCGGTGCGCTTTCGACCGAGCTTTTTCCCGTTCACAGAACCCTCTGCAGAAGTCGACATAGGTTGTGTGATCTGCCGAATGGCTCGCGCCGACCTCTCAAAACAGCCATGCCGCGTATGTAAGGGGACCGGCTGGTTGGAGATCTTAGGCGCCGGCATGGTCCACCCGGCTGTCTTTCGCGCCGTTCGCTACGACCCAAGGAGCGTGAGCGGGTTTGCGTTCGGCCTGGGTGTTGAGCGCGTGGCGATGCTTATGCATGGAATTGACGACATTCGGCTCTTTTACACCGGAGACATGCGGTTCTTGGAGCAGTTTTAGCTAGGCGCCCTTATATATGCGAGTACCGATCAGTTGGCTTACAACCTATATTGAACTCCGCGTCCCTGTCGACACACTGGCAGAGCGTCTGACACTGGCCGGGCTGCAGGTCGAGGCGATCGACCACGCGGGGTCAGAGACGGTCCTGACACTGGCGGTGACGCCTAACCGGCCCGACTGGTTGAGTCTAGTAGGTGTTGCACGCGAGGCCGCAGCGGGCGGGTGCGGCCGTTTCAAACAGCCGAGCTTTACCGCCCCTAAAGGGGGGGAGGCAACGGGGCAATGGTTGACCGTACACGTAAAGGATCTTGTGCGTTGCCCACGGTATGCCGCGCGCGTTATCGACGGGGTGCGGATCGGCCCTGCGCCGGCGGAGGCGCAGGGACGTCTTTTGGCCGCAGGGATTCGACCGATAAATAATGTCGTGGATGCCACAAATTACGTCATGCTGGAGTTGGGCCAGCCGCTTCATGCCTTCGACTGGCGATTTCTGCGGGGTCGGCAGCTCATTGTCCGGCGCTCTGAGGCGGGACTCTCATTCATTACGCTCGATGGGGTGGAACGGAGGCTCTCTCCGGATGATCTCCTGATCTGCGATGCCACCGGTCCAGTGGCCCTGGCCGGTATCATGGGTGGCGCTAATTCCGAGATTCGCGGGGAGACCACGCGAGTTGTATTGGAGAGCGCATATTTTGCGCCCCAAGGGATTCGTCGCACTAGTCGCCGACTCGGACTCTCCTCGGAATCATCCCGCCGTTTTGAGCGGGGGGTTGATCCGGCCCGGATCGACATGGCCCTCCATCGGGTAACCGCATTGATAGTTGCGTGGGCTGGCGGCACACCCTC
>JACPFG010000025.1:0-4159 GCA_016183125.1 Deltaproteobacteria bacterium
AACGGCGCGACCGTGTCGTCACGAAACGCTGACGAGAGGGAAAGCATGATGAGAAAAAACTTTTAAACAACATCCATCAACGGATGTCTTGACTCCTTTCATACATGTAAGGGGAGGGCGAGGGTGGGGTAGATCCCGGTGTCAAGATATCTCAAGGGTCGCTCGGATAATCTGGAAAGGAAGAGACGCCTTCGCTCGGAAATGACCCGGTCCGAGAGGCTCGTCTGGTCCCGGATTCGATCCAAGCAATTTCAGGGCCTGAAATTCCGCCGTCAGCATGGGGTAGGGCCGTATATCGTAGACTTCTACTGCCCAGAGAGGGGCGTTGTGATTGAGATTGATGGCGATGTGCATGCCGGTGAAGCTCAGGTGGCCAGGGATCAACGGAGGGAAAACTATTTGAGATCGTTAGGTCTCCGGGTCATCCGCTACATGAATGATGATGTCTTGAACCGTTTGGACGCCGTGTTTGAAGATCTGTGGGAGAAATTGACCCCGGCTTCTACCTCCCCTTTATCCCCTCCTTACATCAAAGGAGGGGAGACATAAAAGACCGACAGATTACCCACTCAGTTCCGCGATGACCCAAATTAGAGATGGGGGAATTGGGGATAGATCAGGCCGCCTCGAATGTAGGGGCCTTTCGCTTTCCTCCGGCAACCGGTGGTTGTGCAGGTGCGGGGCCTTCCTCCATATTGGCCGAATCGTCCGGCAAGGATCGCAGGTAGCGTGCGTACTCCTCCGGCGTGAGCACCCCACGCCTGTAGCAATGTTCGATCACTCGCGAGTCGAACCGAAGGAAATCATCAAATAGGGATGGAGATGACATCTGTTATTTCCTTGCAGGGCTCTTTTCGATTTCCATCAAGATCTTGCCGTCCTTGAAGATCCGCACGTCGCCGGAGGATTCGCTGATAACAAACGCGATCGCTTTCGTCAAGGCTGTGATTCCGGCCGCCGCCATGTGCCGGCTCCCCAGGCCGCGCGGGAGATGCGCCGTCCAGGCCCGAAAATTCTCGAATGGTCTCCTTAAGGGCGGGGTTGAGCAGATGGCGATCGTCCTCGTCGTAGCCTTTGAACGGATTGATGATCATCTGCTTCGAGAGCTGCATGACCCTCTCGTGGTCGCCGACCACAAATATGGTGCCGACCGGCTTTCCCTCGCGTCCCTTGTCGGCCAGCTCCATCACCAGGGTCATCACGGCCTGAAAGACCTCCGGCTTGATATGAGCGCTCAACTTATCGGCCCCGCGAACCGTCATCAATTCGGATTCCTTGCTCGGATCGATGACCTGAATACAATCGAGCAGGCCGAGATCCGCATGGCCGACCACGCAGACCAGCAGTCCCGCCGGGACAAGTCCCTGGGACATGGCAAGCAACACGGAGAGCTTGATAAGGGCCAGACGGCTCAGTCCCATACGGGGGATGTTGACGACGGCATTAGCACGACCCCCCAGCGATTTCTTTTCAGCGTCGGTCAATTCCAGCTTTTTCTTCTTGGTCACCAGAATGATGGCCGGCTTGCGCGGGATAGGGCCAGGAAACCGGAGATCGTCGAGCGGATCGGTATAGATAAAGACAGCTTTCGCGTCGATCTTGGTGGCCATGCTGAAGACGGACTTTAGGAGAAGGGCGTTATTGGCGTGCATTGCGGCGCGACTGTACCGAACGCGACTAATGAAGTCAATGCGGTAACGTCTCCAAATTGACTTAGGATTTTCCCGCACGTATAGTGGTCTCCATGCGTTGGCGATTGGGATCGGTCCTGGCAGTTGCTCTCCTGTCGGCTTCGGTAGCCCAGGGCCAACTTCCGGGGAGTCCGTTTACGGTCGATCTGCCGGGGGAGATGGGCATTGCGCCTGGGACTTCGGCAGCCGCACACCTCTTCATCCGGGTCCCGGAAAGGCACTATCTTTACAGGGAAAAGACCACACTCGAATTTGTTACATTGGAGGGATTGCGGATAGAGGCGATACGCTATCCGCCGTTCGAGCGCCGGTTCGACCCTTTTTTTCAGAAAACGACCGAGGTCTACGACACCGACGTCGATATTGCGGTAACATTGGCAGCGCCGGCCGGGCTTCAACTTGGGCCTCGGGAGTTGCAGGCCCTTCTTACCTATCAGGGGTGTTCGGAAAAGCTCTGTTACCGGTTTGAGGAACGGACGGTCCGGTGGGCGGTGACTGTCGGCGCCCCGGTGGGCGCAATTTCATCCGTGCCGAGCGCGACATATGAGGTGCGGGAAGAGAGGCCCCCTCGCGGATGGCGCGATCTCCTATCGGTGCCAGACTTCGGGACCATATTGGCACACGGTGTAGGTCTTGCCTATCTGCTGACGTTCTTAGGCGGGTTGCTCACTGCCTTTACCCCATGCGTGCTGCCGCTACTTCCGGTGATCCTCCTTATTATAGGGATCCATCCGGGCGCTCATCGGCGTAATTTTCTGTTGGCCCTTGCTCTCACTTGCGGCCTGGCCATCACCTACGCCGTTATCGGGATGACTGGCGCGCTGGCGGGTGTCCCATTAAGTTTTCTCTTTCAGCAGCGCTGGTTTCTATGGCTCGTTGTGGCGTTTTATTGCGCAATGGCCCTCAGCATGTTCGGATTGTTCTCACTTAGGTTGCCGCAGTGGGCCCAGCAACGGTTGCAACGGCTGGGCGGCAAGGGATATCGCGGCGCCTTTTTGGCCGGGGTCTCGACAGGATTATTGGCAACTCCCTGTGCCGGTCCGGTGATCGGGGCGCTCGTCGCCTACGTCGGGACCAAGCACGACCTCTCTCTGGGCTTTTCCCTCCTCCTTACCTACGGGCTTGGCTTTGGGCTGGTCTTTCTACTTCTCGGCACCTGCTTCGGCTCGCTCACGCAACATATTAAGAGGCCGATAGTCGCTCGGGTCGTTAAAATCTCGCTTGGGATCTTCCTCCTCCTCCCGGCGGGCTATTATGTGTGGGCGCTTACTGGCGGCTCGCGTTGGCAGGCGGGCGAGGCGGCTGCCATCGCGCAGGCGCGTGCGCTGAACCGTCCCCTGCTGATCGAGTTCGGGGCCAAGACCTGCCCGCCATGCCTGGTCCTGGAGCGCACCACGCTCAAGGACACACGCGTAGTCCGGGCGCTTGCGGAGGAGGTCGTCCCCCTCAAGATTGACGCCACCTTCGGCACGCCTGAGGTGGAGCGGCTACTGGAACGCTACCGCGTGGTAGGTTGGCCCACGATCCTCTTTGTCTCTCCCGCGGGCGATGTCTACTGGGACCTCGCGCTGACCGGCGAGATCCCCTCGCCGGAGACGCTGCTCGAACGGATCTCACAGGCCCGCCGGCGCGTTACTGAGCCAGGCCATTAGGAGGCTGTTGACAAACTGTCTTCGCTCCGGCCCGAGTGAATCGGGCCTCCACACAACGCCCTGAAATCCTAACGGATTTCATGGGCCCGCCAACCCTCCTGCGTCGGGTTGGCCCACAACCGGTGGTTTGTCAACAGCCTGTTAGGAGGCTGTTCGAAGGGTTGTCGTCTCGTGGAAGATCTGATCCGGGAATTGTTGACCAGTGTGGGAGAAGATCCGAACCGGGAGGGGCTGCTAAAGACCCCCGGTAGAGTGAAGCGTGCGCTCGGTTTTTTAACCGAGGGCTATCGACAGGATCCGGCGGCCCTCATCCGGGACGCGGTCTTTACCGACAAATACGAAGAGATGGTTGTGGTCAAGAATATCCCGCTCTACAGTCTCTGCGAGCATCATCTCCTCCCGTTTTTCGGCGAGGCCCACGTGGCCTATCTTCCGAAGGGGCGACTCGTCGGGATCTCCAAGATTGCGCGGATGGTCGACCTCTACGCCCGCAGGCTCCAGGTCCAGGAGCGGCTTACCCAACAGACGGCAGAGACGTTGCACGAGATCCTCCACCCCTACGGTGTCGGCGTCGTTATCGAGGCCCAGCACCTCTGCATGCAGATGCGCGGCGTCCAGAAGTCCGGCACGACGGTCACCACGTCCGCCATGCTTGGCGCCTTCCGCGAAAACTTAAGCACCCGCGAGGAGTTCCTTACGCTTATCAAGAGGTAAGGCGTGTCGTTATTGCCATGTGTAAACTCGTGTCGGGACAAATCCTGCAACAATAAAATATGTACGCATCGCTGGTGGGGTGATAATGGCTATCACGCATGA
>JACPFG010000025.1:4246-7179 GCA_016183125.1 Deltaproteobacteria bacterium
TCTTCCGCGCGTATTACGCCATCCGGGGGCTCTCCACGTCGAAAGGGTTTCCGACCAACGCGATCTACGGATTCACAACGATGCTCTGGAAGCTGATCAAGGAGAGGCGGCCGACGCACCTGGCGGTCGTTTTCGACTCGAAGGAGCCGAGTTTCCGCGAGGAGCTCTATCCCGAGTACAAGGCCAACCGGGCCGAGCCGCCAGGTGACCTGGTCCCGCAGTTCCCCTATTTTCGAAAGGTGGTTGCGGCTATGCGGCTGCCGCACTTCGAGATGCCGGGATTCGAGGCCGACGACATCATCGGGACATTGGCCGTTAAAATGGCGGCAGGCGGTCGCGATGTCGTGATCGTGACCGGCGACAAGGATTTCATGCAACTCGTGGGCGACCGCGTAACGCTCGTCGATACGATGAAGGAGAAGGCGACCGATGCCGCAGGCGTGGCGGAGCGGTTCGGCGTGGCCCCTTCGCTCGTGACCGACGTGATGGGCCTTGCAGGCGACGCGGTAGATAACGTCCCCGGCATTCCGGGGATCGGCGAGAAGACCGCTATCAAGCTGATACGACAGTTGGGGTCGTTGGAACGGGTGCTTGCCAGTCCGGACAAGATCGGCGGAAAACTCGCCGAGAAGATTAGTAGGCATGCGGAGGAGGCCAGGCTTGCCAAGCGGCTGGTGACGATCCACACGAACGTGCCGATCGAAAAGGTTTACGGCAAAGGTGGTGACGGCGAGGAAGCGCTCCGTTATGCCGGGCCGGATCAGGAGGCACTGCGGGGACTGTTCAAGGAATTGGAATTCACCAGGTTGCTCCAAGAACTGGCGCCGCATGCCTCTTTAAGTCGGGCTGCATATCGGTGCGTCCTCATCGAGGCCGATCTGCAAGAACTCGTCGCGCAAATTCGCAAGGCGGGGGTCTGCGCGATCGATACGGAGACGACCAGCCTCGATCCGATGCAGGCGGGACTCGTCGGCATTTCGCTTGCGTGGGCGCCGGGTCAGGCTGCCTATCTGCCGCTTAAGCACGATTACTTAGGCGCGCCGGAGCAACTGCCGCCTCCTGTCGTGCAGGCGCTTCTCAGTCCCATTATGGCAGACCCGGCAATCAGGAAATACGCGCAGAACGCCAAATTCGATCTGCCGATCTTTGCGCGCGCAGGCATGTCGGTAAAGGGGCTTATCTGCGACACGATGATCGCGTCTTACGTTCTTAATCCAGCCGGCGCGCACGGGCTCGACGCGATGGCCCAGCAGTTTCTCGATCACACGATGATCAGCTATAAATCTGTGGTGGGGACGGGGAAGGGGGCAAAGAAGGATTTTAGCGAGGTTCCGGTCGAACAGGCCGCCGAGTATTCCGCCGAGGACGCCGATGTTACTTTCCAACTCGCAGAGAAATTCCTCCCGATGCTGAAGGCCGAGCCAGGTCTATGGGACCTGTTCCAGACGATCGAGATGCCGCTCCTCTGTGTCCTTCTAGAGATGGAGATGACGGGGGTGCTGGTAGATGCCGATAGGCTGCGTGAGCTAAAGCTCGAGTTCACGGCGCGCCTTCAGAAACTGGAGGCACGGATTTACGAGGCTGCGGGCATGGAATTCAATATCAACTCAACCCAGCAGTTAGGCGAGATCCTCTTCGGAAAGTTTCAGCTCCCAGGTGGGCGACGGACAAAGACCGGATATTCCACCGATGCCGATGTCTTGGAGGGCCTGGCCAATCGGCATCCGTTGCCAAGCCTGGTCCTAGAATACAGGAGCCTGGGCAAACTCCAGTCGACCTATATCGTTGCCCTGCTCAAGCTGATCAATCCCGTCACCGGCAGGATACACACCAGCTTCAATCAGGGCGTGGCGGAGACCGGGCGGCTCTCATCATCCGAGCCTAACTTGCAAAACATCCCCGCGCGCACCGAGGAGGGTAGGCGTATCCGGGAGGCCTTCGTGGCCGAGGCCGGTCGGCTCCTCCTGTCGGCCGATTACTCACAGATCGAGCTAAGGATCTTGGCGCACATGAGTGGCGATTCCACGCTCCGCGAGGCCTTCGAGCGGCAGGTTGATGTCCATGCAGAAACCGCTGCCACGCTTTTCGGCGGGCACCCGGGCGGCGTAACGCCCAAACAACGCGCCGCTGGGAAGACGGTCAACTTTGCGGTTATATATGGCCAGACGCCGTACGGCCTGTCGCAAGGGCTAGGCATCCCGGTGGAAGAGGCGAAGCAATATATAGACCAATATTTCACTAAATACGACGGTGTCGCCGCATATCACGAGCAGGCGCTTTCGCGCGCGCGCGAGCGCGGCTACGTAGAGACTATCGCCAAGCGGCGGCGCTATTTCCCCGAACTACAGAGTCAAAACGCGGGAGTGCGCGCCAATGCCGAGCGGATGGCATTCAATACGATCATACAAGGGAGCGCTGCCGACATCATCAAGATCGCGATGATACGGATCGCGGAGAGGTTGAGAAACGAGGGCCTTGCAACAAAGATGCTCCTTCAGGTCCACGACGAACTCGTCTTCGAGGTCCCGGAAGTGGAGCTCTCGGCCGCGCGTGCATTGGTAACCGAGGCGATGGAGCAGGTCATGGCGCTAAGTGTTTCTCTCAAGGTAGATATCGGCACCGGCCCCAATTGGACGTCCTGTCATTAGGACACGCTCATCGCTTCAGCTCGCTTTTATCGAACGGCCTGGTGGGCTCCGGCGCCTCCTTATGGGCGGCGGTATGATGATAGATAAATGGGAAAAGGCTGCGTCCGCCCGTATTGAAGGCAGGATTTTCAACATCTACGCCTGCGCGATCAAGGTAATATGCCATTATCTCCATCACTTCTTCTTTAGTAAGATACCCGCCTACCGGGAGGGCCTGCACGGCCTCCCGGGCCTTGGTAACTGGCCCGGCGCGCTTCGAGCCGAAACTCTCTACCTCGGAGTACA
>JACPFG010000101.1 GCA_016183125.1 Deltaproteobacteria bacterium
CTCTGAAAAACTATGTATTCTGGTGACCTCTCAAAAAGGCCCAGATGCAAGGCAGCCGGAGGAGGCCGACTGAGGCGTACTGAAAGGTACGCCGCAAGGAGTGTTGACGACGGCAACGCAGCAGATGGGCCTTTTTCAGAGATCACATAGAGGTTAGAGGAGGAAATATGAGACGGATAGTGCGGCTAGGGGTAACGGCGCTGGCAGGGATGGTCTGTTTGGCAGTAATGATGCCGCTGATGGCGGCAGAAACGGGGAAAAAGATGACTACCGCAACAGGATTGCAGTACGAAGAGCTGAAGGCGGGGACCGGCGCTTCGCCTAAGGCGGGCCAGACGGTCTCGGTGCACTACACCGGCTGGCTGACGGATGGGAAGAAGTTCGATAGCTCGCTCGATCGGGGCAGGCCGTTCGAGTTTGTCCTCGGGCGCGGCCAGGTAATCAAAGGGTGGGATGAAGGAGTTGCCACGATGAAGATCGGCGGTAAGCGCAAGCTGACGATCCCGCCGCAACTGGCCTACGGTGCGCGCGGGGCCCCCGGCGCGATTCCGCCCAACGCCACGCTGGTGTTTGAAGTGGAGTTGCTCGGGGTGAAGTAGCAACTGCTTTAGTTGACCTTCATCTAATGGGTCATTTTCCTAAGATGGTATGCAGATCGGCCAGGTACTTGCCGATCTGTTCCAGTGTGTATTGTGACCACCGTGCCCTGGTGTCGCTGCCGGATGACAGTGCAGTCAACTGAGATATTTTTGCCGCCAACACCGGCCGCACTAGTGGGTCGTCGGCTACAGCAGTGGGTGGAAGGGCCACTAGTGTAAGTGCGTTTCCGATCGCCGTTTCTGCAATAGATGTTCCCACGCCCCCCCAGGCCTTGGCTGCGTACTCCCTACGCTCGTTGGGAAACTGGTCGTGAAGCAACCAGATCGTTCGGCCGGGATTTAGATACGCCATGATTGCCTCGCGCGTTTCGTAGATCTCTTTCAATAGCGACCGATCGGTTCCATCCCATGATCGTACCTCTGGCAGTCGGCGATTTTCGGTTCCTCCGGGACGTCTTTGGCAGTGGCCAGATGGTCGTCCGTGCAGAAACGGAGTTCAGCCAGATCTGTGCTGGATGCTGTGATGCCGTACAACCACGCAATTGCGGCCTCGTCATATTTCCCTATCCGATCCATCCGCACATCGTCCTGAAGAGGAAGATAATCCATGATGGAACTGGATGGGAGTGGGGCGCCGGGCAACCGGGTCCCTTCGAGTAAGGAGGCCAGGTCTTCCGCATCCGCCTCCTGGGTAAAGGCTGTATCTAGGCTGCCTGCGAAGTTGTGGCGCAATCCCAGCACATGACCGATCTCGTGCATAACCACAGCTCGGAGCCTCTGCTCGGCAAGGGCCTGTCGTTTATCTGTGCCCAGCTGCTGCACGACAGCATGAAGCGGATCGAGTGAAAATTGCGCCACATCGTGAGTACAACGAACGGCCGATTGGAGCCCCTCTAATGACATCGTCGATCCATCGGCCGAAGTCATTTCTAGGGCGCGGCTCTCCGCTGAAGAGAGGATCGCCCATCCAGAGGCAATCTCCACCATGGCATAGATAATTTGCCCAGTTAAGGGATCTGCCACGCTCTCGCCGCGAGCCAATACTAGCCCGTCGTCTTCCACCCACTGGATCAGATTATATCGAGGATCGCCGGGCGTTACCCCTGCGGGGGCGACATCAACGGTGACGACTTCGCGGCCGAAGGCTGCATTCCATGCAAGCGCGCCTTCACGTATTGCGGCCCGATAAGCGAGCGGGGTATTAGGTGAGATGGAAAAGGAGATAGGTCGGCGGATCTCCCATCGCATCGCCAACTCCATTGGCACTTCCCAGCTTGGTAGAAAGCGATCCATCGTGAAGTAGCGGTGACGCAGTTCGGCGGGTACAACCAGGGCCTGGAAGTCAGGGGTCGGTGGTTCCTTAAGCGTGTATCGCACAACGCGTGTGATTGGCCCATCCTCATCGGTAAGTTGTTCGACCGTTTCGATAGTGGCCCAACCGTTGCCGGTCAATTGCGACCGTAGATGTACCGTAGTGGGCGCAAGGCCGGCGATATTGCTCCCATGAAAGGTAAAATGGAGCGCCTTGCTCGTCTCCCCCGTGATCGGAAATGTGCCGATTATCCTGGGAGCAGTGTTTGGACGAAATGCCAGGCCGCGAGTATCGGCCACAAGCTCGAGTGTAGCGCCGACCCGCGCGAAATGTACGTATGGACCTGCTGTAAAGATCGTCGGGAGAAAGCGTCGGTGGCTGCTGTTGCCTATCGTGATGATCAGTAGGTATTCCCGACCGAGGTGATCCTTGGGGAGAACGGCCGTCTGCCCATCTAGCGCTAGTGGCGCGGGGCGCCCTGCGGCTACAGTCGCCTGCCACCTGGCAGCGCCAACAAGCTCTACACCGTCAACTATGCGGCCCGCGTGACCGACGATTAAGACAACGGCGATAGTGATAAGAGACCGACGCATGGCTCTCTTGGTATCGGCCTATCTATAAATAAGTTGCGTGGTAAAATGCAACTACTTGAAATTAGGCCGATTATTAAGGGTCGGCGAAAGCAGTTTACAAATGGCGGCCCGCACACATAACTAGTCGAAAGGTATGGGTGATTTTCGATCGGTCTTATCGTCTTGGTCTTGGCTTCCCCCATCGCTCACCCAGTGGGATGCACCGGTAGATCTGCCGGAGGCCGCGCTTAGCCTCGCTAAGTACGCTGCAGAGCGCCTTCGTCTGGATGCCATCGATTATAGCGGCCTCCTCTCCTGGCCCGATCCGCAACTGATCGGCCTGCAACGATTCGGTTCATCGTGGCAGGAAGTCTACTATAGTACGTTTCCAGAATGTCGCCGGCCTCTTCGTGTGACGAGGACGATCTTCTTGCCGCCACGAGTACGCGATCCTGGCAGCCTACCGCCATTTGGTTGCGCCGGCGATCCGACAGGGGGTGCGGGGAGACCGCAGGAGATCGCCGACACGATCGATATAGATGTTCCAGATGCCATCGCAGATTTGCATTCGGATCCTGCCGATCAGGGAATCGACGATGGCGATCCGATCTTGCCGGATCCTGGTCACGATCCGGCATTCGAAATCTGTCCAGCAGAACCGACATGTCTCGTGGACGACGCAGACGAACCGGAGGCAGCGCTCGACACCTCACCGGAAGTGAAAACGGAGACTAAAGAGATCGCGACGCCGGCGGACCTGTCGCCCGAACCCGATCCTCCGTCCGATCAGCCACCAGAACTATCACCAGAACCGGATGTGATTGCCGAGCAGGAGGTAGATACGGTGCCTGAAGAGGACCCGGCGGTGGTTGGCGAACCGGATCCTGCACCAGATACGGTGCCGGAGCCCGATCCCGAGCCGGTTGATGATCAGGCGCCGGAGCCAGATACGGTGGCCGAGCCGGACACAGACGCAGCGCCCGAACCGGATGCGGTGGCCGAGCCGGATGCCGATACGGCGACCGAGCCGGATCCGGAGCCGGTTGATGATCAGGCGCCTGAACCAGATGCGGTGGCCGAGTTGGACGCCGATGCAGCGCCCGAGCCGGATGCGGTGGCTGAGCCGGATGCCGATACGGCGACCGAGCCGGATCCGGTGGTGGTTGCCGAACCCGAGATGATGCCAGACCCACAACCGGAGCCGACGCCGGATCTGAGCACGGAAGGCGATGCCGCATCTTCCGATCCGGATGCTCAGCCTCCCCCAGTTGTTGTACCTTCTGGTGGATATCTGAGTGTAATATTTTCCGGACTATCCTTTTGCGATGCTGGGGCAGCAGTTTTCAGCGATCCCGATAGCTGGACCGGGGCCGTGGTGATCGGTCACTTTACCGATCAGCCAGAGCCTGCGGAGACGGGCGCGGTCCTCTGCTATCAGCCAGATCTCCTGCCATACGAATGCAAGGGGGGAGAGACAGTCGACCTCGACTCTATCGACACGATAAGTTGTATCGCGTTTAGCGCGGAAGAAGCCGAGTGCGATCTCTATTCGGGGGAGGCTCTTGCCGGTTGGGCAAAGCTCACTAAAGAACAAGTCCCGCCATATCTCCATATGGCCTTGCAATTATTTGCCCTGACCGAGGCTGGAGACCAGTGCGCCTATCCGTTCGGCACCTAC
>JACPFG010000026.1:0-4213 GCA_016183125.1 Deltaproteobacteria bacterium
AGCCGAAGGGTTTCGAGGCTGCGGCGTCAATCACCTCCCAAGTGTCCACACCTAATGTATTGCACATGATGGCAACCTCATTGGCCAGCCCGATATTGATCGCGCGAAAGGTGTTTTCGAGCAATTTCACCATCTCCGCCGCGCGTGAGGAGCTCACCGGCAAGGTCCGATCAATGAACCTGCCATAAAAACTCTGAGCTGCCTCTGTGCAATTCCGCGTGATCCCGCCAATGATCTTCGGTGTATTCTTCACACCATAGGTCCGATTCCCAGGATCGATTCGCTCGGGAGAAAAGGCGAGGTAAAAATCAACACCAACTTTCAACTGTGATTCCTCCAAGAGGGGTAACACAACCTCGTCAGTCGTACCGGGATACGTTGTTGATTCTAAAATGATGACCTGCCCCCGCTGGAGATGCTGCCGAACCTCGTGGACGGCCTGCAGAATATATGACATGTCGGGTGCCTTTCCCTTGCCCAGTGGGGTCGGCACACAAATGGAAATATACTTGCACTCCCGTAGAGCAGAAAAATCGGTTGTGGCACGCAACGTCCCTCTGTGCACAAGCTGTGCGAGTAAGGCATCATCAACATCGCGTATGTAATTCTTTCCCGCATTGATCGCTGCCACCTTCTCTGTCATCACATCGAGCCCCACCGTCCTAAACCCTGCGCGCGCCATCTCAACCGCCAGTGGCAAACCGACATAACCTAGACCGATCACCCCTGCGCGCTCCGTTTTTTCCTGCGCCGCTGTTATTTTTGGCAGGCTACCGCCCATGAATCTGTGACGATTCCATTGGAAATTCGGTATATTAGCGGTCATTTGGCCCATGACCAGTCCCGCTACGTTTTAGGCCGCGAGACGTTCGAGGTCCCCGTAAGCGACCTCGGCACGCATATTGCTGCGCAACCATTTGAACAACACCCGCACCCGCCCGGCGTCTGGCACATTCCGTTCAATGATCCCCACGAGATCGCGCAGGAGTCCTCGTCGGATCCGCACGGTATCGCCGACCCTGAGCAAGAGGGATTGCTCTACCAAGGAACCGTCTAGCGTTGCCTGCCGCAGCGCGTGAACGATTGCGGCCGAAATCGGCCGCGGACCGTCCGTATCTCCAAGGACCCGCCGCACCCCTCGCGTGTACCGTATCAATTGATAGATGGCCGGCTCGCGACAATCGGTGTGCACAAAGACATAGGAAGGAAACAGGGGCTTCATCCGATCACCTCCCCGCATCTGGGGAAAAAAGATGTCATACCGCGCGCGCGCGAGCTGCTGACAGATATCCCCTTCCTTCTTAGGCTTTGTCTGAATGACGTACCACTCACTCATTGGATCCACCCGATCTTTTCCAAGACATTGACCACGGCACCGCCGTTGGGGGATGCCACTACTTCCGGCGTGACATTCAAGACCACGGCGGCGGCGTCCCCACGGTGGTCTAGACCCAAGACCGTGCCATAGGCCGATGTCTGCTCTGTTACGATAGAGGCGATGAGGCCATATAACTCCCCATCTCCGTGAATCGAGAAGTACCGATATCCCAATTGAATAAGCTGATGAATTAGCGCCGTGAGGCTCGTCTGCAGCGCCTGATAACTCTGAATGGTGCGCGTCGCGTACGAATAGGTGCGCCGCACGGTCTGTAGAAATCCAACGGGAGTGAGCACATATTCCACCCGTCGTTTATCCAGTTTGGCGATATGGATGTAGCCGGTCTTGATAAATCGCTGGAGAATGATGTTCACTAGTCCAAGCGAGATCCCGGCCGTCTTCGCTAGGCCGCGTTGCGATATCGAGGCATGTTGCGCAATATGTCCTAAGACCTGCGCCTCTTTCTCTGTGAGTGCGTCCATCGCGCGCCGCATTCCTTCGTTTACGATTTGAACGTTCGAGAAGTGAACTCTTCTAGGAGATCGTTTTTAAATGTTCAAGAGAAAAATCTCTTTTTTAGTCGGATAATGAAAAAAGCCGTGCATAAAACTTATTGGAAGGGCACTTGCGCTGACCGTATGCTGCCGGGTATGGTCACGGTGACATGAAAACATGCCGTATAATCATTTCGATTGCCCTTTCGTTCCTTCTTTTACCGCCAGTATGGGGAGCGGTCTCGACCGATATACCTATCGGTGACGTGACCTATCAGTATCTTGACCTCTTGGCGGCCCATAGGGTCCTTCCGGCGATGATCTCGGGGCAACGGCCATTTACCAGGATGGCAGTCGCCCAAGCTATACAAGATGTGAAAGCAGCTGACTCGCCACCATTGGCCAACGTCTTGGCATGGCTGCGCACGGAGTATGGCGTGGAGCTTGATCGCCTGTCGGAAGGGCGCACCGCCCCTCCCTGGCTAATCCCTGTCATGGAGGTGGAGCCCGCCGTCATCGGCCTCGATAGTCCGTCGCGTCCCATCCCCCCGAGTAACGGTCTCGGTCTGACCGGGGGCTCGGCCGAACCGCTCGCGGCATACTGGAGCGATCCGACCGTGCAGGATGGCGTGCAATCGGTGTGGCGGATCCGTCATGCAGCGCAGTTGGGGAAGTGGCTCGCTGCCGAGGTCCAGCCGCAACTGATAGCCCACCACAATCGGGATGGGTCAGGTCAGTTGATGCCCATCCTGCGGACGGCATACGGAAAAATTGGCGGAAATCGTCTGGAAATCCTTACAGGACGAGGGGAAATCTTGTGGGGTCCGGGGTACGAGGGGGGAGCCTTCCTCTCTGCCAACGCTCCACCACTCGACATGGTGCGCGTCACAACGCCCGTTCCGTTCCGCCTCCCCGGCTTTCTCCGTCACATTGGTGCCTTGAAAGGCGGGATGTTTTTTGCCTATTTGGGTAATGGATATAATCCTGCGCATGCCATTTTGAGCGGTTACCGGCTTGATCTTCAACCCCGCCCCTGGATTGCCATCGGGCTTTCGCATGCGGTCTTCATGGGAGGCGAAGAGATGGCCGACCCCACTACGGGCGACGCGGTCCTGGAGTTTCTGGCCATCTCCGGCATGATTCGTGGGCCGGGACATGGCCGGACAGCCTCGAACCACCTGCTGGGACTGGATATGCAGGTGCAGATACCGCAATGGCGGGGGTTGAAACTCTACGGCGCCTACGCCTATGACGACCCCGATAATAATCTCAATATCCAGTTTAACCAAGATGCCCTCTGGCAGTTCGGTTTTGTGGCGCCGCGACTCTCAGACGATGGCCAGTGGAGCCTGCGAGGAGAATACCTCCGGGCTGGAGTCGGGACCTATCGGCACGGTCTCTACTTAAGCGGATGGACCAGTCGGGGACGATCGCTGGGATTCCCATACGGCGGCAATAGCAATGCCGGGATGATGACCGTGACACATCATTTCAAGCCGCCAGTCTTTGCCGCAATCGAGGGCGGCATCGCACAGCGGAGCGCCGATCAATATGCCATCATAGTCAATGGTGATGGCGATAGGATGGGAATTCAACGATCGGTCGATGTTCCTGATGAGGTAAGCGGCCATCTGACCATTCATGCCCAGCTCCCGCTACATCGGAACATACACCTAACCACGAGGGGAGGCTATGAGCACGTCTGGAATACGAATTTTACAGCAAACCTTCACCAGAACAATGTCTTTGCCGGATTATGGCTAACTCTCCGTTTCCCTGCGCGCCTGGCAGGAGTCGAACCCGCAACCCCCTGATCCGAAGTCAGGTGCTCTATCCATTGAGCTACAGGCGCAATATCTGTCCAACATAGTTAAGAGCACGTAACTAAAACTGAAACACCTGCGTTAATCGATGCAGCTCGCGGGGGATCTGTTTTAGCCGCTGTGTGAGGCGCAGCGGCACGGGGACGATGCGTGTGCCGCGCAGGGCCATCATCACCCCGAAGCGGCGGCGTACCAGGCAGTCGACCGCAGCGATTCCGAACCTGGTGGCCAGAACACGGTCATAGGCCGTCGGTGTCCCCCCACGCTGGATGTGTCCCAGAACCGTCACACGGGTCTCAAATCCGGTTGACTGTTCGATAGCTTGAGCGAGGACTACCCCGATCCCACCTAGCTGCACGTGGCCAAACTCGTCGCGTCGCTTTGAGGCGATCACGACGGCTGCCTTCCCCTTGGGACGCGCCAACCGCGCCCCCTCTGCCACAACTACTATGCTGAAGTGCCGGCCGGCGGCCCGCCTGCGGCGCAATACAGCGACGACTTCGTCCAACCGGAACGGC
>JACPFG010000026.1:4243-23410 GCA_016183125.1 Deltaproteobacteria bacterium
CGGCTCCTCCGGGACACATACGATATCCGCGCCGCCCGCAAGGCCGGAGAATGTGGCGATCCAACCGGCATGGCGACCCATCACCTCAACAACAAGGACGCGGTCGTGCGATTCGGCCGTTGTAGTCAGCCGATCGATTGCATCGGTGGCGATCTGCACGGCCGTGTGAAACCCGAAGGTAAAATCGGTCCCCGCTAGATCGTTATCGATCGTCTTCGGCACACCTATGACACGGACCTTGTTCCGATGCAGCCGATAAGCCACGCCCAGCGTATCCTCTCCGCCGACTGCAATCACAGCGTGCAGATGCAGTCGGCGCAGATTGGCCAGAGTCCTCTTTGTCATTGCCGGGGTCTTGCATGGATTCGTACGCGATGTCCCTAGGATCGTGCCACCGCGGTAGAGTATACCGCGCACCGCTCCGACATCAAGCGGGATCGCCTGCCCCTCCAGCAATCCGCGCCATCCGTTGCGCAGACCGACAACCTCGAATCGATGGTGCCGGCCGCGCCAGACCACGGCACGAATCACCGCGTTAAGTCCCGGACAATCCCCCCCACCTGTCAAGATTCCGATACGCATATCACTCTCCCGCCAATAGGCCGCCACGAATAGCCGCCTCGTCGTAGCGCTCTCCCCATCGATAGTGATCGTCACGAACGGCCCTCCACCAGGGGTGACCTGCCCCCCTCCAGGCGTCATAGACTATACCGGATGTCACCGGCACACCCCGTGCCGTGACGATGACGGCATTGTTCTCCGTGGCCCGGCCGATATTGGCCCCGCCCCAGTGTCGTTCAAAGTGGACAAATGGGTCGCTGGGAAGTGCTTTAAGCAGTGCCTCGGTCCAGTGATAGCAGTACCCCCGTTCTTTAGCTCCCCACTCAATCAAGATATTGTTAAATATAGGAGATCCGACCATCTTATAACTTGCCGACTCCCTGCGAGTCGTCCGGATAAGCGCTGCAGCGATCTTTTCGGCCTCATCGGCCACACCCGGAGGCTGGCTGCCTGCCTGACCGCCCTGCACCAAGGCCACCAAATCGGCGGTGAGCCGCTCGATCGCTATTAAATCGTCCCGGTCTCGCTCCAGTGCCGCACATACCTGCCACCTACGCCGCATATCCCCGCTGATGCGTATGCGGTTGCGCTGCGCGCGATCCGGCGCGGCCGAGCGCAGTGTGGCGGGGAGCTGGGCGTAACACCTAATCACGGCGACCTCGGCTGCCTCGCGTGCTGGCGATGATTGCGCCGATCCGACTGCCGGCATACCTATAGCAGCAAGAAATGAGAGGGCTACAACCGATATCGGATACGGAGCCATATCGGCTGTACGATAGCCAGTGGGATCAAAAAGATCAACCAGAAGCCCAGTGGCGGATGAAGAAGAGATGGGCCGACCAGCAGGGAGCATCCACCACTGCTGCTGTTATCCTCCGAAGAGGCGCCAGCGCCGTCGCTCTTGAGGGACGGCTCCTGAGGCACTTTCCCTTCTAAAGGAACGGCCCACTCTACCATCTGCTCGGGAGGCGCTGTCTCCGATGGCGCCTCGGCAATGCGCATATCCGCAGGGGCCAGGCCACGGGCTTGCAATGCCGCCCCGAGGTCGTCCCGCGGCATCAATTCGCCGGTGCCATCTCCCACAACGACCATGGCGCTCTCGTTCGTAAAGGAGACCTGTGACTTTGCTGTCTGCTGACCGACAGTGGCAACCACCTCTGCCACGTATTCGACCGGGGCCGCAAATGCATTAGGCACAATACCGTCAACGACTCTGCCCAGCGAAGACCTGCTAGGCGGGGCAGAGGGTGCATTAAGAAGTGCAAACTTGGCTATCGGCTGATCTGCGTCTGTTAGATTAAAAGAGACGTCCGTGCCGTTTTTGAATCTCACCGACCAGGTGTAGCGGCACTGCTCGCCGTCGGCGATCGCAATATTAGCGATCAAATTCATTTCCTGACGGCCCGGCACCACAACTGCCCGCACGGCGGGGGGCTCCGGCCGGTTCTTAAGCAGGACCATGAATGCCCCGTCCTCCGGGTCGTTGCAGAAATAGACCGCGTCCTCGCCCCCTTCGAGATCGGCCTTAATACGGACCAACCCCGGATGGGCCAGCGGCCGTCCGCGCTGACAGGGGTAGTACTCTCCCGCCTCTCGGACCAGTCCTGCGGGACCCCACGCAAAGAGCCTAAGTCCATCATCCTCGGTAATTACGACATGCCCCGCTTCATTTACAGGACGGAGGAGCGCCCCGCCCAGATATTCATAACGAGTAAGGAAGCTCGCGGCCCCCACCCCGCGAGGAACCGTGCCGATTTTCCCCACTGGAACCATAGTCGTCTCCCGCTCTCCGCGCCATTGCATCGCGTTTCCGTCCGCCATCACCGCCAGTGGCGCTGGCCAGCGATCGGGGCTGGCGAGAAATGCGGGGAACGTACCGCGCTGCACACTACACCGTGCCGATTCCGCATCAAGATCCTCGCAACGGACGATATCCTCGCCACCGGCGCTGCCGAGGAGTATGGCCCCGCGCTGCGTCACCTGATGCGCCACGAGATGGGCGAGCGCCACTCGCGCCCCTGCCGGAAGCTCCGTGGTAAGCGTCTGTTGCGCCACGAAGCGCTCTCCTTGCGGCCTGCTAAGCAGCCTAATCAATCTCGGAGCAGGGGCGGCGTTGCGTTCCGCACGTGGCAAAATCACTGTCGCAAGATCGAGGCTTCCATCACGATTCAGGTCGGCAACGAGCGCCGTTTGCGGAATTTGACCGGCCCCCTCCGGCACCTGAAATGCCGACTGGGCCGCCAACCCTACCTCTGCGCAGGACCGCGTCGGGCGACCTAAATCCGCTGGGGCACGCCAGTCGAGTGTCGCGCGACCGAGCAGTGAAGCTACATTGCGGATCACCTCAATTCCATCGAGGTAAACGAGGATCAGGTCGGGCTGTGCGCCGATGACCGCCTGCGCGCGGCGAGGCAAGATGCATGACAGCGCTACGTTATCGAGCGTGCGCCAAATAAGAAGGAGAGGGGTCATCGTCCGGGCGCCGGCTGCTTCGCCGTGCACAACAACAGCATGATCTCCCATCGCCGCCGCGCTGATCACCTGACCGGAGAGAGGATATCGATCCGGCGGCCAAGAGAAATATCGCGAACGCCCAGCCGTATCTCCATCAGTTGCGGGAGCAACCTCTTGCGGTCTGGTCGTAGGCGCAGGGGCAGGGGTCGGTGCCGCAGGTGACGGGATAGTTTCGGCCTCGCCGGTACTGCGCGGCACGGCCGCCGGCTCTACTGCCCTAGTAGTAACAGCCGCAGGGGCTTGCGAAACCACGGTCCCACCGGATCTACTCTCCGGTACCGTAACCCCAGTAGTAGTTGCAGCAGGCGAAAGTGCGGGGACCTTCTGCGCCGGTGCGCCCTGCGCTTTGATTGTCGGCGTTGTGGGACCAGGGCTACCGGCTGCCGCCTGTGCAGTCGCCTGCGACGACCTCTTTGTCTCCGTAGATGGCAGTATTGTCGGCGACTCCACCGGGATAGAGCTTAAACCTAACAGGTCCTTAGACGGCGCTGCCGGTGGTGCTGGCGTGATGGTAACCGGCTTAGACATAGTAACCGGTTTGGACATAGTAACCGGTTTGGACCTGACAATGAGCGGCGCTGCCGGTAGTACCGAAGGGGCTGTTATCGGCAACGACATCGGTCCCGCCGGAGGCCGTTTGGCAGTCAACCCACTAGGAGTTGGCGAAATGACCTTCGGCGCTGGGAGGAAGACCGTCTCTGCAGTAACCTTAGCGACACCTGTAAGCCGTTTCGTATACCATGGACGCCGTTTGGCATTGAGTGCGCGGTCGATCCAGCGGATCGTCGTCGTGCTAAGCAAACTTAATCGACTCGGCTTCACTTCTGGGGTTAACACTGCTCCACCGGCCGTCATTGCCTGCGGCATCTGGCCTGTTGTGATCCCTGCAGAGCCCTGAGGCACTAATAGGACGAAGAGCAAAAGGAAGATGCCACAATACCGGGAGGTCACGTAAACATCCCGAGCAATTTTCATGCCACGGGGTATAAGTTATAACTTATTGAAATTAATTATAATTTTTACAAACCAAGAGCAAAAAAAGGTGAAAAATTACTCACTTTGTGGGCGTCTATCTCAATTTGATAGCGATTTCAGATAGGCAAGTGCGACTTCCCGTTGATAGTCCTCGACCATCTTCGAAACGGTTATGCGGGGTAGTTTAATACGAGGCCGTTTTGGGAGCCGGGTGTGTCCATCCTCGCTTACCAGATGGCCCGGCAGCTCCTTCTCGGTCACCCGGCGGCGAGGTCCCGCCTCCGGCTGTGTCGCCTCCTCGGTAGTGCGCTCCTTGGTCGGCTCTTCCACGACAAGATCCGGTGTAATCCCGAAGGCCTGGATCGAACGTCCTCCGGGTGTGTAGTAGCGAGCAATAGTCAGTTTAAGCGCCGAGCCATCATCTAATTCGACAACTGTCTGCACCGAGCCCTTCCCGAAGGTCTGCGTCCCTAACACTATCGCGCGGTTATGATCTTGGAGCGCACCGGCAACGATCTCCGAGGCCGACGCCGACCCCCCGTTGACCAGGACCATCATAGGATACCACGGCTGCGTCCCCTCCGCGTGCGCCTCGCGCCGATCTATCACCTTTTTGCGCGTCTCAGTGGAGACAAGCACCCCCTTCTCGATAAAGAGGTCTGCAACTCCGACGGCCTGGTCGAGCAAGCCTCCAGGATTGTTTCGAAGATCTAGGACCAACCCCTTCTTTAAGGCGCCGCGCCCTGCCAGATCGGCCAGGGCCTGGGCCAGATCGCGCTCCGTCTGCTCCTGAAAACTGACGATCCGTACATAACCGACGTCCCCGTCAAGGATCTCCGAGCGGACACTCGCTACGCGCACAACCTCACGGCGGAGGGCCACGTCAAGCAGATGGCGCCCCTCGCCCCGCATGATCGTCAGCACAACCTTAGAGCCGGGACGGCCGCGCATCCGCGCCACCGCCTCTCCAATATCCATCTCCTTTGTAGAAACCCCGTTGATCTTCGTGATCCGGTCGCCTGCCTTGATCCCTGCCCTGGCTGCAGGCGAGCCCTCGATCGGAGCCACTACGGTAATCCAGCCCTTCTTAAAGGTGACCTCGATCCCTACCCCACCGAATCGCCCGCCTGTCTCGGTCTTCAATTGACGGTAATATTGTGGCGCCATGTACGCGGAGTGGGGGTCTAGTGAATCGAGCATCCCGCGGATAGCACCGCGGATAAGTTGCGGCTCGTCCACCGGTTCGACGTAGTACTCCTCGATCTGGTGCAGGACCTTGCTGAAGATGTGGAGCGACTCGAATCCCTTTTCGGAGAGGGCCGCAGCGCTAGCCGGCGCCATCAGGACCGATGCCGTCAGACACGCGCCTACGCAGCCGATCGATCTCCGCCGTCCCCCGCGCGCGCGTGTCGCGATCATGCGGCATTCGATATCATATCGAACGACATGCCCGCAAGATCAATTGTCCGAGGGTCTTGACATCCACGACGCTGTTCGTCACTATGCGGCAATTATCAACCATTCGGAGGAGGCCAGTCGTGGAAGAGAGCTCCATGTTGTCGCTTGTATGGCAGTCGGACGCAGTTATTAAGGGCACACTGCTTCTGCTGTTAGGATTTTCGGTCGTGAGCTGGGGGATCATCGCTATGAAGTGGTCTCAGCTTAAAGAGGCCCGGCGCAAGACGGCGCAATTTCTAGCCACTTTTTGGGGGGCCAAGACGCTGGAGGCCTTTGTCACCAAGTCGACATTTAGGAAGAGCCCTGCGCTTAATATCTTTAAGACCGGCCTGGCGGGGTTAAAGGAGTCGGATGTGGGTAATGACCGGTTCCTCCATATCCAACGACAGATACAGAGGAGTACCGAAGAGGAGATAGAGCAGCTGGAATACTTCGTCCCCTTTCTTGCCACAACCGCAAGTGCGGCCCCTTTCATCGGACTCTTCGGAACTGTTTGGGGAATCTTAAGCGCATTTTGGAAGATCGGTCGGGAGGGGTCGAGCAGCCTGGCGGTGGTGGGGCCTCATATCGCAGAGGCGCTGATCGCCACTGCGGTAGGCCTCGCGGCGGCGATCCCAGCAGTGATCTTCTATAATTTCTTTGTCAATAAGATACGATTGCTATCCCGCGAGGTCGAGCAGTTCGCGGACGATCTTAGCCACCGGATCCAGAGAGAATATTTCGCGCGCTAAAACATGGCCTTCACTAACCACACGCATAATAGGGCCTTGGCGGAGATCAATATCACGCCGTTTTGCGATGTCCTCTTGGTGTTGCTGATCATCTTCATGGTTACGGCGCCCCTGCTCGCACAAGGGATTGCGGTTAACATGCCGCGCACGAAGGCCCCTGAGATCGAAAGGAAGAAGGACGACATTATCCTGACTATCAGGAAGGACGGCCAGATGTTCCTAGGTGACGATCCAACACCTATCGCTGCGTCCCGACTCGAACAATACTTGAAGGAGCTCTTCGAGCGCCGAACAACCAAGGACCTCTACCTTCGGGCCGACCAGGAGATCCGTTACGGCGAGGTGGCCCGCGTACTGGCGTTGGCCAAGCTGGCCGGGATCGAGAGGATCGGGATGATGACGCAACCGGAGGGGAAACGGGCCGAGGAGGCAGGCCCCGCACCGCACCCGTAAGGGATCCATGCAACCCCTCCCCCTGCAGCGTTACATCGGTTACTCCGCACTTATCCACCTGACCTTGCTCTTGGCAGCCCTTGTTATCGGCCCGCGGGTATGGCTACCCAAGGCCCACGAACCGATCGATGTGGTCATGATCGAACTGCCACGCGGCACCAGCGAGGATGTGGGCCTTGGGATTAACGAGACGAAGACCTTGCCGGAGACACCTCTTGCCAAGGAAACGCCGCCACCTCTGCCGCCGGTGCCTACTAAACCGCCCCTTCCCGAGCCGGCGCCCGCAATGACCCACCCCAGGGTTCAGTCGAAGCCGCCGGCGCGGCCCGAGGTAGTGCCAGTAGACCGCAAGATGGATGCGGCCCTAAAAAAGATCGATGAGCAACTGCGCACACGCGATAAACCGCCGGCAATGGCACAGGTAAAAAATCCCTCGGAGGGCTCTCTCTATGGGACATCTGATAAACCGCTCGCGGAGATCCCAGCAGAGGCAGAGCTGATGCGTTACCGGGCGATGGTCCGGGCCAAGATCCTGCGCGAGTGGATACCGCCGGTCGGCACGCGCGACCTGCCGCCCAACTTGAGGCCCCGCGCGATGATCTCCGTCCGGATCAATGCCAGCGGCTACATTACGGCAACCAACTGGATGAAACAATCGGACAACGCAGCATTCAACGCCAGCGCGATGCGGGCGGTCCAGCGGGCCACCCCGCTGCCTGCGCCGCCAGACCTCATCCGGGAGTTGGCCCTCGGCAAGGGATTCACTGTTGATTTTGTCGTGCGATAACGGTAGGAGGACAGTTTATGAAACGCGGTTCGCAACTTAGCATGATCATAATAGTGATGTTGCTCGGACGCTTAGCGGCGGCGCAGATCCATATCGTGATCGACCAACCGGCGGAGAAGCGCTTCCCAATCGCGATCGCCAATCTGGCCAAGACCGAGGGGTTCCACGAGATGGACAATCTGACGAAGAAGATCCCCGACATGATCCGGCGCGATCTGGAACTCTCCGGCTACTTTTTCGTGATTGGTCCGTCGGCCTACCTCGACCGGAGCGATGCCGTCACAGCAAACACGATCGATTTTCAGAAATGGACCGCAATCGGCGCCATGGCAGTGGTGAAGGGGATCGCCCGGATGGAGGGCGGCCGGATCACGGTTGATCTCAAGCTCTTCGATCCGCATTCACGCCAGTTGCAGATGGAGAAGCAGTACACATACGAACAGAAGAATCTGCGCTTCATTGGACACCGGTTTGCAGACGAGGTCCTGCTATCCACCACCGGTCTGCGCGGACCGTTCGCAAGCCGCATCGCCTACACGTCGGAGACGAGCCGGCGCAAGCACTGGAAACAGATCTACGTGATGGAGGTGGACGGCGAGAACAACACCAGGCTTACGAAGGATAAGTCGTACAACCTGGGCCCTGCCTGGGCGCCCGACGGCAAGCAGCTTGTCTTCGTCTCGTACGTGGACGGCTTTCCCGATATCTACAGCGCGGACATGCGAACAGGGCACCGTCGCCGACTGACAAGCAACAGGAGCACGAACATCACACCGGCATGGTCGCGAGAGGGCTCGCTTATCGCCTTCGCGTCGGGGATGGAGCGGGACATGGATCTCTATCTGATGAACACGGCCGGCAGCGATCTCCGCCCGCTCACGCAGGCCTTCGGGATCGATATCGCTCCGCGCTTTTCTCCCGAGGGTAACGACATTGTCTTCGCCTCGGAGAGGGGCGGCAAGCTGCACATCTATCGCCAACCGGTGGGTGGCGGCACGGTGCAGAGGCTGACGTTCGTCGGCTATCAAAACGACTCGCCCGACTGGTCGTCGGACGGCCAGAAGATCACCTTCTGCGGGCGGAGCAGCGGGACCTACGACATATTCGTGATGAACTCCGACGGGACGAACATCCAGCGGCTCACCTCCGGGGCCGGCAGCAACGAACACCCGCGCTGGGCGCCCGACGGGCGGTACATCACCTTCAGCTCGACCCGCGGCGGCAGCCCGCAGATCTACATGATGCGCTACGACGGCGCCCACCAGACAAAGCTCTCCAAGGGGAACGGGAGTCTGCCCGACTGGAGCCCATGGGTGACGGAGTAAAAAGCTCTCGTATTTTCACTTGTGCCGATTCGATAATTCCTTTATTTTTGTGACATGCTCGGATTAACGCCATTGGAGGAACGTTGCGTTGCCGCATTCAAACAACGGGTCACCAGTGCCGTTGGACCCACGGCAACAACGTTCCGCCTCTTCGGATCCCGCGCACGGGGGGAGAGCCACGAAGAATCGGACGTAGATGTACTCGTGCTTCTCACGAAGTCCAATCGCGCAACAAAGGAAATGATTTGGGACATTGCGAACGACCTCCTTCTTGAGGAATGGGTCCACATTGCACCGCTGGTCATGTCCGTTGAGGAGTTTCAGACCTTGTTGGATCGGGAGCGTCGCATTGCCCTGGATATCCAGGCAGAGGGAATTCCACTGTGAACGACGTCAATAAACAAGTGAACGTGAAGCTTGAGGTAGAGAAAGGGGATGCCGCGTTACGCCAGGCGCACCTCCTCTTCCAAAACAAGGAATTTGACGGGTGCATTTCCCGCGCCTATTACGCTGTGTTTCATTATGTTTCGGCACTCTTGCTGACCCAAGGGATAGAGGCACGTTCTCATGAGGGGTTGGTTCGTCTCTTCAATCTCCACTTTATCCGGACGGCGATTTTCCCTAAACGCTATTCGACCATCTTGAGCCATGCGCAAAAGGCCCGGGAGGAGTCCGACTATCGCCCTGAAATTCCGTTCACCGAGGAAGATGCAAAAAATCGCCTGACAGAGGCGGAGGAATTCATCACCAGCGTCGGAAACACCCTCCGACAGGAACAGTACCTTTCAACTTAATCTCCCACCCCGACTGGAGCCCATGGGTGACGGAGTAAGGTGATAAGTGATCATCGAGGGGTGTCGGCAAGTTCTGCAAGCACCCGCAATCGCTTGTGTACCGGCCAGAGTTCTCTTTCAAGGGAATGGAACTGCGCCACTTCTACCCCGGTTATCGGCAGCCTGTCAAAAAAGTTGCGTGTTTTTTTAGAGAGAGTAATGATTTCAGTGGGTTACCGCTTATAAAATGTGATTTTATACCACAGCAACGTGGCCCGACCGGCGTCTGCCGACGCGGGAGAGCTCGGAAATACACGTTTATCATCGGCATCGGATAGTTGCCTCGTCGGCGAAAGTGGCAAAACAGGTGGTCTTGCCGCCCGGACGGATGACGGCCCGTACGGCCACGCTCCGCTGGGTAGCGCTGTGGGTGACGCGCACCGGATAACTGCCTGCCGCGAGTTTCATTCCGATCGGCGCCTCTTTTCCGGACATCACGCCAGGGATCGTCACCGTCCCCCAGGGACGGGCCTGGATGCTGAGCGTGCCGTGTGTTGCCGCGGGACGTGGCTGCTCAATCACGGCAGGCGGTTGGAGCACGGGCAGTAAAGCGGCCTGGGCCACCGACTCGGATGCCGATGTGGTATCTACCTTAGCCGGAGCCACAGTGGCCGGCATCTGCCTAAGCTGCGTGCGCATGGCCACTGCCGGATGATGGTTCGGCGCAAGGGCGGCCAATGTAACACCACCTATTGCGCCCGCACTTAACAATACGCGGCGACCGGCCTCTAGAAGGACCGACCACCCGCGCCAGCGGTCCTGCCGTGGCACACCGGTCGTGTATCCCCGCGTCCGTTCGATGGGAGCGCTCCGTTCGGCATTTCCGGCGGCACGGGTTATCCCTCGCGGTTTGCCGGTCCCCAACCTGGCCGCCGCCCTTGCGACCTCGTCCGGAAACAGTGCGCGCAGTTGTTGGGCCAGATCGAGCCCATGGATCAGCAGCCGCCGGGTCATTGTGTAGCGAGTCACCTCCTCCAGAAAGGCATGTGCAGTCGGATAGCGTTGTGCCGGCTCGCGGGCCAACGCGCGTTTAAGGATCTCGCGTAAAGTAGGCTCGAAGGGGCGCTCCCAATTTGGCGGCATCGCCGCATGTTTGACCCGCTCTAGTATTGCCAGGTCATTTGGCCCGTCAAAACATGGGACGCCTGTCAGCAGTTCGTACAATAAGGCCCCTGTTGCAAAGAGGTCGGCGCGGGGATCGACCGGCGCACCTAGGGCCTGTTCCGGTGCCATGTATGCATACTTACCCTTGACCTGGGTCGCGCGCGTCTGGCGATGGCGATGCGCCCCCTTAGCAATTCCGAAGTCGGCGATCTTCACCTCGCCGCTAAAGGAGATAAGAATGTTTTGCGGCGATATGTCCCGATGGACGATCCCTAGTTCTCGACCTTGTTCGTCGACTTGAGTATGAGCGAATGCCAAACCCTTCAGGACCTCGGTGATCAGATAGAGCGACTGGGCCCGCGTGAGATCCCTCCCGCTCGCCTTCATCCGGCGGAGCAATGTCCGGCAATCCATCCCGCCGACGAACTCCATAGCGATAAAATAGGTCTCCCCCTCCTTGCCCAATTCATAGACCTGTACGATATTTTGGTGCTGTAGATGGGAGAGTGCGTGGGCCTCGTCTATCAGCATCGCCACGAAGTGCGGGTCATCGGACCACGTGGGAAGGATCCGCTTTATCGCGACGATCTTCGTAAATCCCCGTTCGCCGGCATACCTGGCCAGATAGACCTCGGCCATCCCGCCGCTGGCGAGTCGTTCGAGCAATGTGTACCTGCCGTAGATATGAGGCAATTCCATTGGGCCCCCTCCTCGTCGCACCACACGATCAGATGCGGCGATTTACGGCCCCTGGGGCTGGACGAAATGCGCGACACGGTCGAGCAGTGTGTCGGGCGAAATGAATGTAGGGGACGACACCGACCCACCGAGGATGGCCGTTGCGGCCTTCCCGGACGCAAGCCTTGCGGCGGGCGAGTGAAACGGATTGCGGACGACCTTCGTTCCGTCGGATAGGGTAACGACGGGGAACCGGCCCTGCGGCCCGGCGACCGTCGAGGTTAGTCCCCACGCACTTTCAGGATAGAGGAACAGAACCGCCTCCCGTCCAAGCTCACCGATCGAGTTGCCAACTACACGGAATGTTACTACCGGCGCGGCAGTTCCCTTGATCATCCGGTGGACTATGTATGAGAGTTCGCTCACAACCAGCCCGCGCGCATCGGTCTGCACCTGGACATCGATGCACTCGCCGTGAAAGATCATCGAAGCCATTGCCACGAGCTCACCTGGTGCCGTGGGGAGGATGGTAGTGGCCTGCGCTACACCATACGGGAGGAGGAACAAGGATAGCCACACGAAGCGACGCCCGACCCGTAGCCGGACAGATCGTCCTAGGCCATATCCGGCAATCCCCATCAGGATCACGACAGCCATGGCGTTGTGAGCCGTAGTCGGAGTCGCTTCAGCGGCCAACGTGCAACCACCGGCATTGGTCGCGGGGAGATCCCCCGATGCCGATGTTTGTTCACCTCCCGCTACGCCGTTCTCTTCGGTCGCTACCAGGGCAAGCAGCTGATCGTAATCGACCGGATCGGAAACACAAGGGGCGCCTTCAATACCATCCGTACTCGGAAGCCCCATTGCCTTGGCAGCCCCGGCGGAGTCCTGGGCAAGAAAGATATCGAGATCTTCGATCATTGCCCCGGTGGAAACCTGGATTAGGGATTTGAGAAGCAGCTCTTCCTGCGCAGCGTCCTTCGCATTGTAATACTCCGCAGGACCGGGCAGATCGGCGCCGTAAGCCTTCGGAAACATATTAAGCCGTGCCCCGTTACTCGTTGTGATTTCCGTCACCTCTATAGTGTACGGCCCGGGCGTTAACCCTTCGATCCGGTAGCCACCGAGAGAATTGTCCTGCTGTTTGCACTGTTCACCCAGTACGCTCACGCTCCCCTGCCCGTCGATAAGCGGCGTGCAGAAGCGCCCAGAGATCGTCGCGACCGCCTGACAGAGCGGGTCGTCCTGCCGGCGCGCCACCACATTCGCCCCCCGAAAGGGGATACGCTGCGCCGTGAAGATCGTCCCTTTCAGCGTGCCGCCGGTTGTTGCAAAACTCGGCGTGGGATAAAGCGCCGAAATAGCGGCGACATCGTCCGGTTTTAGGACAGTACCCGCAATCGTTTCAGGATGAACGAGTGGATACATGACGGGGATAAAGCGGGAATCGGTAGCCGGTCGTTTGCCATAGAGAAGGTCGGTAAAGATCGTCTCGTTCACCATCGAATGATGCAGGCCTAGATAGTGCCCCAATTCGTGGAGCATGATCGCCGCATACGCATTTGTCGAGAGATCTACAGGATCGTCCGCACCGTCGATAAACCGGCCATTTAATATGACGAATGCCTGGGTCACCGCCAGCGGATTGGCCAGGCTCCCATCGTAACATCTGAAACCTGAGCGCCCTACGATCTTGCGCGATGCCCCGGTGCCGGCAAGCAGATCGATGATTGTGCCATCATCGTCAAAGATGATCGGACTCTGGCCTGCCTTCATGGCCGGAATCGAAGGCGCCAGGTCATCCGCGCAGACGGTGCCGTTCACAAAATCCCCCACGTTCGCCCCAGTGACATTCGTTTCCAAAAGTCCGGCAAACTGCCAGTGAAATTGCGCCGTATCGACCTCTTCCCAGACCCCCATCATCGCCTCGATCAGCTCCCTGGTCTGTGTATGGGAGAGGCGTCCGAGCGGACCAGGATCGAGCCAGTAAGGAATGGCTTGCGGATCGGCCCAGCGGATCGGCTCGCCTGTGGTAGGGTGAATAGCCTCGGGGACGCCAGCGCGCAGGCCATCGATAGGGATCAGAAGCAGCAAGAGGATGAGAAGGAGACGCTTCCGCCGGTTCAGAAGGAGCTGGAGGCGGATCCCTCAAACCCTGAGCTGATGCACAAACTGGGAAAGCAGCTCACACGGCGCAAAATCGGCGTTAGCGGAGGCACTGCTCCCTGCACCGAATGGAGCCGCAGGAAGATCGGCCGCCTCGTAAAAGAAGTCGCCCTCGCAATTGACCAGGAGCGGATTGTATTGCCCGGCTGGGAGGGCGGCAAATAGGTTGGAGTGGAGCTTGCTGTCGACCGGCTGTCCTTCTTCGCACCAGAGCGCAACCTGATCCGTGGCCGGTCCATGGGTGAGGAGAATATTGTTCAGAAGTAGCGGTGCACTATCGGCAAACCGTAGTGCCACGGCCGTGTGGGCCACGGGGCCGCTCGATCCCCCATCAATGGTGTTATGAAGCAAAATAGCCAGACTGGCGCGCAGCACTACCCCTTCGGTCTGGTCCCCATTGCCGCCACGGATGATATTGTTGATCAGTGTGACATCACCACCATCGGCCAGTAGGCCTACCGACGCGGCGCTCCCGGCCTCCCCGCCAGGATCGACAAAGCTCCCTTCCAGGCGCAGCTCTCCTCCCGCCGCCACAATAGCGCCATAGGTCACATTGGACGAGAGGCTGCCCAGCAGGGAGCTATAGCGCACGACGGCCTCTGCCTGTGCGACCTGTAAAACAGTCGAGCCCAGGTCTGCGCCTTCATTACGCAGGGTAACACCGTCAAGGGTTACGGCTTGCGCGGGTGGCGCAATCGTCAGCGTTGTTGCGCCGCCGGCAACTAACTCGCTCACCATCATACGCACATCGCGTGCCGAAAAATCCGGTGCATAGCCGCCGAAGATCCGGATCTGCGCCGGCCATACCAGAGCCGTCGTGTCGTATTCACCCGCCGCCAGATAGACATCCTTTCCCTCCGCTCCGGCCAGCGCCGCGGCCAGCGCCACGGTGCGGACCGGGGCATGCCGCGTACCGAGCTGTGTATCGTCCCCGACAGGTGAGGCAAAGATCGCCTCTAGCTCCTCCCCATCGACACCGTCACAATTCCGGTCCACCCCAAAAACATCCGGATCATCGGTTGCGGCTGGATGAATAGTTCCGTCGGAGTCGTTGCAATCGCAGGCGGATCCTTCATGCTGATCGTCATCGCCAAAACCGTCCCCGTCGTTATCGTATTGGGCGACGTTGATCTCTGCTGGGCAGTTGTCCAGACCGTCGTGCACCCCATCTTTATCGGTATCAGGATCGAGCGGGTTGGTAATCCGCCAGTCAACGCCCAGACCTCTCTCTTCGTCATCGGTCAGCCCATCGTTATCGTCATCGTCGTCACATGCATCGCCTAATATCTCCGCCTCCTGGGCCCGGTCCCAATTTGTCTGATCTGGGTTTGCCACGGCAGGGCAATTATCGTCCGTATCCGGGATGCCATCTCCATCGGCGTCAGGAGGGGAGGGCGGGATCTCTGGGGAGGGGAACAATGTTTCCTCCGCAGCAGGTGGTGGCGATGTGGATGATAGGGCCGATTCGGTCTTCTCTTCCGGTTCCGGCGGGGAGGGCGCATCAGCGCCGGCTCCACAGGAAGCAAAGGCCCAACTGCAAAGCAGCATCAATAATGTCCCCCGTCCGCGCATACAATACTCCTTACCACGCATGATCGATGAATCGATGCGAGCGCATCGGCCAGCTCCCGCTCAAGGCGGGAGGGATGACCCCAATGGCGTCCCCAACTTCGGTCGCCTGACTTCCAGCAACTACCAGCGGCGCCCCTCTCCTCTTGGTCCCGTCGACGATCTGGACCGCTACAGTCGATGCACGGCCGGTCTTAAGATCCCGCACCCGGATCTCATATTGGCCTGGCGCCAATCGCGGCGGCACAACAGTTGCGGCACCGGTGCTCATATCGGCGGCAACACCGGTTGCCAGTGCCCCCGTCTCCACTTCGAGCAGATGGCCAGGTGCCCCGAGGAGATCTAGACGCAAGCGCGTATTTGGCACAGTGTTCCCATCGCGCAGATTGGCAAATATCGGCACGATATCCAGCGCCACCTCGACAGCTGCGGTCTCGCCGCCCTCTCCATCCGCGTTTTGCGCCGTGACGTCGATCCGACGATCCGTTCCGACTGGAATGCCGTCGATAATCCCGCTGTCGACCGTTCCATCGAAGAGGACATCGATAGGAGCAATGTCCGGGCCGGAGATGATAACGCGATAACTCGTCACTCGCGTACGCGCCGGCGCATCGGCAACCGCCTTTGCGCCCGTCACGACAAGTTGCAGTGCGCCGCCGTTGGCGAGCGATGTGCCTCCATGGCCACCGCATCCGGCACAACCGACGACCAGCAAGAGACACAAACTTGAAAAATAGGTACGCATCATCCGCTCCTAACGAAAACTGACCGCTACGGCTCCTGTGGTCGGCGCCTCGCCACCATGGCCGGCAAAGAGGGCCGCTACTATCCCACCTACAACTCCAACACCTACGGCACCCCAAACTATTGGTGACACCGTGCGACGGCGATCTCTCTGCACATCGGAAACTGCCGGTGCCGTTTCAGGCGCTGTGGTGAGACCAGGCGCCCCAACTCCGTTGGCGGCGCGGGCCATGGCTATGGCGGAGACCACTGACGGTGGATATTCTACCGTATCTACGGGCACATTTGGCGCTACAGCGGCAAACCGGTCCGCTACAGACTTAACACCGGCGGCATCCCGCATGGCATGATGTGCCATCGCCAAGGTAAGGAGTGCCTCCCCCAGGCGCGCCTCAGCCAGCTTAGTAGTCCCTCTCATCGCCTCCGCCTGCCGAACCGCCTCTTTCGCGACAGCCAATGCCCCAGCATTGTCAAATCGAAGCGAGCGAGCTTTGGCCTCCGCAACCAGTTCGGCAATGTCGCCATCGGGTACAGTGTTAGATCGCGCCCACCCTGCCGATGACCAGGCCATAGAGATCAAGAAAAGGGAGCCCATCATTATCGGACGAATCGGTTGCATATCGTTCTCCATGAGCAAGGAACGTGCCATTTCATCGGCAGACAATGCCGAAATGAAAATCATCATTCACTCAACTAGTTAACGGATAGCGCTGCGCAGCCGGCGGGAACGAATTGCAATTTTGTTCAACCTTTAGAACACGTCGTTGTCTAAATTCCGAATTTTAGGCACGGTCTACCTCTTATAACCGCTGAAAAACTCAAATTTTCCGTAACCTCTCAAAAAGGCCCAGATGCAAGACAGCCGGAGGAGGCCGACTGAGGCGTACTGCAAGGTACGCCGCAAGGAGTGCCGACGACGGCAACGTAGCAGATGGGCCTTTTTCAGAGGTTACCTCTTATTAAACGGTGGCCAATGAGGCGAAAGTAGGCTAGATATCGCTCCAGTGCATGGCCACGATCCGAACCTGGGGGAGCCGGGACAATTTCCCTTCACACGCGGGGTCTACCCGGAAATGTACCGCCACCGGCTCTGGACGATGCGGCAATATGCCGGGTTCGGCACCGCCGAGGAATCGAACGCGCGCTATCGCTATCTCTTGGACCATGGCGTGACCGGCCTCTCGGTCGCCTTCGATCTGCCTACCCAGCTCGGGTACGACGCCGACCACCCGATGGCAGCAGGCGAGGTAGGTAAAGCGGGTGTAGCGATCTCGTCGCTGGCCGATATGGAGGTGCTCTTCCGCGAGATCCCATTGGAAAAAGTTTCCACCTCGATGACAATCAACGCCACGGCCGCCATCTTGCTGGCTATGTATGTCGCGGTGGCTGAGAAGAACGGATTCTCGCCGACAAAACTTGCCGGAACGGTCCAAAACGATCTCCTAAAGGAGTACGCAGCCCGGGGAAACTATATCTATCCCCCGGCACCTTCGATGCGCCTCACGACCGATATCATCGCCTACTGCTCGGACAGGCTTCCCACGTGGAACCCAGTCCCGATCTCCGGCAAGCTGCCGTCGACCGAGGAATGGATGTCAATCTCTTCGGCCCCCGCCTCTCCTTCTTCTTTAACGCCCACAATAATTTCCTCGAAGAGGTTGCTAAGTTTCGTGCCGCACGCCGCCTCTGGGCCAGGCTGATGCGCGAAAGATTCGGCGCTGGCGATGACGCCTGCCGACTGCGCTTCCACACCCAAACCGGCGGATCCACGCTCACGGCACAGCAGATCGATAACAATGTCGTTCGCGTGGCCTACCAGGCAATGGCCGCTGTACTGGGCGGTACGCAGAGCCTACACACTAACGCCAAGGATGAGGCCCTTGCCCTGCCGACCGAAGAGACCGCGCGCACTGCGCTTCGCACACAGCAGATCCTCGCGCATGAGACGGGAATTACCGATACGGCGGACCCCTTGGGTGGGTCGTATTTAGTAGAGCGCCTAACTGACGAGATCGAGCGCTTAGCCCGCAACTATATCGAGCAGATCGATCGGATGGGTGGGGCGGTCAAGGCTATAGAGGCGGGATTCGTTCAAGCAGAGATCCAAAACTCAGCATATGCCGCGCAACAGGAGATCGAGACAAAGAGGAGGATCGTCGTCGGCGTGAATGCCTTCACGACCGATGCGCGTGTCTCCCCGCCAATCCTCAAGATTGATCCCGCCCTTGAACGCAAGCAACGAGAGCGACTGGCAAAGGTCCGCACCGAACGCAACGCCAAGACCGTCGCCACCGCGCGGGCAGCCCTCACCACGGCCGCCAAGGGCGACGCTAACATCCTCCCCTCCATTGTGGATTGCGTGCGCAGTTACACCACACTCGGCGAAATCAGCGATACACTCCGTGCAGTCTTTGGAACCCATCAACCCGTCGTATAAAAGGGGGCGTTCCACCCCCATGTAACATCTGAAGATCACTGACGATCTGCGCCTATTTCTCGACAAGTTCGATGAGTACCCCGCCGGTTTGCTTGGGATGTAGAAACGCGATCTTGTGCCGACCGGCCCCATAGCGCACGCCGTCAGTCGTCGGCGTCATGCCATCGGCCTTGAGAGCACTTACGGCGGTGGCCAAGTCGGGTACGGCAAAGGCGATGTGATGGATACCTGGCCCACGTTTGGCGCAAAATTTCGCGACCGGGCTGGTGGAATCGGTCGCGGCCAGGAGCTCGATCCGTGTCGGACCGACGTTGAAGAAAGCCACCTCAACCTGTTCGGAGATAACGGTCACCCGCCGTGACGGTCCGCAGCCGAAGAGTAGGGTATAGGTCGCAATCCCCTCTTCCAGATTTTCGACGGCAATCCCGATATGATCAACATGCGTAAAGCGCATGTGCATTGGGTACCGGGTACCAAACGGCGGCGCAAGAAAATTATCCCATTTTTCTTTCCTTTGACTCCACCCGATCTTCCGCATATTGGATGCGGCGATGGCACCGGAAAAGGGGCCCACAAAATGTACGGCACGGGAACGGATCAACATCCTATGTGATCCCGACTCGTTCACCGAGCTGGACGCGGCCGTTACCCACCGATGCACCGATTTCGGCCTCGAAAAGAAAAAACCGGCCGGCGATGGCGTCATCACCGGGCATGCCAAGATTGACGGCCGTCCCGTTTGCGTCTTCGCCCAGGACTTCGCGGCGTTTGGCGGGTCGTTAGGCGAGATGCACGCGCGGAAAATATGCAAGGTGATGGACCTGGCGATGAA
>JACPFG010000100.1 GCA_016183125.1 Deltaproteobacteria bacterium
GCATGAAAACGCATAATCCATATTATGGGCGGGTCCTGCCGCTGGCCCTTGCACTTGTTGCGGGGCTTGCGTCGACGGCGGTTGCTGAAGAGATTCGCGTGCCGCATGCAGAGCTTCCGGTGAAATTTTTTACGGCGCCGGATCCTGGCGCGTCTGCATGGGAGGGCGCCAAGGCGGTCACCATTCCGCTCTTTCCGCAGGTGATCACACAGCCGGCCATGCCGAAGGTCACGGTGCCGGAGGTGGTGGTCAAGGCGTTGCATAACGACAAATGGCTGGCGGTCAGGCTCTCCTGGGCGGATCCGGCGCCAGATGCAGCCGTAGAGACGGACCGGGCAAGTGACGCCTGCGCAATTCAGTTCCCCGTGGGCGAGATCGACAAGACCTCACCGTTCATGGGTGGCAAGGATGCTCCGGTGGCGATCCTCCACTGGAAGGCACTGTGGCAGCAGGATATAGACAAAGGTTTTCAGCAGGTGACCGATCTCTATCCCAACGCCTGGGCGGATGCCGAGGTTGTGGCAAGGACTCCCAAGGAAGCCGGGGGGGCCTTGCATGTCAAAAATCCGGTGACCCGTCCGGGTCGTGAATCGCCTGTCGAGGAACTTATAGCCGAGGGCTTCGGTACACTGACGACCAAGCAACATCAGAGCGCGCGCGGGCGCGGCGTGTGGGCAGATGGCCGGTGGACAGTAGTGCTGACTCGTCCTCTGGCAGCTAACTCGCCGCGCGATGCCTCCTTGCGCATCGGAACGCCGACAGGAATCGCCCTGGCCATATGGGATGGCGGGCAGGGGAACATTGGCGCGCGCAAACATTATGCCCCGTGGACGACGCTGATCATGGAGCCACGCAGATGAGCCATATGGCCCAAGAACTGACTGCACTGCACCGAGCCGATCTCTATCGTGTCTTGGCCCTAGGATTCGACGACCCTCGGCCGGAAACGGTGCAACCGCTGGTTGCGCTGCTCAAGGATCTCGACCTCCCAAGTGGGAGCGATGCCCTCCGCGAGCCGGTGCGACGGTTGGTGGATCTCCTGCAGTCGGCAGGGCCGAACGCCGTACGAAGCGAATACCTACGCCTCTTTGTTACTGAAGTGTCGGTCGCCCCATGCGAGGGGAACTATCACGCAGGCGACCGCGGAACCGTCGTGGGCGATGTGGCCGCGTTTTACCGGGCCTTCGGTATGGAGACCCCGGCAGCGACCGGCCCGGTCGACCAATTAAAAAGTGAATTGGCCTTTTTGAGTTGGCTCGCCCTCAAGGAGGTCAATGCCAGGCATCACGGTCTTGCTGTGCAGGCCGAGATCACCCAGGCCGCAGCCTCGCACTTTTTGGCCGATCACATTGGCAGGTGGGTCGGTCATTTTGCCGCGGCGGTCAAGGCCGCCACGTCGGAACCATTTTATCTACAGTTGGTGGAGCTGCTTGTCGCATGGATTAAGCAGGACTGCGTCTATTTCGGGATTTCGCCTGTTCCACTCCCTGCCGGTCTGGCAAGCGCCGGTGGCGAGGTGATGGCCTGTCCATTTAGCGAAACATGCGCATCCGAAACGATCTTAAGGAGGGAGTCATGAAGATCCTGTTCTGTCTCATAGTTATCTTAAGTGGTTTTGGCCTTCTCCTTAGTAAGGCCGATGCCGCCGATCCGGCCGCGGGGAAGGTCATCTACGCGCGCCTCTGCGCCACCTGCCACGGCCCCGCAGGACACGGAGACGGCCCGGCAGCAGCGGGGCTCACCCCGAAACCGCGCAACCTCGCCGGGGTCAAGAGTAAAGGGGACGCCTATCTCAAGACCATCGTCACCAAGGGTGGCCAGGCCGTCGGCCTCTCGCCCACCATGGCCCCCATGGGCGCGACCTTAAAACCCGACGAACTCGACGCCCTCATCGCGTATCTCAAGACGCTGTGATTTGGCGGTGGACACGTCAGACAGGCTGCAATTCCAGAATCCGGTCGACCCGGAAGTGTCGCTCTGCCCGGCGGCTTTCGCAAAAGGCCCGGAATCCGAGAAATGTTCTGCCGTTGTATTCCATCTCGCCCATTTCCAGCGGCCTGACGATGCGCCTCGATTTGACGTCATCCCCCTTGAGATAGACGATCGCAAGGGCCCTTTATCGGCAATCGCTTTTTCAATCGCCCCCATTTTTTCCCGAAGAGGCATCGTTCGGTCCGAAACGCCATACTGGAAGCCGGTTACAAACTTCACGATACGGTAATCGATCAGCACGTGGCGGCGCTCCAGCCGTTTTTTCAACACCATCCCCTGGAGCGTGCGGCACCGGCTCAACGCCACATACATCTGCCCGCTGGCGAAGGTCCCGCGGCCGACGTCAATAATGACGCGGTCAAATGTTTTTCCCTGGCTCTTGTGAATCGTCACGGCCCAGGCGAGGCGCAGAGGGTACTGGGTGAACGAGCCGACATCCTCCGTGACCAGCCTCTTCTTGTTGACATCGTAATCGTAGCGAAAAAGATTCCAGGTGAATGGTTCGATTGCTTCTTCAGCGCCGGTCTCCAGCCGCACCCGGATTTCATCGGGTTTGCAATGGGTCACTGCGGCCATCGTCCCGTTGACCCAGCGGCCCAACGGGTCATTATTGAGCAGCATGACCTGCGCCCCTTCCTTCAACTCCAGCACCTCATCCGTCGGCAACGTCTCGTTCGCGAATTCCCCTTCAACCTCCCCATGATACCGCCGCGATCTGGCTTTAAGCGATGCCAGCTGTTGCGCGTTGATCATCCGTGCCTGATCGTTGGTGGCGGTAAGCGTTACATACATCTCCCCTGTGGGTGCAAAATGGGGTTGAAACCGCCGGTTCAAAAGGGCCGTGTCCTCGTCGGTGAACGAACGGTTGCGAACGGCGTTGAGCAGACGGACAAACTCCGGGTCGCTCTGCCGATAGACCTTTTCCAGTTCGATCATCTCGATCTTGTCATGTGGAGCCGAAGGCGAGGCATCGCCGATCTGCGCGAACACCTTAGAATCGAAAAAATAGACGCCGGAATAATGCTCGGTAAAAATTTTTTTCTCCGCCGAGCGGACGACCGGCGGAAGTTGGTAGAGGTCGCCGATAAAAATCATCTTAACGCCCCCAAAGGGGGCATCTTTACGTCGCCGCACCGCGCGCAAAAACACGTCGACGCAGTCGAGCAGATCGGCCCGAACCATGGAAATTTCATCGATCAGAATGGCGTCGAGTTTTGCATACACGGTCCCGTCCTTCCTTTTGGCCGCGCGGGTTGCGGCCTTCGCGGCGGTCTCTACGGTAATGTCCGGGCGAAATCTGAAAAAGGAATGAATCGTCTGCCCCCGGATGTTGACCGCGGCCACGCCGGTGGGAGCCAGCACGGCGACTTTTCTTTTCGTGTGGGAACGAAAATATTCGAGCAGCGTCGACTTTCCCGTCCCCGCCCGGCCGGTGATGAGGCAGTGGCGTTCCGGTTGTTCCATGAGCGCCAGCGCCTTTTTGAAAAGCTCGTTCAGTTCGATGGATGAGGACATGGGGCCTGTATATTCATGCCGCGGTGTATTTTTCAAGGTTGCAGATTTGCCTATCTCAAGACGCTGTGAAATGGTCTTTACAGTTTGTCGCAAGCCGGCAATTCGAGGAGGCCGGGGAGCGAGGGGGCGACCGAAGGGAGGGCGCGTTTGCCGTTGCGGTAGGCTCGCCACCAATGTGTGAAGTTCATGCCGAAATAGTAAAGGGGATGGGCTCGGTTGGCCCAGAAGCGCTTGAAGATGGAAGGCCAACTGTAGAATTTCTGCCGGAACTTGGTGTAGAACTCCTCGATCTCACCTTTGCTCATCGTGGGGTGGTTCCAGACGAGGTTTGCGCCTGTGTAATGCTCCCAGTTGTTATCGAAGATTTTTCCTTCGCTCTTGACTCTCTTATAGACTTCCGTCCCCGGAAAGGGGGTCATGACCCCCGTGTTTACCATGGCTAAGCGGTTTTTCATGGCGAACGCATAGACCTTGTCGAAAGTTTTGGGAGTGTCTTGATCGAATCCGAAGATAAAGGCGCCCACCACGTTAATACCGGCACGGCGCATCTTTTTGATATTCTCTTCGTAGTTTTTGACCTTGTTGAAGGACTTGTGCGCTGCATTCAAGGTCTCTTGATCGATCGATTCAATTCCGACAAAGAGACTGATGCAACCGGACTTGGATGCCAGTTTCAGGAGCTCTTCGTCGCGGCAGATGAGCTCCATTGATCCCTGGCTGCCCCATTTGATCTTGAGGGGAATTAACGCCTCACAGAGCTCGTAAGCGTACTCCCTGGATAGAAAAATGTTGTCATCCACGAAGAAAAACAGCCGGGATGGAAAACGTTTGATTTCCTCCACCACGTGTTCGACTGGACGTGTTCTGAATTTCTTGCCGTACATTAACGTTACTGTGCAGAAATTACAGCCAAGAGGACACCCTCGCCCTGTCTGGAGCACTTGTGCGTTAAGCGTCGTGCCCGCATTAAAGAAAAGATCCTTCCGGGGCATCGGGAGGTCTTTGAGGTCGATGAGCTGGTTAGTATGATAGACTGGTTTGAGCGTGTCGGATTGGAAATCCCGCATGATCTCCGCCCATACCATTTCAACTTCGTTGATGACGACCGAATCGAAATGTTCTTGGCATTCTGAGGTCATGAAAGAGGCATGGCTTCCTCCGCAAACCGTTCGAATTCCTCTTTTTCGGAAATGGTCGGCCAGAAAATAGCCGCGCGGGGCCTGGCAGGTCATCATGGTGATGCCGACCAGATCCGCCGTTTCGTTCAAATCGAGCCGTTCAAATTCCTCTTCGATGACTTTGATTTCATCAAAATAAGGTTCCGCAAGCGCTGCAATAAGCGCCAGATTGAGATGATGAACGTGTTTACCTTTAACTCCTTGGACTTCAAGACCTGCCGGCGCGATGAGTAGAAGTTTCATGATTTATGCGGAGTGCATTTACTCTCATGGTTGAACGATGTCAATCGGAGTCGTAAGGAGTCGTAAGGCTGGTATATAACGTTGACGCGGACATAAATGATCGTTATAATGGTCATTAATGTGGACGGTTATGTTGTCGCCACAAGCGCAGAAGTTCTATGGCAGGTTAACCGGGAAACATCAGGTGCAGATGGCGTCGGCCTTTGATGTATTGCAGCAGGATCCCCATACGGGGAAGCCGTTACGAGGGGATTTGAAGGGGTATTGGTCGTATCGGGTCGGGGTCTACCGGATGATTTATTCCATTCGCTATCAGGAGGTGCTTGTAGACATCCTGCGCATTCAGCATCGAAAGGAAGTGTACGAGCGGTTCGGAGGGGGGTGACCATATGGCACAATTGATTGCCATCTCGA